>CAZSTV010000004.1:0-23724 GCA_964609665.1 uncultured Acidimicrobiaceae bacterium
CGTTTAGGACGCCACGGCGCTCTAGAGCGCCCTCTTTGTCATCGGAAACCCAAAACGGCGTTGACCTGGTGTCAATCTTGGCGAGGTTGAGCTTCTTGCCTGGCCGTACTCGTAGGTCATCGATGTCGAACTTCATGGCTGGATCCTAGCGAACGAACGTCTTTCGGCCTGGATGATCTCTCGAAGGACCGGTTCGTCTTGTACCGTTGGTCAGGTGATCGTGGCAGAACTCGATATTTGTCATTCGCGCCCAATCGCGCCGACCAGGCGGGTCGCTCTCGGAAGTAGAAACCTCCCGGTGGATCCGGCTCCCGGCGCGGGCGGAGTGCTGCTTGCCGCCATCGTTGCTCACAACGCCCCTCGGGTTGCGCCCGAACTGCGGGAAGACCTGGTCAACGTGCTGGAGACGTTGGCCGTCGGGCAACGGGTGGTCCAACCTCGGGTTCGTCATCGGTTCCAGTCGGATCGGGTTGGCCTGACGGTCAGCACGCAGCGTCTCGTGGCCGAGGGCTCCTCGCTCGACTTCGACTTTGACGACGAATCGGCCCGGCCGGTTCAGTTGGCCCTCGGTGCGCTCTACGCCGCGGCGTCGCTGCCCGCCATTGCCAGAGGCCCGGTGTTCGAGTCCATCCGGTCGGCACTGTTCTGGGCCCGGCCCGTGGACAACGCGTTCATCTCCTGGCTGATGGACGGCAACACGGTTGACCTTGCGGACCTGAAGTCCTGGAACGATCCGGTGGCGTGGGCCATGGAGATACTGGAAATCGAACGCTCCGATGACAACGGCCCGCCGAAGCGGGTGGTGCAACGTAAGTTCCGGTCGTTGCTCCGCGAAGCCCACCCTGATCACGGCGGCGTCGATGAGGGAGCAGCGTCTCGCATCGCCGAGCTGACCGAGGCTCGCCGCATCCTGCTCGCATCCTGACAGCCGCCCGTCAGAATCAGTCCCTGGGACCTAGCGGTGCTCGATCCTCGGGTCGTGGGGGTTGAACTCTTCAAGTTCTTTGTCTGCGGTCTCGGGGTAGGCGACGATGATGACAAGTGCCACCACCAGCGGAGCGAAGACCAGCACGCCTATCGCATCGCCCAGATCATCCCAGCGCACCGCGAGCTGACCAACGACGACAAGGCCGATCGCCGAGCCCGCAACGCCGATCACATCGATCATGCCGCCAACCCGACCCCGAGCCCGGGTGGGGAAGAGTTCGGTCTGATACCCCCGCAGGGCGGGGATGGTGGCGCCGGCCAGGCACACACCGAGACCGGCGGTGACCCACAACGTCCAGCCGGTCGACTGGTAGGAGATGGCGCTGAACAGAGCGCTCAATCCGAGGGCCGTGGCACCGAACCACTTTCTGCCATATCGGTCGGCGATGAACCCGCCGATCGGCACCGCCACGGTTGCCGGCAGCGAGATACTCAGCTGGAACAGGGACACGTCGGTTGCGGAGAAGTCCAGGTCATCGGTCAAGAACTCGTTGCGGAGTTGCGACGCGGGGGACAGGTACAGCGCGGCGGTGAACGCCGAGCCTGCGATGAGGGCGAAGCGCCGCCAGTTGATGGGGGCGGGGGCCTCGCTCGTGTCCGCCGCACGGTACCGCCTGGTCTCCGGCAGCGATTTCGAGATCCACGCCAGCAGAGGCAGGAACACCACGGGGAACACGTAGGCCACCCGCCACGCGCCGACGAAGAGGTCGGCCACCGGGAGGATCCACACCACCAGCGCAGCGCCAAAGCCGGTGGTGAGGGTCATGAAGCTGATGCTGAGCGCACGCGACGAGGCGGGAACCTCTTCGGTCGAGGCCAGGGTTATCAGCGTCAACAGCCCGGTGGTGAGACCTCTGGCAATGGTCTGGCTGCCGCCGAGGGCGAACATGTTCGGTGACGCCGCTCCGAGGATGGTGAACAAGATGGCGGCGAAGGCAAAGCGGAGAATCAGCGGCCGCCTGCCGGACTTGTCGGCCCGGCCGAGAAAGAAGAACGACAGCAGCACACCCACCCGCACCGCGGCGAGGGTGTTGGCCTGGGCGGCGTCGTCAACGCCGAAGTCCGTTGCTGCGAAGGTGATGGTCTGGCCGATCAGCACCCCCATGAAGCCCGCCATCATGCCGATGGTGCCGAGGTGCGAGATCAGCAACGCCGTGTCGGCGGAGACCACCTCTTTTGGCCACCACCAGCGGCGGCGAGGGGCCCGGTCGGTGTCGGCGATGCCCATGCGCATCGGCAACCACAGGTACGGCCACCAGATCCGCATCGCCAACTGGTACTCGGTCCGCTCCGTGACCCTGTACCGCTCTGTGGCGTTGTAGCCGTCGGTGTTGTGCTCGTCGGTGCTGTGCTCGACGGTGCTGTGTTCGACCGTGCTGTGCTCGACGCTCAGCGTGCGTTCATAGGACCGGAACGGGCCGGTCTCCATGGTCCAACGGTCTGGTCCGTCGGCGAGCTCCCGGACAAGGTCGGTCCTGGCCGAGCGCAGCGCAAGAAGTTCTGACTCGCCGACGACGGCGGTTCGTTCGACAACAGTCATCGTGTTTGGGACTGGGGTGACCGGGGGTGGGCGATTCTTCCTAGGGTCACCGCTCGGAGCGGCCCTTCTCGTCGTCGCCCGGGGCGCTGAGCGCCCCCTCACTCTGGTTCAGCTGGGCGGTGACACGCTTGTTTGCGAGCCACAAAAGGCCCCCGACGATGGCCAATGGGCCGAGCACGAGCAGCAGTTCATCCCAGCCGCCCTGGTGGGCGAAAATGAAACCCGGGCGAACTGGGAATGTTTCGGCTCCACCCGACGATTTCATATGTAGTTAGCGTAGACCGATAGCGTGGAGACCATGCCCGAAACGTCACCCATTGCAAGCACCGCAACCGAAGACCTTCCTGCGGCCGAAACCGAGGCGACGCAGCCGGGCACCGACGCGGCCGACGAGCAGTCCGAGCTGTATGACAAGGTTGCGCAGGTGGTGAAAGTCATCCGTCCCGCCATCCAGGCCGACCAGGGTGACATCTTCCTCAAGGGCGTTGATGACGCCAGCGGCATCGTCTCGGTCGAACTGGTCGGCGCGTGTGTCAGCTGCCCTGCGTCCACCCAAACCCTCAAGCAGGGCCTTGAGCGCATTCTCAAGCAGCGGGTGGAAGGCGTGACCGAGGTTCGCCACGTCGGCGAGACCCTGGTCGGGGCCGAAGAGGGCACCATCGTTTCGCTCTAGCTGGACCGGGTCCCGCAACGCTCTAGCAAAAATCAAACGGCGAGCCGTCCGAGGACGACTCGCCGTTGAACATCAGTTTCGCCGTTGAACGTACTGCTCCCCGTTGAGCAAACGTTCGTCGCTGGCGACGGGCCTTAGGCCTTCAGGTTGTCTCGAATCTCGGTGAGGAGATCGATTTCGCTTGGACCATCTTCTTCCTCGGCCACCTTGTTCGCCTTGTTGTATGCCTTCACCATCATGAAGATCACAAACGCCAGGATGATGAAGCCGACGACCGTGGTAATCCAGGTGCCGATCTCGATGTAGGCGGGGCCGGTTGCGCCGGTGTCAACGCCCTCGGCATCCAGGATCGGGTAGTCGCCACCGAGGCTGATCCGAATGCTGTCGAAGTTCGGCTGACCGAAGATGCGAGCAACGATCGGCATGATGATGTTGTCGACCAGACCCTGCACGACCGGCGCGAACGCCAGGGCGAGGATGAGACCTACGGCGGCTTCGAAGACGTTGCCCTTGCTGATAAAATCCTTGAACTCTTGAATCACGGGTTTCCTCCCTAGGAAAAACACATGTGTGGAGGCGGCAAGACTCTTCGCCGCCCGGGAGAAACCTTACATCTTGTCAAGAGGTTGTCGGTCGATGCTGGTTCGATGTTGAACTTTCGAGGGTGGCCTTCAATTTGGCGAGGTTCCGTTTCCAGATTGCGCTGAGAATCGGCTTCGCAATGACCTCCCCGATCGGGCCGCCGAGCCAGAGGGGAAACGACAGTTCCTCGCGCCACATGAACTGGCTACCACCGGCGCCGTTCTCCGACAGGTGGAACACGCCGACGCCGGTCACCACGCCCTCGTGGCGGACGCCCATCTCCGCCTCATCGACCCAGCTGGTGATGGTCATGACGTCGACAAGCTTGATCGGGCCGATCTTCGTGTCGCACTCAAAGGAGGTTCCGGTCCCTTCGGTCTGGTCTGAAAGGAAGCGGATCTCGGTGGCGTCGGCCATCCAGTCGACATGGGACGAGATGTCGCGAACGTAGCTCCAGACCTCGCTTGGCGTTCGGTCAATGTCCACGGCGACGGTTACTTCAGGCATACCCCGACAGTAGATGGTCTGCGGCGGGTTACGGGGTATCGGAGCAGCGGCTCAGAGGGCTGCCCGCCCGTAGACCGAGATGTGGGTTTCGCTCTGGTCGGTGAACGGGGCCTCATCCCAGTTCTCGTGCCGTTCCACAAGCGCCAGTCCCGCCTTGGCCGCAAGGCCATCCAGCTGGTCGGGGGTCAGCCAGCGGAGCCGCCAGGGGCGAAGGGTCACCGACGAGTCGGAGATCTCAAGGTGTTGGCCCGTGAGGGTCTGGCCAGCCAGATCCAGCTGGGTTGCGGTCACCACAAGGTCATCGCCCGTCGTGGCTCTGGCCCCGATGGAATCGGTCGGACCGTCGAGGAGTGCCGATGCGTCCAACGCCTCAATGATGATCACACCACTCGGCGCCAGCTGGTCGGCCAGCTCCACGAGCAGCCGGCCCTGCTCGGCCTCATCCGCCAAATTGAAGAAGGTGTTGAAGGCAATCAGTATCGCTCCGAATGCACCTCGGAGCGGCAGGGCTCGCATGTCGGCCTGCACGAGCGACAACCCGTTGGCGGCTGGCCCGCCGGGGCACTGTCCGAGCATGGCCGCAGAACCATCAATGCCGATCACGTCAGCACCGTGGGCGGCGAGAGGGACCGCAAGCCGACCGCTCCCCACACCCAGTTCCAAGACCCCACCGTTGTGACACCGGGCGGCGACGAAGCGGGCGGTGCCATCGGCGTCGGTGACCTCGCCGTACCAGCTGTCGTACACATCGGCGAAGGAGCGCCCGTAGGCGTCGGCCCGGCTCAGGTCCATGTGGCCGGGCCCGTCGTCGGTTCGCCCGCGATCGGTCACGGCCACAACCGTAGTGGCCGAATTGGGCCACCGAGCTCGGCAGTAGACTGCGGTCATGAGCATTCGTGTCGAGATGGCAGACCTCCCAGCCGAAATCACCGCACGCGGTGGCGGATTTCTTCTCAGCTCGGTGATGGACAGTCGCCCCCACGCCGCCCATCTCATGTTCGAGGTGGCGGCAGCAGACGGCCAGGTGGAGCTACGGGCCTCGGCCGGTCGCACGGCGAGGGGAAACTGCGCCCAGCGGCCCTCGGTGACCGTTCTGTGGCCGGCCAGCGAGCCGGAAGGGCACAGCCTGATCGTCGACGGCGAAGCCAGGGTGGACGCCGATGAGCACGTCGTCGTCTCAGTGGTAAGTGCCGTGTTGCACCGCCCCGCCCCCTGATCGAACTTCTACCGCCCAATCGCTTCGGATACCGGGCCGATCCCCGCGGCGATATCGGTCCGGGTGATCGCCCAGCTCTCGATAGCCTGGAACGGTGACCGAGAACGCTGAGCTGCGGCAGACGCCGTATCACTACCTGGACAATGCGGCGACCACCGCCATCCGTCCCGCCGCGCTCGAGGTCATGATTCCGCTGCTCGAACATGGCTACGGCAACCCGTCTGGCGCCCACCGCATGGCCCGGGAAGCCAACCGAGTCCTCGATGATGCCCGCGAGACAATGGCCGATGCCCTTGGCGCTCAGCCGGGAGAGATTGTCTTCACCGGCGGCGGGACCGAAGCGGACAACCTTGCCATCTCCGGGGTGCTCGAAGCATCGCCGGGGGTTCCCGTGTGCTCAGCGGTGGAACACCACGCGGTGCTTGAACCGGTGGAGCATCACGGCGGTCGGATTGTCGGGGTGGACGCCGCAGGGGTGTTGGACCTCGATCAGCTCGGCGACGCGCTCGACGACCAGGTCAGCGTGGTGTCGGTCATGACAGCGAACAACGAGACCGGCATGCTGCAGCCGCTGTCAGACATCGTGGCGATGGTTCGGAAACGAGCCCCGCAGGCCCTGGTCCACACCGACGCCGTGCAGGCGCTCTGCTGGGTAGACCTCGCAGATGTTGCCGCAGACGTTGACCTCCTATCGGTCAGCGCCCACAAGTTTGGCGGGCCAAAGGGCGTTGGCGCGTTGGTGGTCCGTGACCGGGCCACGGTCGGCGCCCTTGCCAAGGGCGGTGGTCAGGAACGGGGCCGCCGGGGCGGCACTCACAACGTGGCCGGGATCGCAGCCATGGCGGTCGCCGCGGCCCAGACCGTTGCCGAACGGCCAACGGCAGTGCCACGGGTGGCGGCGCTGCGTGACCGGTTGGCCGATGGCATCATCGCCGCGGTCGACGGCGTGGTCGAGTCCGGGGTTCGCATTGGATTTCCCTCCGGTGGGCCAGTCGATCGGTCCGCAAAGACCGCCAACATCTGCCACCTCTGTTTCGAGGGTGTCGAGAGCGAAGCACTGCTGTTCCTGCTCGAGAAGCACGACGTGATGGCATCGGCTGCCTCGTCCTGTGCCAGCGGTGCCATGGAGCCGAGTCACGTGTTGGCGGCCATGGGATTTGACCGGGCGTTGGCGTTCGGGTCCCTGCGGCTTTCCCTCGGCTACGGCACGACCGATGCCGATGTGGACGCCGCACTGGAAGCGGTGCCTGCGGCAGTGCAACGACTACGGGAGCGTGGCTGACATGGCCGACATATTGGTTGCGATGTCCGGCGGTGTTGACTCTTCGGTGGCTGCAGCGTTACTGGTGTCCCAGGGGCACACAGTGACCGGGGTAACCCTCAAACTGTGGGGCGGGGAGAGCGATTCGGGGTGTTGTTCGGTCTCCGACGTCGACGACGCTCGACGGGTAGCCCAACAGCTCAACATCGACCACCACGTCTTCAACTTTGGTGATGACTTTGACCGCTTCGTCGTCGACCCCTACGTTGCGGATCACAGCGGCGGCAGGACGCCAAATCCCTGTGTCGAGTGCAACCGCCACATCAAGTTCGACAAGTTGTTCCGGCGAGCCGACGCCCTCGGGTTTGACCTGATCGCCACCGGCCACCACGCCAGGATTGACGACGAGCCGGGCGGCGTACGACGCATCGCCCGAGGCGCCGACCAGGCAAAGGACCAGTCCTACGTGCTGCACATGCTGGACCAGTCCCAGCTGGCCCGGCTTTCGTTCCCGGTTGGCGACATCACCAAGGACGAGGTTCGAACGCTCGCAAACGACCTTGGTCTGCGCACCGCCGACAAGCCGGACAGCCAGGACGTATGCTTCATCCATTCCGAGGGCGGCCGCCAGGTGTTCCTGGGGGACCGGATTGCGCTGCGGCCGGCAACGCTCGTCGACGGCGATGGCACCAAGGTCGGCGAGGTCGACTCCATTGAATTGGTGACCCTTGGACAGCGCAAGGGGTTGAACCTCGGCGGAGACGCTGACCGCCGCTATGTGGTTGACATCGACCATGACCAGGCAACCGTCACCGTCGGCCATCGAGACGAGCTGCTCGTGGCGGCGCAGAAGATCGATGACCTGGAATGGTCCCACGAGCCGGTGGCGGGCCCCTACCTTGTGCAGGTCTCTGCCCACGGGCAACCGATGCAGGCCATGCTCGACGGGGACACCTTGCACTGGGACGCACCGCAGCGGCGGGTGGCGCCCGGGCAGTCGGTGGTTCTGTACCACGGCGACCGTGTGGTCGGCGGCGGCACCGCAGGACGGGCGGAAGCCACAGCGGTCACCATCGACCGGCGCTGATATGGCAACGCTGCTCGGGGCGGATGGCGTCACTCCGGCCGACATCGCCCACGCTGTCGAGGCCCTGCGCAACGGTGAGCTTGTGGCGTTCCCGACCGAGACCGTCTATGGGCTTGGAGCGGACGCAAGCCGGGCCGAGGCCGTCGCCGGGATCTTCACCGCGAAGGGCAGGCCGACCGGGCACCCGCTGATCGTGCACATGGCGGACATGGTGGACCTGGAACGGTTTGGCGCGTCGGTGTCGACCATGGCCAACAAGTTGGCCGGCGCGTTCTGGCCCGGTCCGCTGACTCTCGTGGTCGAGCGGGGCGATGGGGTGGCCCCGGAAACCGTTGGCGGCATGTCAACCGTTGGGCTCCGTGTGCCGGACCATCCGGTTGCGCTCGAACTGCTGCGGGCGTTCGGGGGAGGGGTTGCCGCCCCCTCGGCCAACCGCTTCGGTTCTGTCAGTCCGACCACGGCGCAACACGTCCTGGACGACCTCGGCGACGACGTTGACGTGGTGCTCGACGGTGGCCCCTCGGCCATCGGGGTTGAGTCGACCATCATCGACGTCACCACCGATGAGCCACGGCTACTGCGCCCCGGCGGCATCTCCGAGGTGGAGATCGAAGCGGTAGTGAACCGGCCGGTGGTTGACGGGCGAACCGGTGACGCCCGCGCCCCGGGCCTGCTGGTCTCGCACTACGCCCCGAAGGCGCAGGTGGTACTTGTCGACAAGGCCGATCTGCCCGCCGCACTGGCTTCGGCCAACGACGATGGACTGACCGTCGGGGTGATCGGCCCGGTGACGGTTGAGCACCGACACCATTGGCCGCTGGCAGACAATGCCACAGCGTTCGCCGTTGCCCTCTACGCCACGTTGCGAGAGGCCGACGCCCACCGTCTCGATCGTCTGCTCGTTGTGCCACCATCTGACGGGCGCCTGCTCAGCGCGGTGATGGACCGGCTCTCCAAGGCTGCTGCCGTCAGACCCTGAGACCGCTAGGGCCGGTTGCGCCTGCGGCCGCCACGCTTCTTGGCAACCAACTGGGTGGTGGCCGTGATCTCCTCGACCTCGGGAACCGGAACCTTGCCGTCCAGCACGGCCCGCATCAGGGCGATGTGCTCTGGTGAACTGCCGCAGCAGGCACCGATCAGCGAGACACCGAGGCTCCGAGCACGCATCGCGTAGGCGGCCATGACCTCGGGGCTGCCGCTGTAGTGCAGCTCGGTCCCATGCCACTCGGGGATGCCGGCGTTGCCTTTGCTCAGCAGGTAGATGTCGGGGTTGACCTCTCGCATCTGGCGGATCGCGGCCTCGGTGTCTGCAAGGTTGTTGCCACAGTTGGCGCCGATGGCGTCCACGCCGAGGCGGGTTGCAAGCTCGGCCGCCATGGTGCCGGTGACACCCATCATCGTCCGGCCCGCGGTGTCAAAGCTCATGGCAACACAGATTGGGAGGTCGCAGGCTTCCCTGGCGCCCTGGACGGCGGCCTCGACCTCTTCGAGCGAGCTCATCGTTTCGATCCAGAGGATGTCGGCGCCACCTGCGGCAAGGCCGGTCGCCTGCTCGGCGAACGCGGCAGCGCAACCCTCCGGTGTCATCGAACCCATCGGTTCCAGCAGTTCTCCGGTGGGTCCCATGGAGCCGGCGACCACGACAAGCCGTCCCGGCGTCTCGGCCATTGCCTGGTCCGCAACCTCTCGGCCAAGCTTGGCGGCGCGCTCGTTCAACTCCACCACTCGATCATCGAGTTTGTGCAGCGCCAGCCGGTAGTGCGTGCCACCAAAGCTGTTGGTCAGAAAGCAATCGGACCCTGCGTCGACGTAGGCCTTGTAGGCGCTGCGAATCTTGTCCGGCTCATCGGCGTTCCATGCTTCGGGTGGATCTCCGGAGCCGAGTCCGCGCTTAAACAGCTCGGTTCCGGTTGCTCCATCGATGAGGGCAAAACCGGACGTGGCCAAAAGGTCGTCGAGAACCGTCATGTATCCAGTCTGGCGCGTGACCGATCAATTTGCTCGGAGGTTTCAGGAGGACGGCTGAGCGGCAAGTCTAAAGAATCTTGACCGAATCTTGACTCGAGTAATCGGGGTCTGGTGACGATACCACTCTTGTAAGAAACGCTACGAAGAACAAGATCCCGCTGGCACGGACTTGCTCACCTCGAGCGCATCTCACCGCAAGCATCAAGCAACTTGCAGCTAACAAGCAACTGGCAATTCAAGCACTGGCACCCATCACTTACACAAAGGGCAACAAACCAACTGACACAAAGCAACTAACTGGCAAGAACCAACTGGCAATAAAACTGGCACTAGCAACACTCAACTCCGAACAGCGGTCGCACCACACTCTCCAGTGGAGCGGCCGCTCGTCGGCGTTTTGAGCACCAAAACAACGAAGCCGCTACCCGGCCGGAACAGGGTTGTCGACGGTCTCGATCCCCAGTCGGTAGCCGATGCCGCGCACCGTCGTCACCTGGGAGCCGTCGCAGCCGATCTTTTTGCGAAGGTTCGCGATGTGGACCGACATGGTGTGGCCGCCATCTTCGGCATAGGGGCCCCAGCACGCCTCGGCCAGTTCCTGCCTTGTGGCAACCGCTCCGCCTTTGTCGAGGAGGCGTTCGAGGATGGTGAACTCGATTTTGGTGAGCTTGACGGCGTCGCCGCTGACCGTCACCTGTCGAGATGACCGGTCGATTCTTAGCGCGCCGTGCTCCAGGACGTCATCGACGATCTGGTCGGACCGGTCTTCGGCCCTTCTCCGTCGCATCATCGCCTCAACTCGTGCGGTCAGCTCCACCGGTGAGAAAGGCTTGACGACGTAGTCATCGGCGCCGTTGACAAGCCCGCCGATGCGGTCACTCTCTTCGGTTCTGCCGGTGAGAATAATGATGTAGACGTCGGAAAACGTACGAATCTCGCGGCAGACGTCAAGACCGTCGATGTCTGGCAGGCCAAGGTCAAGAATGACCACGTCGAATCGGTGATCACGGGCGAGGGTGAGTCCTTCCTCGCCGGTCGCCGCCGTTCTGACCTCGTGATAGCGAGAGGTGAGTGCTTCGAGTGCCACCAACATTGTGGTCGGGGAGTCCTCGACGATGAGCACCTGCACCGGAGGGCGGTCCCAAGGAGGAAGATGATCGGCATTCGACACAGCCGTGTTATCGGTGGCCGGGGCCGATGGGTTTAGCCACCCAACTTGTGTCGGACCGGCGGGCCCATCACTCTAGGGACAATTGGTCGAAGGGGTCGGCCAGCGTTGCGTCCGGAGGGCGATGGTGCGTATTTCGAAGCTGCTGGTGGCCAATCGCGGGGAAATCGCGATCCGAATCGTTCGAGGAGCCGCAGATCTGGGCCTTGGAACGGTGGCGGTCCATTCCGAGGATGATCGAAACAGTCTCCATCACCGTGTCGCAGACGAGGCCGTGGAGCTGTCGGGGAGCGGGGTGCCGGCCTACCTGGACGCCGCGGCGCTCATTGAAGCGGCCACTCGAACCGGCTGTGATGCCATCCATCCCGGCTACGGCTTTCTGGCCGAAAACGGCGACTTCGCCCGAGCATGCGAGGCCGCGGGTTTGGTGTTCATCGGGCCGCCGCCGACGATGCTGGACCTCTTTGGTGACAAGGCTCGGGCCAGAGTGGCGGCCACCGAAGCGGACGTGCCGGTGCCACAGGGCCTGGATCGGGCCGTCGATCTTGATGATGTCGGCGCGTTCAGAGCATCGCTCGGCGCCGACGCATCGCTCATGCTGAAAGCGGTTGCCGGTGGTGGCGGACGCGGCTCCCGAGTGGTCGGGCCCGACGACGATCTCGCAGAGGCGTTTGAGCGCTGCCGGTCAGAGGCCGAGGGGGCCTTTGGCAACGGCGACCTCTACGTCGAGCAGCTGGTGGCCAACGCCCGCCACATCGAGGTGCAGGTCATCGCCGACCAGGCCGGAGCGGTCCAGCACCTCGGCGAACGAGAGTGCAGCGTGCAGCGGCGGCATCAGAAGATCATCGAGGTGGCGCCCGCCATCGGACTCGATCCCGGCGTACGGGACCAGATTCACGCTGCCGCGGTCCGGCTTGCCCACCATGTCGGCTACCAGAACATCGGCACGTTTGAGTTTCTGCTCGACATGGACAGCGACCGGTTTGCCTTCATCGAGGCCAACGCTCGGCTGCAGGTGGAGCACACCGTCACCGAAGAGGTGACGGGGGTAGACCTGGTCCAGACCCAAATCTCTCTGGCAGACGGCGCAACGCTGGCAGAGCTCGGCCTTGACCTCGGCCTCGAGGGTGGGGCACCGGTCCGAGGGTTTGCCATCCAGGCCAGGGTCAACATGGAGACCATGGACTCCGACGGCACGGTTCGTCCCGCCGGTGGGACCTTGACGGCCTATGACGCGCCGAGTGGGCCGGGGGTGCGCACCGACGGCTTCGGGTACGCCGGGTACGAGACAAGTCCGTCCTTTGACTCACTGCTGGCCAAGGTGATCGCCCACAGTCCGTCCACCGACTCGGCCAGGGCGATTTCCCGCTGCTCTCGTGCGCTCAGCGAGTTCCGCATCGAAGGGGTGGCGACCAACATCTCATTCCTCCAGCGGGTCCTCGCCACCGAGGAGTTTGCTACGGGACGCCTACACACCCGCTTTGTCGATCAGCGAGTTGCCGATCTTGTCGATGCGCCCGTACCCCAGGCGCGCTTCGTTCCCTCGAATACGATGGCTGGACACGCCAGCGTCGATGGTGGGGAGGATCGAGGACTGGCCGGGGCCCAGGTTGACACCTCGGATCCGCTGGCGCTGTTCGCTCATGATCAGGCATCCAAGGCTGCTGTCGGTGACACCGCCGGAGCTCAGGACCAGGTTGCGGTGGGGCCGGACGGCTCTGTCGGCATGCCGGTCCCGATCCAGGGAACCATCGTCGCCGTCCACGTTGCGGAAGGTGACCCAGTCACCGTCGGCTCAAAGCTCGTGGTCATGGAGGCGATGAAGATGGAGCACGTCGTCACCGCGGATCGCACCGGCATCGTCCGAGCGGTCCGGGTTGCTGTCGGTGATGTGATCCGAGAGGGTTTCCCGATCGTCTTCATCGAGGAGGCCGACGTCGACGTTGCCGACCTTGATGATGACGAGCAGATCGACCCCGACCACATCCGAGATGACCTGGCCGAGTTGATCGACCGCAAGGGGTACACCCTTGACGAGAACCGCCCCGATGCCGTGGCTCGCCGTCGCAAGACCGGGCAGTTCACCGCACGAGAGAACATTGAAGCCATCTGCGACCCCGGGTCGTTCAAGGAGTACGGCCAGCTGGCGGTGGCAGCTCAACGGGCCCGGCGCACCACCGAGTGGCTGCGGGAACGTAGCCCCGCCGATGGGTTGATCGGTGGCCTCGGCACGGTCAACGCCGAGCTCTTCGGACCCGAGGCCGCCCGCTGCATGGCCATCTCCTATGACTACACGGTCTTCGCCGGCACCCAGGGCCATCGCAACCACTACAAGAAGGACCGGTTGTTCGAGCTGGCCCAGCGGTACCGCACGCCGATGGTGTTCTTCACCGAGGGCGGCGGCGGACGACCGGGTGACACCGACGGCGACTCCATCGGGATGGACGTCACCACCTTCACCCAGTTCTCACAGCTGAGCGGCCTGGTGCCCCTGGTCGGTCTCAACTCGGGACGCTGTTTCGCAGGTAACACCTCCATCCTGGCGTGCTGTGACGTGATCATCGCCACCAAAGACTCGACCGTTGGCATGGGCGGTCCGGCCATGATCGAAGGTGGCGGCCTGGGGATCTACACCCCCGAAGAGGTCGGGCCGATGTCGATGCAGGTCCCGAACGGGGTCATCGACATCCTGGTGGAAGATGACGCCGAGATGGTCGAGGTTGGCAAGAAGTACCTGTCGTACTTCCAGGGTGCGGTCTCGGATTGGGAGGCGCCGGACCAGCGGACCATGCGCCACATCGTCCCCGAGAACCGCGTCCAGATGTACGACATGCGAGAGGTCATCGACACCCTCGCCGACGTCGGTTCCGTCCTGGAGATCCGCAAAGACTTCGGGGTTGGCATCATCACCAGCCTCGTCCGGATTGAAGGTAAGCCGATGGGGCTCATCGCCAACAACCCGCACCACCTTGCGGGGGCCATCGACTCCGACGGAGCCGACAAGGGGGCCAGGTTCCTGCAGCTGTGTGACGCCTTTGATCTGCCGGTCATTTCCATCATGGACTGCCCCGGCATCATGGTTGGCCCCGACGCCGAGCGCGAGGCGCTCGTCCGCCATGCGGCCAGGATGTTCGTCACCGGAGCAAACCTTCAGGTGCCGATGTTCGGCCTCATCATCCGCAAGGCCTACGGGCTTGGTGTGCAGGCCATGTGCGGCGGCAGCTCCATGGTGCCGGTCTTCACCGCAGCCTGGCCGACCGCCGAATTCGCAGGTATGAATATCGAAGGTGCGGTCAAGCTCGGGTACCGCAACGACCTGGCAGCGCTCGAAACGGCGGAGGAACGCAAAGCGCTCTTCGACAAGATGACCACCCTGGCCTACGAGCGAGCCCGAGCGGTCAACGGCGCACAGTTCTTCGGGGTGGACGATGTGATCGATCCGGCCGAGTCACGAGAGTGGATTGTGGCCGGTGTCCGGAGTCTGCCACAGGTCGAACCTCGAACGACCAAACGTCGGCCATATATTGACACTTGGTAGAGCGGGAGCCCTGATAGTTCTGGAGATCCAGTAGCCAATTCAGGATCGACCGTCGGAGCAGACGAATCTAGACTATTTACATGGACTATCCGGCAATGACCCGTCGCTCGACCGAACCGACTTTTGATACCCCGGCCGACGAGCGGCTCCACCGGCAGCGTCAGTGCGCACTGGGGTATCGGGTCTTCGGGCTGATGCGCTGGGGGCAGCTCGGCGACGGTCACATCAGCGTCCGAGACCCCGAGTTCCCGGACTACTTCTGGCTGCTGCGCGACGGCGTGCCGTTTGAGTTCGCCACGGTTGATGACCTTGTGCTCGTCGGGCCCGACGGCACCGCCACCACCGGCCTTGGCGATGATGCGCAGGAAGCCACCATCAACATGACGGCGTACTACATCCACATGCCCATCCACGATGTCCGGCCCGAGGTGGTGTCTGTGGCTCACACCCACACCGCGTATGGCACGCCGTGGTCGGCCAATCTCAAGCCGTTCCGGGCGCTCAGCCAGGAGTCGTGCTCGTTCGTCTACAACCAGTCCATCTTCCTCGGCGAAGAACTCGGAGTGGAGAGCTACCAGACCGGTGAGGGCATCGCCGAGGCCATCGGCGCAAACACGCTGTGCATGTTGCGCAATCACGGTCCGCTGACGGTGGGCCAAAGCGTCGCCGAGGCGGTCGGGTTCTTCGTCATGGCTGAGCGTGTGGCCGAGGTCCACGTAAAGGCTCCCGATGGTGTTGCCGTCTCCGACGAAGCAGCAAAGTCGGTTGCCGAATGGGCCGAGAAGCCGCGGGTCGGCTGGCAGGCCTTTCAGTATCTGATCCGCTCGGTGGTCCCGGACCAAAGCGTCGTCGGCTGAGTCGACCCGCCGACGGTAGATCGGGCCGGGCGGGCCTACGCGGTTGGTGACGCTTCGCCGATCTTCACGCCCCGAATCCTCGCCTCGGACAGCATTGCCCCTGGCAGGGTGGGGGAGAACACGATGCGAGACACCTCGATGTTTGAGATGCCGCCCCGCTCCCGCAGGGCAACCGGCGTCGGCTGCTTCAAGGCAACCTCCAGCGCCAAACCAAGCGCGCCGCCGGAGAGGTCATGACGGTCCGTCAGGTCGTCTGGACTGTCTGAGCGATCTGGGCTGTCGGGGTCGACGAGCGCCGGGCCGAGGGTCATGATCTGGTTGCGTCGAAAGAGCACCGCGTCAACGATTTGCATCGGGTCATGAATGACGAACCCAGCGGGAACGAAGACGATCCACCGGCGTGAGAGCTGGTGGAGCACCCGACTGCCGGCCCAGACCGCGGCAACGCCGACGATGGCGGCGAGCGCCGCAAGTACATAACGTTCTGCGAGCAACAGGATGGGGCCGGTCACCAGACCGGCGAACACCAGCAGCCAGGCGAGCTGGGCCGGACCGAGCAGCACGATGGCCAGCGGCCGCAGCGCCATCCGCCGTTCCGACCCATAGGCCGAGCCGTTGATCATGTGGTCGCCGAAGGTGGGGAGGTACACCAACGCGCTGAAGAGACTGGCAAAGCCGATGGCCAGAACCCCCGCAGCGCTCCACCCCGCGGCAACGGTGGCGATCACCGACGCTCCACTGGTGGCCGGGCCAGCGATGCGAGCGATGGTAAGGCTCCGCGGCGACGGCGCCAGCACCGCTACCAGCACCACAAACCATGCGATCCACAACAAGATTTCCACGACAAGGGCTGGGCCGGAGGCGCGGTCCTCAAAGCCTTCGGCAAGGCCGTTGCCAACCACGATCGAGGCGAGCAACCAAACAAGCCGTGCGGGCCAGAGACCCAATCGATCGAGAATCATCAGTGCCCAGTGTGCCCGATCACTCCGGTGTTGGGATACCCGCGTCGGGCCGATTCCCCGGACCGTAATCGTTCGGCTCAGAGTGTCCGAGGAGTTGGCTAGTCTCGGGGTGTGGGCAACGCCAAGACCTCCGAAGATTCCGCAGTCGACCCGGTCGTTCTGACCCGCCTGGAGGAGCTGCGGGCGCAGATCACCCACCACAATGACCGGTACTACCAACAGGACGCGCCGGAGATCCCCGATGTCGAATACGACATGCTGGTCCGGGAGCTCCAGGCCATTGAGGCCGACCATCCGGAGCTGATAACCGAGACATCGCCAACCCAACTCGTTGGCGACGCGCCGTCGGCAACGTTTGCGCCGGTCACCCATGAAATGCCAATGATGAGCCTGGACAACGCGTTTGACCGGTCCGAGCTAGACGGATGGGCGACCAGGGTGGCAAAGGGCCTCGATATCGAGGTCTCATCCCCGGTCGAGCCCACCGAAAATGCTGCCGACGATGAGGCAGCTGACACCGACACTGACACCGAGTCCGATGACACCGACGCTGACGTCGAGGCCGACGACGCTGCGGTCGAGCCGGCACCGCTTATCGGCGAGATCCCCGTCGGTTATGTCTGTGAGCTCAAGATTGACGGCGTCGCTTGTTCGCTGCGGTACGAGAACGGCACGCTGGTGCAGGCCGCAACCCGCGGCAACGGTCGGGTTGGTGAGGACATCACCGCCAACGTGCGGGGCATTGACGTTATCCCCGAGGTGCTTGCCGGTTCACCGCCACCGGTACTCGAGGTGCGAGGTGAGGTCTACCTTCCCGTCGCCACCTTTAACGCCCTGAACGAAAGTCAGGAAGCGGCGGGCCTGCCTCGCTATGCAAACCCTCGCAACACGGCGGCCGGAAGTCTCAGGCAAAAAGACCCGACGGTCACCGCTGGGCGTGGCCTGGCCTTTTGGTCATATCAACTTGGCGTGGTCGAGGGCGGCCCGGAGCTGAGCGGCCACGCCGCAGCGCTGGACTGGCTCGATGAGTTGGGGTTGCCGGTCAATCCGGAGCGGCGGCTGGTGGACACTGTCGAAGAGGTCTCGGCCTTCGCCGATCATTGGCTGGAGCACCGCCATGACCTTGACTACGAGATTGACGGGGCGGTGGTGAAGGTTGACGGTCTCGCTCGCCAAGACGCACTCGGCAGCACGGCCAAGGCTCCCCGCTGGGCCATCGCGGTCAAGTTCCCGCCGGAAGAGCGAACCACCAAACTGCTCGAAATCCAGGTGTCCATCGGCCGGACAGGAAAGGCCACCCCGTTCGCCGTCCTGGAGCCGGTGTTCGTCGGCGGGTCGACCGTGCAGATGGCCACCCTCCACAACGACGATCAGGTCAGGCTCAAGGACGTGCACCCCGGGGACACCGTGATCGTCCGCAAAGCCGGAGACGTCATACCCGAGGTCCTCGGTCCGGTGCTGTCCGAGCGGCCAAAGCGTATGCGGCGTTGGAAGTTCCCCGAGAACTGTCCCGCCTGCCAGACGCCGCTGGTCCGGCCCGAGGGTGAGGCGCACAACTTTTGTCAGAACCCGGTGTGTCCCGCTCAGCGCCAGGGGCGGATTGAGCACTTCACCTCCCGAGGTGGCATGGACATCGAGGGCATGGGCGAGAGCCGGGTTGCGCTCTTCATCGAAAAAGGGTTCATCGCCGACGTCGGTGACATCTTCACCATCGACTGGGATGAGGTGGCAGCGCTCGACGGGTTCGGCCAGACCTCCATTGACAATCTGCAGGCAGCCATCGACGCTTCAAAGGAACGGCCACTCGCCAACCTGCTGGTCGGTCTCGGCATTCGCCACCTTGGCCCGGCCGGTGCGGAAGTACTGGCCGCCAACTTCGGCCACATCGATGCCATCGCCGCAGCAACCGCAGAGGAGATGGCGGCGGTTGACGGCGTCGGTCCCACCATCGCCGCCAGCGTGGCGGCCTACTTCTCAAGCGACGAGGCAGCGGCGCTCGTCGAGAAGTTCAAAGCGGCGGGTGTCAACGTGCAGGGCCCGGAGTTGTCAACGGTCCCTCAGGTTCTGGACGGGCTCTCGGTGGTGGTGAGCGGCACGCTGGAGGGCTTTTCCCGGGACGGTGCCGCCGACGCCATCAAATCCCGAGGCGGAAAGAACCCCGGGTCGGTCTCCAAGAAGACCACTGCGCTGGTGGTTGGCGCTGAGCCGGGCGCATCAAAGCTGACCAAGGCCGAAGACCTTGGCGTTCCCATTCTGGATGAAGCCGGGTTCGAGGTATTGCTGGAGACCGGGCGACTACCCGACCAGTAGCTGTCCTACAGGGCGTCGAAGATATTCTCTCGACGTACCGCACAGGACTGGTTCGCATCGGACAGTTGATACACGCAGACCTCAAGTACGTTGCCGACCGGACGTAGCAGCGAACCGTTTGGACAGCTGTCCTCGGCCTCGAAGGTGTAGTGCCCGAGCGAACGCGATGCGGTAATGACGTCGGAGATTTCGCCATCCTCGGTGAGGTTCACGTTCATGTCCTCAGGGGCGATTGGGATGCCGTTGATGGTGAGTTTTGCGCCGAAGTTCGGTCCGAGATCAACCCCGATCGGCTCGCTACAGGCGCTAGCCTCTCCCGACTTCGGTAGAAAGCCCTCGATTGGGCCGGTGGTGGCGGGGGCACTCTGGCCGGTCTGGCCCGTCGCCGCGTCCGACGTCTCAGCGCCGATGATCCGGGGCTCGTCCAGTTTGTTGTCGTCCTGGTACAGCGCACCAAGGCCAATGGCCAGGAACGCCACAGCAACCATGCCTCCCATGGCGAAGCGCTGACGGGTCTGTGAAATCATTACTTCCCATTGTGCCAAGGGTCGGGCCCATGCCACTACGATCGTCATATGTCGGGAGCGAACCTCGACCGCGCCGTTGACAGGGTCATTGGCGATCGGTATCAGCTGAACCTGCTGATTGGATCCGGTGCCTCAGCCGAGGTCTACCAGGCCACCGATCTCCGGCTCGGTCGTAGCGTTGCGGTGAAGCAGCTCCGTTCCAACCTGATTGAGGACGAGCGGTTCGCAAAGCTGTTTCGCAGCGAGGCTCACCTTGCAGCGCAGCTGAGCCACCCCAATATCTTGACGGTGCTGGACTGGAACGCCGACCCGGACGGTGTGGACGGCGGGGCCTACATCGTCTCGGAGATGCTCGGCGGCGGCACCCTGCGCAGTGTTCTCGATGCCGAGGGCACCATCAGCGTCTCCCAGGCAGGCTTCATTGGGCTTCAAGCCGCCCGTGGCCTCGCCGCAGCGCATGAGTCCGGTCTTGTCCACCGAGACATCAAACCGGCCAATCTGCTCTTCGGGCGGGACGGTCGGGTCCACATCGGTGACTTTGGCATCGCCAGAGCCGTCGCTCAGGCCGCGTGGACCGAGCCGGAAGGGGTGCTGATCGGCACCGCGCGCTACGCGGCCCCGGAACAGGCCAAGACCGGCTCCATCGACGGTCTGGTCGACGTGTACTCACTTGCGGTCTGTCTGATCGAGGCATTGACGGGCGAGGTGCCGCTAGTACAGGAAACCGCCATCGGCACCATGGTGATTCGCCAGTCCGAGGACCTCCCAATCGACGACGTGCTCGGCGTTCTTTCCGAACCGCTGGCCTGGGCCGGTCTTGCCGACCCGACCTACCGAGCAACCGCAGCCGAGTTCAGCGATGCTCTGCTTGCCGTCTGTCGCAATCTCCCCGACCCCGATCCGCTCATCCTCCTCGATCTGACCGAACACACCGGCGGCCCGGTTGCCGTCCACTCGCTGACCGACCAGGGCAGAGGTCGATCGGACGCCAACGTGCATATCAGCGAGGACGGTTCGCTGATTATCGAAGGCGAGGACTCCGACATCGCCTTTCCCGCTCCGGGTACCGAAGACGATGACATCGACGAGTACGGGACCGATAGCTACGAGGACAGCTATATCCCCGAAAGCTACATCTCCGACGACGGTGATCTCCCCGACGACTATCTCGCTGAGGGCCATGTCCCTGATGACTACCTCCCTCACGAATACGGGGGGAGTGAGGCTTTCGAGGGCCATCCCGATTCCGAGCTGCACGAGACCGCCATCGGTTTCGAACGCGAAGGCGACGATGTGCAGTTGCGCAGTCGCCCGTGGCGTCGGGTGGTCCTGGCCCTGGTGTTTCTTGCGCTGCTCGCGGGAGCCGGTATCGGTGGACGGATGCTCGCGCAGTCTCAACAGGTGGAAACCGAGGTCATCGCCCTCGGTCTGCCGTCCTATCCCGTTGCAGACTTCGCCGGCCTGTCGCCTGCCGAGGTGGAGGCAGCGGCGCTGGAGAACAGTTGGACGGTGTCGGTAACCGAGGAGTACGCGGACGGGACAGAGCCGGGTCAGTTGCTCAGCCAATCGCCCGAGCCCGGCGCGAGCATGGGGCCGGGCGGCGCCGTTGCCCTGGTCGTCTCGCTTGGACCGGTGCCCCGCCAGGTCCCAGAAATGGTCGGACTGATGATCGGCGAGGCGCGGGCGGCGATCACCCGGGCCGAACTTGTCGTTGGCGCCATTGCGGAGCAGTCCAACGAGACCGTTGAGACCGGAGTGGTGCTTGAGGCAACGATCGACGGCGTGCCCGCTCAACCGGGAGCAGAGTTTCTCACCGGTACCACCATCGATCTACTGGTGAGCTCCGGTCCAGCGCCGCGAGAGGTGCCGCCGGTTGTTGGTCTCACGGTGGAGGCCGCAAGGGTGGTAATCGAAGACCAGGGACTGATCCTGGCGACCGCCGAAACCTATTCCGAGTCGGTCGGTGAGGGTCTGATCATCAGCATGGATCCTCCGGCGGCGGCATCGGTATCCAGAGGCTCCACCATCACGGTGACCGTCTCTCTCGGACGCCCGTTCGTCGAGGTACCGGACGTGCAGGGACTGCTCGTTCCCGAGGCCCTGGAGCTGTTGCAGTCGCAAGGGTTCGCCGTGGAGATCAACGGGACCGTCGGGTCCTCGGTCATCGCCACCCGGCCCACCGCCGGAGAGTCGGTTCGGTCCGGCTCATCGATTGAGATCATCTCCGCCAATTGACCTCAGACGGGTCGTGCTACCTCGTCCTGATTTGAATGACCGGCGCTAAGGAAACGGGCCACTATTGCCCAAACGGGGGGCTGTTGGGGACAGCGCTACTGGGCTATATGACTCGTGAGAAGATAAAGATATTGCTAAGAACTACTCGTTAGTAATATGCTCGGGTACCCGCACCGCTGCTTGGACGTCGTCGCAACGACGCTAGGGATTGCGTCGTCGGACCAAGTGCGGGCGGGGGCCCCGCACCGAGGGGTGAAACGCTCCTCAGGCGTCCTTGGCGGTCAGCTCATCGAGCTTGTGGTACATCTCCATCGCTACCGGGTCAATGTCTCCCGGCGGGCCGGATTGCAGCGCCAGGAGCTTTGAAACGTCGCCATCGACCAGGATCTTGCCGGACAGAAATGACTGCATGACCTCCTGCTGGTCACGGGTCACAAAGGCCGCCTTTGCGGTCTCGTAGTCCACGGTGACCGTCAGTTCCGGGTCATCGAGATGGCCGCTGTCGATGATGGTCTGCCCGGAACTGGTGTCGATCTTGCCATTCAGGGTTGGTTCGTCACCATGGGGAATATCGGTGACCACAATGTTCACCCGTGCCTCCACAGGAGACTCGGGGATCTGCTCGCTGTATTCCTCACGAAGCGCTCTCGCTGCTTCGATCCACTCGGCGGACAAGAACGGGTAGCTGGCCACCGTGAGATGCTATCCGGTACCGTGGCGGTCATGTCCGAGTCGGCGGCCAACAACACAGACGCAGCTCCGGTTCGCAAGACCGGCAGGCAGCGGCGCATGGAGTCACATGAGCGCGAAGAGATGTGGAAGAACCCGCCGCTCAAGATCGACATGGACATTTGCATCAACTGCGATGCCTGCTTTCGGGCGTGCCCAAAGCCGTTCGGTGCAATCTTCAATCATGACATCGACGTGATCATCATTCCGGAGCTCTGTTCCGGTTGTAACAAGTGCATTGACCCCTGCCCGGTCGATTGCATTCATCCCGATCCCAATTGGACCCCCGCCCCCGATGAGTGGTGGGAAGAACCGGCAACGCACGACCCGTACGCGACCTAGCGGACCGAGCACGATTCGGGCGGCAGCGGCCGCAAAAACCCCGATGGTCCGGCCCGGCAGCTATTAGCCTGGACAGGTGCCTGACTCGATCAGAGATCCACTGACCACCGAAGACGTGGCCAAGGTGGCCCAGCTGGCAATGCTGGAGCTTTCCGACGCCGAACTCGACATGTTCACCGGCCAGCTCGACGCCGTGCTTGAGCTTGCGGGCCAACTCGACCAGTTCGACGTCGACAATGTGCCCCCCACCTCTCACCCCTACGGGCTGACCAATATCTTGCGGCCAGATGTCATCGACCCGTCGCTCGTCGACGGTTCGGTCAGGGCGGAGGCCTTGGAGGGCGGCCCGGAGATCGAGGGCGACCGTTTCAAGGTTCCGCCGGCACTCGGAGAGGCACCATGACAGACAAGACGCAAGGATCTTCTGCGGTCGACATTGCCGCATCGGTTCGGGGCGGAGAGCGCTCCGCTGTATCGGTCGTCCAGGAACACCTCGACGCCATCGCCGCCCGAGACGGTGACATTCATGCCTTCAACACCGTCACCGCCGAGCAGGCCATCGCTACCGCCGAGTCGGTTGACGCCGCGGTTGCCGCCGGTGAGGACCCCGGTCCGCTGGCGGGCGTTCCCATCGCTCTCAAGGACAACATGTGCACCAGGGGAGTGCCAACCACCTGTTCCTCCAAGATGCTCGAAGGCTGGAAGCCGCCCTACAACGGCACCGTTGTGGAGCGGCTGCGTGACGCCGGGGCCATCATGGTCGGCAAGACCAACCTGGATGAGTTCGCCATGGGCTCCTCGACGGAGAACTCAGCGTTCGGGCCGACCGTCAACCCGCTGGACACCAGCCGGGTGCCAGGCGGATCATCTGGCGGCTCAGCGGCTGCCGTGGCCGCCGGGTTTGCCCCACTGGCCTTCGGTTCCGACACCGGTGGCTCCATTCGCCAGCCCGCATCGCTGTGCGGCATCGTCGGTGTGAAACCGACCTACGGAGCGGTAAGCCGCTACGGACTGGTGGCTTTCGCCTCTTCACTGGATCAGATCGGGCCGTTCTCGCGCACGGTTGAAGAGAGCGCGGTGGCCTACGACATCATCGCGGGGCCGGACCCCCGAGACTCCACCTCCATCAACGTTGTGGCAGACCCGGTCATGCCTCGGCTGCAAGAAGGTGTTGAAGGTCTCCGAGTCGGCGTCATTTCAGAGCTGTCCGGCGACAACCTCGATGGGTTTGAGCC
>CAZSTV010000004.1:23734-66563 GCA_964609665.1 uncultured Acidimicrobiaceae bacterium
CCGCACCACGGCCGCCGCCGACGCCCTGGCCGGCGCCGGGGCCAAGGTCGAGACGGTGTCGGTGCCCTCCACCGTGGCCGGGCTGTCGGCCTACTACATGATTGCGCCGGCCGAAGCGTCGTCGAACCTGGCCCGCTACGACGGGGTTCGCTACGGGCTGCGCCAGACCGGCCCGAACACCGCCTCCATGATGGCGGCGTCGCGAACCGCCGGATTCGGTGATGAGGTCAAGCGCCGCATCATGCTCGGCACCTATGCCCTTTCCGCCGGCTACTACGACGCGTTCTACGGCAAGGCGCAGAGAATCCGCACCGTCATGATTCGAGAATTTCAAGAGGTCTACCAGCAGTTCGATGTGCTGTTGACCCCGACGTCTCCCTGCGTTGCATTCCCGCTCGGAGCTAAGGCCGATCCGCTCACCATGTACTACAACGACGTCTGCACCATCCCGTCGAACCTGACCGGTCAGCCCGCCATTTCGGTGCCGTTCGGGACCGGAGCCGAAGGGCTCCCCGTCGGCGTGCAGATCCTGGCCCCCATGCTTGGCGAGGCTGACATGTTCCGCACCGCGGCGGTTCTCGAACACGCCGCCGCGACCAACACCGAGATTCAGACCGAGGTCGGCCGATGAGCACCGTTGATCAGCAGGGTCCAATCGATACCGCGACGGGTACCCCGCTCTACACCACGCACACCAACTCGATCGGCAGCGAGCCGGGGCTTCTGCCGGACGGCTGGGAGATGATCATCGGCCTTGAGGTCCACGCCGAGCTTTCGACCCAGACCAAAATGTTCTCCCCGGCCCGCAACGAATTCGGTGGCGAGCCCAACACCAACATCCATCCGGTGTGCCTTGGGCTTCCCGGAACGCTCCCGGTACTCAACGAGAAAGCCGTTGAGCTGGCCATCCGCATCGGCCTTGCCCTCAACTGCACGGTGCAGCGCTGCGTGTTTGCCAGGAAGAACTACTTCTACCCGGACATGCCGAAGGACTATCAGATCAGCCAGTACGACCTGCCGCTGAACATCGACGGTCATCTTGACCTTGCGTCCGGTTCCACCATTGGCATCGAGCGGGCACACATGGAAGAGGACACCGGCAAGTCCACCCACATCGGCACCTCCGGTCGCATCCACGACGCGGGGTACTCCCTCGTCGACTACAACCGGGCCGGTGTGCCGCTGATCGAGATTGTCAGCAAGCCAGACATCCGTGGCCCGGAACAGGCCAAGGAATACGTTGAGGAGCTGCGGGCCATCCTCGTCGCCATCGAAGCCAGTGACGGCAAGATGGAGGAGGGGTCGATGCGGGTCGACGCCAACGTGTCGGTTCGTCCCGTCGGCGTTGACGAGCTGCGGACCCGGTGTGAAATCAAGAACGTGAACTCGCTACGGTCCCTCGGTCGGGCCATCACCTATGAGGCCAAGCGCCACGTCGACCTCTATGACGCGGGCGAAGCGCCCCGCCAGGAAACCCGTCACTGGGATGAGGAGGACGGCCGGACCCGTCCTGGCCGGTCAAAGGAAGAGGCCGAGGACTACCGCTACTTCGCCGACCCGGACCTTGTCCCCATCGAGCCGTCACAGGAGTGGATCGAGGAGATTCGGGCTGCTCTACCTGCGCTGCCCAAGCAGCGTCGAGAGGCGCTGACGGTCCACGGTGCCGAGATGGCTGCCGCCGCGATAGCAGTCGAGCGTGGCCTCGATGGCGTGGCCCTCGGGGCGATCGAAGCCGGGGCAGACCCGGACCGGGTACTCACCCACGTTGCAAACAACCTTGCCGTCGACGGAGCCGAAGCGTTGGCTCCCGCCGCCTTCGCCGAGCTTGTGAAGATGGAGACCGGCGGCGCCCTGACCGCAACCCAGGCCAAGCAGGTCCTCGCCGAGATGGTGGAGACCGGCAACGATCCGTCGTCAATCGCGGCCGCCCGCGGGTTTGAAGCGATGGACACCGGTGAACTCGAAGCCACCTTGGACGAGATCATCGCAGCAAACGGAGACGAGTGGGAACGCTTCGTCGGCGGTGACGAGAAGGCCAGGCACAAGATGCAGGGCTTTTTCACCGGTCAGGTCATGAAGGCCACGAAGGGCCAGGCCGACGGCAAGTTGGTGAACGAGCTGCTGAACAACAAGGCCAACGGCTGACGCCTTAACCCACACACCGCCAGCGAACGCACGGACTACGAGGTAATTTCTCGGGTGCGGTAAACCAGATAGGGCCCTCGGGCATCTAGAAGGGTATGAGCGTGGCAACAATGGACAGGGATCAGAGCGGTCACGGTCAACCACCGAAGGGGCCGCACTCCGTTGCCGATACTCAGAACGTCAACACCCAGAATGTTGACACCGAGAATGTTGACACCGTGACCTCCGCTGTCCTGCCTTCCGCAGCCCTTCCAGCGCTCTACGACCAGCACTTCCGTTCGTTGGTGAAACTGGCATCCATATATGTCGACACCCGCGAATCGGCAGAGGAAGTTGTCCAGGACGCCTTTGTGAAACTGCTGTCGGGCAACTACCGGATCGAGGCGGGCAGGGAAGCGTCGTACCTGCGGATGATGGTCTTGAACGGGGCCCGTTCCACGCTGCGCAAGCGCCGGGTGCGGCGGTTACATACCCCGGATGCTCCTGGCCTTGTGGCTGCGGCCGAAGAGTCAGGGGTTGCCAGCTCCGAGCGTGACCGCATTTTGAATGCGGTCCGAAAGCTGTCTGAGAAACAGGCGTCGGTCATCATCCTGCGCTACTACCTCGACCTGTCCGAAGCGGAAATAGCCGAGACGCTCGGCATGGCCCGAGGATCGGTCAAGTCACATGCCCATCGAGGGCTCGCAAAACTTGAATCGATGCTCGGCGAAGGAGGTTTCCAATGAGCGACGAGAACATCTCCGGTGGCAACCCCATGAACGACGAACTCGACCCGGATGGTCGCTTTACCGCTCTGACCGGCAACCTCGGTTCCGCGTTTCAGGCCCAGGCAGATCGCTTCGAGCCGTCGAACGACGCCTACGCCAAGCTGGCTCACGCCGTAACAGAAGATCAGGATCGGCGGGCCAACCAGAGCCGAGCCGTCGGATGGTTCCGGCCGCTCGCCGCTGCGGCAGCGGTTGTCGCCGTCGTGGGCGTCGGCGGCGTGTTTGTTGCCAATCAGGGCTCACAGTCACTGGACACCGGTCCTGGCGGAGACGACGGTACCGCCGCGGCCGAGGTCGCTTCGGAAGAACAGGGCGAGTCGGACGAGACCACTCCACCAACCGAAGATCCGGTGGTTGCCACCACCGAGCCTGCAACGGCAGACGGCGAGACCGAGAGCCCGACTGAGACAGACAACGGCGAGTCCGCCACCTCGAACGCCGATGGTGTCCCCGGGTACGGGCCCATCCGAGCAACAGAACTTGAAGCGGCCCAGGCCTTTATGGACCTGCTGCGGCTGGACAACGGTGCGCCGGAGATGGACGCCGATGGCCGGGTACTGGTGAGGAGCTTCGGTGAAGGTGGCGTCGGCGAGGGCAGGATCGTTGCCGAACTGGCCATGGCCAACCTGAACGAAGGGTTCGCCGTTGCCGAGGCCTACGCCGAGCTGATCTTCGTCGACGCAGTCTTTCAAGGCCCGGACGACGGTTCGACCATGCGGATTGAAGGCTCGGGCACCGGGTTCGAGTCGGTCCTGGACATCAAGGTCATGGCGGCATTCGACAACCGGGTGCTCGGGTCCGGGTTTGTCACGGCCGGCAATCTAGGCGAGCCGACACCCTTCACCGCCGAGGTGGACGTTGTTGGCGACGAACACGGCTGGGTGGTGGTGTCCTCATCCGGGGGAGCTTCCGGAGTGATCGATCCGTTTGCCGCCAAGCCGGTCTCGTTCAAGTCTGTGACCGATCCGACAGAGTACGCCGTGATCGGTGTTGCCGCCGATGACCCCGACGGGGGACTGGTCGTGCGCAGCGGACCGGGCACCGGCAACGATGCGGTCGGCGTCATCCCCGGGGGTACCACCGGTCTGCGCCGCAACGCGGAGTATCCGGTGCCGGTCGGAACCGGCACCTGGTGGTCGGTCACCACCGAGGACGGCCTCTCCGGCTGGGTCAACAGCCGCTACGTCGCATCGAATGAGGCGGTCAGCGCTGATCAGCTCGCATCGCTTGCTTCCCAGCTGCCGTTCCTCATCACCGAGCCCGCAGGCCTTCCGCTGATTCGTCGGGCTCCGGTCGCCATCGGCACCATCGGCGATCCGCTCGCCGCAACCGCCGCCGAGCTGCGGGAGGGATCTGGTTGGACCGACAAACGCTCGTTCCCGTTCCCCGACTCCTACGGGGAGCCGCAGGAGACGTCGCTCATAGCGCTCACCGAGGCCGAGGGTTGGGTGGACATCTCACCGGAGATCGGTGGGCTGTACACCTATGAGTCGGTGCGAGAAGCGGCGTCGGTCAACTTCGCTGGCCTCTCATCGATCGTGTTCGCTCAAGACAATCCGACCGGGCCGTGGGCCAAGACGTCGGTGTTTGTAGAAGACACCCCTGGTCAACCGGAGATTGTTGCGATCGTCGTCGAGGTGCAGGAGCCCTAACTGTCTGAGGTGGCAAACAGTCTGGGCCGGGCGTGGGCCGCCTCAGCTGCCGAGTACGACCCAGCGGTCGCTCCGCCACCGCCACCACAGCGTGACGGCCCGTAGCAACATGAAGAAGCTGATCAGCGCCCACAGCCACCCGAGGCCCTTATCCGAGGTGATAAGCCAGGCACCGAGCCCGGCGAAAATCACAGCGGCTCCGGCCATGGTTCGGCCAAGGTACGACATGTCGCCCGCCCCGATGAGGATGCCGTCCAGCGCAAACACGTAGCCGTTCAACGGCTCCGAGACGGCCACCCAGACGAGGACGAACGCAGTTGCGGCAACCACCTCGGGATCGTTGCTGAACAGCGCGGCCAACGGTTCACGCACCGCCAGGATGGCAATGGCACTGACCACGCCCAGCCCCACGTCGATTTGGATCATTCGCCGTGCTGCACCCTTTGCTTTGTCTGCGATGCCGGCCCCCAACCAGCGGCCGGTGAGGGCTTGACCGGCGATGGCGACGGCGTCCAGGGCGAGCGCCAGGGTGCCCCAGATCTGCATGGCGACCTGGTGGGCGGCAAGTTCGGCGACGCCAACACGGGCCGCAATTGCGGTTCCGAGAGTGAACGAACCACGGAGCGCAACGGCCCGCAGAATGAGGGCCCGACCCGCAACCATCAACTTGGTGATCGCCGAGAGGTCCGGTCGCAGCGACACCCCGATTCGTCTGGCCCACCGGATGACCACAACTGCGAACACCAACCCGGTGCCAACCTGGGCGATCACTGTCGACAACGCCGATGCTCCGACGCCGTACCCAAGCCCGGGCACCAGGATCAACTCGATGACAAGGTTGGTCACCGCTCCGGCGATGGCCACGAGAAGCGGCGTCCTGGTGTCTTGGCGCCCGGTGAACGCCCCCGCACCGGCCAGGTTTAACAGGAGGAACGGCAGTCCGATCAGGCTGATGTAGAGATATCGCCGGGCCGCGATGAGGGCGTCGCCTTCACCGCCGAGCAGCTCAAGGAACCAGTCGCCGGTCACCGTCAGCAGCCCGGCGAAGAACGTGCCGAGTGCCATGGCCAGCCACAACCCCTGGGCCGACTGAAACGCGGCGTCGGACTCTCGTTCTGCGCCGATAAGTCGGGCCACCGTTGCCGTCGTCCCGTAGGTGAGAAACAGGGTAAGGGTGTGCACGCTGAGCAGGACCGTAGTGGCGAGTGCCAGCCCGGCCAGTTCGGTGGTGCCGAGCCTCCCGACGATTGCGGTGTCCGCGAGCACGTAGAGGGGTTCGGCCACCAGCGTTCCAAGGGCTGGAACGGCCAGTCGGGCAATATCACGGTCGTACGGGCTCAATTTTGGACGCAGCGAGATGCCCACGTTGGAGTATGCCAGCGAAACGCCGCAGCACTGGGCAGAGCTCTTTAAACGGTCGTTAGGTCGGCGCTTCTATGCTGGGTACGTGCTGACAGAAGACACGGTGTGCTACCGCCACCCCCAAATCAGAGCAGCGGTCGGTTGTCAGCGCTGCGAGCGGCCGATCTGTCCAGAGTGCATGACCCAGGCCTCCATCGGGCACCACTGTCCGAGCTGCCTCGGCGAAGGCAACCAGCAGGTCTACACCACCCGAAACATGCCCCGCAGCGCGGTCACCGTGATCCAGATTCTCATCGGCATCAACGCGATCGCGTTTGTCGGGCAGCTGCTCAGCCCGACCGACCTGAATATCGGTTGGCTGTTCGGGCCCGCGGTGGCGGCAGGGGAGTGGTGGCGGGTCATCACCTCGGCATTCCTCCACGGATCGCTCATCCACATCGGCTTCAACATGTACGGCCTCTGGATCCTTGGCAATCCGCTCCTCGAAGGTCTTGGCAAGATCCGTTTCCTGCTTGTGTACCTGACCGGGTTGCTCGGTGGCTCGTTCGCTGTGCTGGCGTTTGACTTCGGCGCTCCGACGTTGGGCGCATCCGGCGCGGTCCTCGGCCTTGCCGGCGCCCTGGCGGCGGTCCTGTGGTCTCGCGGCGTCTCCCTCACCCAGACGCCGCTCGGGTTCATCCTGGCGCTCAACCTGGGTCTGCCGCTCCTGGTCGGCGGCATCTCGTTCTGGGGACACTTTGGCGGTATCTTCGCCGGGTTCGCCGGTGGATGGTTGCTGAGTTGGCTGCCCCACCGCTTCGGCCGGACTCAGACCGAGGGGATCATCGCCACCCTCAGCCTCTGTGCGGTGCTCGTGGTGGGAATGGTGATGGTCGTGGGCTCGCGGGGGCTGCTCTAGGTATTCAGGCCGAGACGGCCAGATGCTGCAGTAAGAACTCCTGGGTTCGCTCCCAGGCCAGCGTTGCTGCTGCCTCGTCGAAATGGTCGCCCTCTTCGAAGAACCAGTGGCCCGTGCCCGGATAGAGATGGAACTCGGTCTCACGGCCGCCGAGCCGGATGAAGGACTCGGTGACGACCCGGTCTTCTTCACTGACGATGTGATCGTCCTCGGCGTAGTGGCCCTGGTAGATGGCGGTTGCGTCGTCGAAGTCAATGGACTGGGAGCCGTAGAACGACACCACCGCCCCGACCTCGGTCGTCAGCCGGGCCGAGAGCCACAGCGCAAGCGACGCTCCCATCGAAAAGCCGATGACAGCGATGGGTCGCTCCGCATCGGCCGAGGCGGCACGCAGCGCCTGGGCGGATGACATGACAAGGCCGGAGAGTTCGTCGGGGTCAACCGCGGCGAGGACCGCTTCACCCTCGGCCTCGGTCATTGGCTGGACACCATCGAACAGGTCGGGGGCCAGCGCCGTGTAGCCACTGTCGGCCACGCGGCGACAGAAATCCTTGGTCCACGGGTTGAGCCCCCACCAGGAGTGCAGGATCAACACACCGGCTCCCGGTCCGCCCTTGGGGTCTATGAGAAACGCCTCGCCGGCTTTGCGATTGGTGAACGGCGACGGGGCATCCGAAGACATGGAAGCATGCTACAGCGGAGAGCCCCTTGGCCTCAGCTCGCTGCCTCATTCATCGCTCTGCTCTGTTTCCATGCGGCGATTCGCTCCCCACTTGTTTCGTAACCCCGGTCTGCGACCTGCTGCACTCCCGAGAAGTCCAGCAGCCCGACCCCTCGCAGATCGAGGTCCAGGTACAGGTCGATGACGTCCCGCTCGATTGAAAGGTCCCGGTCCCGGGTGGAGGCGATCAGCGTTGAGCGCATCAGGACGCCACCAAGGCCGGGGTACAGGTTCGGCTTGCGGCGCAGCTTCGCACCGATGGCGGACCACCCCGAGACCGACAGTCCGTAGTCGCTCTTAGCCCGGGGTCCGGTCGGAGGTGTCACGTCCGAGGCGATGATGGTGCCGATGGACGGGTCGTCCTCAACGAGCGAGACCGGGAGATTGTCGAGCACGCCACCGTCGACGAGAAGGTCATTGCCGCTCGGAACCGGTGGCAGCACCCCGGGGATCGCCACCGATGCTCGCACCGCAAAGTGGCATGGGCCGCGACGCAGATGCACCGACTCGGACGTGGTGATGTTGGTGGCAATGCAGGCGAAGGGGAGCCACAGGTCCTCGATGTCCCAGGCGCCGAACTGTCGCTCGATGCTTGCGGTGATCCGCTTACCGCTGAGCAACGACACCAACGGAAGCGTGTAGTCCATCAGGTTGTTCACCTGAGAGTCGATGATGGACACCCTGTCGCTGGGGTCGGGCCGCTGTGCGACGACGGCGGCGATCACCGAGCCCATGGACGTGCCGACAACGCGGTCGACGGGAATGCCGTGCTCGTCCAGGCTCTTCAAGACGCCAAGGTGGGCAAACCCTCGAGCGCCGCCGCCGCTGAGCACCAGCGCGTGGCCCCGTCCGCCCGCCAACCGTGCCAGGTGGCACAGGTCGTCGGCGTTGTTGCGGCGGAGATGGTGCACCTCGTCAGCGTCGAACCGTTCTCGGAGCGCGGCCGTGCCGTGAGGTCGCTCGGTGCCGTCGGGGTGGCTGACCGCAAGCCAGACCGGCACATTGGCAGGGACCTGGCTCCGCAGACCGCGCAGCGTCCGCTCCTCGTCGGCGTCAGGGGCCGGGCTGCAGACAAACACGATCTGGTCCGCGTAGCGAAACGACCGGGCGACCCACTGCTCATCCTTCGGGTCCGCTTCGAGTAAGAGGTGGTCGAAGTCCGCCTCAGCGTGATGGATCAGTTCGGCAAGTCTGGTCTCGCCAAATCCGCCGGTCGGCGTTTGGGCAATGCCGGGCTGTCGTAGTCGCCGGTCGACCTCCGCGGCCGAGAGATGCAGGGTGGAGCCGTGCAACGTCAACTCGTTGGTCATCTGACTACACAGCGCCCGGTCATCGACCGCGGCCGTCATCGCTATGGCCACCGAGCGGGCCGGATGGGCCCGCCTGCTCGTTCCGTCCGCCCGATCGATCACCCGACGGATCAAGCCCATGGTCAAACCGGAGAAGTTGCCCGACAGCGTTGCGAAGTCCTCGGCAGACAGTCGAGCCAGCATGGTGTCTCGGACAGCGAGCACCGTTGCGTTCCTGGGTCTGCCGTCGAGCAGGCCCAACTCGCCGATGATCTCGCCACGGCCAACTTCGAAGGGCGCCACCCCGTTCACTCGCGGCGCCTCAAGACGTCCGCTGATCACCAGGTAGGCGGCGTCGGCCAGTTGACCCTGCTCGAACAGAACTTCACCGGGGGCAAGGGTCTTCCACGTGACAATCTTGGCAATCGCCGAGACCACCCGGTTGTCCGCAACTTCGAGTTCCTCCGCGAGCAGCGCTGCCACCCGTGTGCGGTCGGAGCGTTCCCGGGCCACGTTTACCGCTTCGAGCGCTTCATCGGCTTGCTCGGCAAAGACCTCGCCAAGCGCCTCGGCACCGATGACCGCAACCGACCCGCTGTCGACCGAACGCAACGTCGCGGTGCGGTAGCCGCCAACCATTGCCGTGACCTCTCCAATGAGGGTCCCTGGACCGTGAACGGCGACCACCAGGTCATCGCCGATCACCGTCTCGATTTGGCCGTCGAGGACGATGAAGGCTTCCCGGCTTGCCTCATTCTCTCGACAGAGGACCTCGGTTGGTGTCAGTTGGCGGCTCTCGGAGCGGCGAAGCAGCGCCTCGATCAGTTTTTCTTGCGCCACTCGCCCCCCTTGGCCGCCATCCGGCTTCTAGATACTAGATACTAGGCGACAGCGTGGTGCGGGTGAAAAGCCGCAGGCTGAGCTGATGCCCTAGCTTCTCGGTTTGATGTGGATTCGCCCGGTAACGGGCGGATAAACGTACCCTGGGACTGTGAAGAAGGGTCCAATCCGCTGGCTGGTGTCTGGTTGGCGCCTCGTCGTAGACGTGGCTCTGCGCTGGTATCACGGCCGAGTTGGTGATCTGGCAGCCAGCGTCACGTTTTGGATTGTGATCTCCCTTCCCGCCCTTGTTCTGACCCTTTTGGCGCTTCTGGGACCGCTCGACCGCCTCGTCAGCGGCGTGGAGTTTCGGGGTCGTATCGAGACCGAGGTCGATGATTTCATCACCAGGGTCTTCACAAACGAGAGCGACGGCGTCTCGGAGTCCGTCGACGGGCTGTTCTCGCAACCGAGCAGCAGCTTGGCTGTCGTGTCGTTCTCGCTTGCGATCTGGTCTATCAGCCGAGGCTTTGCCGGGCTGATCCGGGCCCTCGAAGACATCTATGACATCGAGGATCGTCGGCCCTGGTATCACACCCGGGTTGTGGCCGTGATCCTCGGCCTCGGCAGCATCTTGATTTCGGTGCCGCTCGTGCTTTTCGAGATTTACGTGTGGGGGCGCATCAACGACGGCTTCATCGAGTCGACCCTGCGGGGCATCGTGGCCGTCGTTGTCTTGATCCTGTGGGCGTCCATCGTTTATCACTACGGTCCAGCGGAGCGTCACCGGTGGCGCTTCGACTTGCCCGGCGCCATCGTTGCGGCGTTTCTCTGGTGGCTGGTCAGCTACGGCTTCGCTCGCTACATCGACATCACCTCCAACGCCAACGAGGTCCGGGCCGCCGTCGGTGCCGGTCTCTTGGCCCTGACCTGGATCTGGATTGCCGCCCAGGTGCTGCTGATCGGTGGCGCGGTCAACTACATCATCGGCCAACGTCTCGGCGTGAGCCGCGGCCGCCGGAGCTGGACCATCAACGAGGTGGTCACAAAGAGCACCGGTGAGATCCGCAAGATCGTCGTACCGGACCGGGTCGACGGCACCGGACCACTGCCGGTGGCCGGGCGTCAGGTCCGAGCTGACGGTGTCTCTCGGCCAACGCCGGACGGGTCCGAGGTTGCCCAGCCCAGCGGTACCGCCCAACGAGCGGCGGAACAGCCGGCAGGCAACCAGGCATCCAAGTTGGAGGCCGAGTATCAACCGGAGCGGCGCCTGTAGCCGCTGGAGTCGACGGTTAGGCTCCGTCGGCCACTGCTCACCTACAGAGGCTTGACCGTCTATGAATGCCGATATGAATGCTGCCCCCGACTGCCCGATCTGCACCATGCCGGATCCACTAACCGCCGATGGTGGTTTCGAATGTGGCACCTGCGGACACGAATGGGACGCAGAATGGGGCGGGGCATCCGACGATGGCATCCGCGAGGTCCACGACGTGAACGGCAACCTCCTCGCTTCCGGCGACGATGTTGTGGTCACCAAAGACCTGAAGCTCGACGGAAAGTCCGGTGGGATCAAAGTTGGCACCAAGGTCCGGTCGATCCGCCTGATCGCTGGCGACCACCCCATTCAGGGCAAGGTCGACGGTCGAACGGTCATGATCACCGCAGACAAGGTAAAGAAGGCATAGATCACGAAGCCCTAGATCACGAAGCCCTAGATCACGAGGGCCTGCGGCAGCTCGATTTCTGGTTGTTGCGGCATGGCCTAGGCTGAAGCCATGGGAATGGTAAAGACGTTTCGATCTGTCGTCCGTTTCAAGCCGATCGAGCTGAACCCGACCAAACGCAAGCTGGCAACTGCGGCCAACGTCGAAGACCTCCGCCGGATTGCCAAACGACGGTTGCCCGGTGGCGTGTTTCACTACATCGACGGCGGAGCGGAAGACGAGCTGTCCCTCTCCCGCAACGTCGCCGCCTACTCAGACATCGAGTTCAAGCCGAGAATTCTCCGAGACGTCTCCAAGATCGACACCACCACAACGCTGCTCGGCAAACCGATTCCGCTGCCGCTGGTGTTCGCCCCGACGGGCTTCACCCGAATTGCAGACTCTCAGGGCGAGTTGGCGGTGGCCCGGGCTGCCGCCAGAGCGGTATCCCCTACGGGCTTTCGACCATGGGCACCCGGACCATAGAAGAGGTCGCCGCGGTGAGCAGCGGCCCGAAGTGGTTCCAGGTGTACACCTGGCGTGATCGTCGGCTGGTGCGGGACCTGTTGGAACGTGCCGCCGAAGCCAACTACGAGGCCATCGAGCTGACCATCGACACGGCGGTCCTTGGCCGCCGCGAGCGTGACGTGCGGCGGGGCTACACCCTGCCGCCAAAGGTCGGGCTCGGCACGTTGATCGACGGGATGCTCCACCCCTCGTGGACGCTCGACTTCTTGCGGAACGACCCGATTACCTTCGCGTCGGTCGCTGCCGACAATTCGGCGGGCGACGGCGGCAGCGCAGTGACCCTCAGCGAGTACATCAACTCCCAGTTCGACCCGGCGCTCAGCTGGGGCGAGGTGGAGTGGCTCCGCTCGGTCTGGGACGGACCGATCGTGCTGAAGGGCGTGCAGACCGTCGCCGATGCGCAGTTGGCCGTTGAACACGGAGCGGACGCCATCGCGCTGTCAAACCACGGCGGACGCCAGCTTGACGGCGCCCCGTCAATCATCGAGTTGGTGGAACCGGTGGCCCAGGCTGTCGGCGGCCAGATCGACATCATCGCCGATGGTGGCGTGCGGCGGGGGAGCGACATTGTCAAAGCCGTAGCGCTTGGCGCAAACGCGGTCATGGCCGGCAGGGCCTACCTGTACGCGCTCGGCGCTGCGGGCGAGGCCGGGGTGGATCACGTGATCGACTTTCTCACCGAGGGCATGGAGCGGACGATGGCCCTTTCCGGTTGCCAGGAGGTTGGTGACATCACCCGTGACCTGGTCACCTGGCGGAGCGACCGGGCTGCCCGGTGACATCGTCGGGAGACAAGACACGGGTCGGTGTATTCATCGACGGACAGAACATCACCATCGGCGCACGCTATGCCTTCGGCGAGGGTCGGGGCCGGGCCGGTGGCAACATGCACCCGCTCCTGCTTGGCCGTGCGCTCGCCGGCGATGATGAGCTGGTCGAGATTCGCTACGCCACCGGCATCCCCGACGCCGAGGTCGACCCGACCAGAGCCGCATCCGAGGCTCGCCGACACGAGCTGATGCGACAGACCGACGTGGTGGTGTTGGAACGAACACTGCGATACCGCTGGGAGTGGGAAATCCAGGACCGGGACCTCCCGAACCCTCGGAAGTTTCCCGAAGATGTTCGCCAAGCCCGGGTGAAGTCCCGCCACCGTGGCCAGGAGAAGGGCGTTGACGTGTGGCTGGCCCTCGATGCGCTTGTCATGTGCACCAGGGCCGACATCGACCGGGTGATCATTGCCAGCGCCGACACCGACTTGGACATGGTGCCCCATCACCTCAAGCAGATCCCCGGCCAGGCGGATACCGAGGTGGTGGCGGCCAAGGTCCTCCCAGACGGAAAGTCGCTTCGCCCGAACGACGCGTACGATGCAACCGTGGCAATTGACCGAGAGATCTACGAAGCGGCCCGGGACGACTTCGACTACACCGAGCACCTTGATCAGGGCCAGGTGGACGCGTTCATCGCCAAGATTGGTGCCAATGCCGACGGGATCCGAGATTAACCGTGGCCGGACCCCCACCAATTCAGCTGGACTTTGTGCTCTCGGGAGATCACGTTGACCGTCTGCCTCCGAGCGCGGCTGAGGTGGCGATCGTCGGGCGTTCAAACGTTGGAAAGTCCTCGCTGGTCAACGCGCTGAGCAACCGCAAGAAGCTGGCCCATGTCAGCAACACGCCTGGCCGAACCAGACTGTTGAACCTCTTCTCCGTCGTCGGCGGTCGGGATCGCTCGGACGGTTTGCTCGCCGCAACCATGATGGACCTGCCGGGCTACGGCTACGCGGCAGCCTCGAAGGAGCTGCGGGCAGGGTGGCAGACCTTGATCGAGGGCTAAGTGCTTGAGCGCGAAGAGTTGGTCATGGTCATCGTCCTAGTCGACGGTGCTATCGGGCCGACGAAGCTTGATGTACAGATGCTCGACTGGCTCCGAGAGGTCGGTCTACCCCACACCGTTGTTGCCACAAAACACGACAAAGTGAAGTCGTCAAAGCGGGAACGACGCAAGCGGGATCTCGCCGAGGGATGCATGCTCGAGGTCGGTGACGTCGTTTGGGTCAGCTCTGAGAAGGGGACTGGGATCGACCGGCTGCGGACAATGATCCGGGCCTGGCTGGACTGACCGGCCGACCGCTCCGCGGCCGCAACAATTTCCAGTTCCTCTCGGTTTGGTGTTTGCAAGGTTCTCATCCATCATTGGCACATGTCCGACGCAACCTCCTCAACCGTTATCCCCGCTGACGCCGAAACCAAGCTGGTCGAAGACGCCATTGCCGACCTTCTCCGGGATCACCCACCGACAGACTGTTCCCGCGTCGAATTCCGGGGCTACCAGTACGACCACGGCCTGGCCTGGGTGCAGTTCCCCGAAGGGTTCGGCGGTCTTGGTGTACGTCCGCAGCTCCAGCGAGTGGTTGACGAGAAACTGAAAGAGGCCGGGGCAAAGCCAACCGACCCGTCAACCTTCTTCCTGCAGCTGGCAGGCCCGACGATCGTCACCCATGGAAACGACGAACAGAAACGGCGTTTCCTTCGCCCGATGTTCTCCGGTGAGGAGAAGTGGTGCCAGCTGTTCAGCGAGCCCGGTGCCGGCAGCGACTTCGCAGGCCTTGGCACCCGGGCGGTCCAGGACGGCGAAGAGTGGGTGGTCAACGGCCAGAAGGTGTGGAACACCATGGCCCACATCGCCCAGTGGGGCATGTTGGTCACCAGGTCGAACCCGGACCTTCCCAAGCACAAGGGCATGACCTACTTTGCGGTCGACATGCACAGCGAGGGCGTTGAGGTCCGCCCGCTTCGACAGATCACCGGTGAGGCCGAATTCAACGAGGTGTACCTCACCGACGCCAAGGTCCCTGACGCCAACCGCATCGGCGATATCGGTGAAGGATGGCGCGTTTCGCTGACGACGCTGATGAACGAACGCTCGGCGATCGGCGGCGGTGGTGCCCCGAAACGAGGTTCCGGTCCTATCAGCGCATTGGTCAACGTGTGGAACAAGACGCCGGAAGACCGGCGTTCCGCTTCGGCACAGGACGAGGTAATGCAGCTCTGGGTCCGGGCGGAAGCGCTACGGCTTACCAACATGCGAGCAAGCGCAAACCGTCGAGCCGGGAATCCCGGCCCCGAAGGTTCGGTGGCCAAGCTGGCGTCGGCCGAACTGAACCAGGAGATTTTCAGCACGGCGGTAACCCTTAAGGGGGCGTCGGGAATGGTTGACTACGACTACACTTTCCGGCGACCTGAAGATTTGTCCGCTACCGGCGAAGAGAGCGGCCTCGGCCACGCCTTCCTCCGGGTGCGCGCCAATTCCATCGAAGGTGGAACAAGTGAGATCATGCGAAACATCCTGGGCGAACAGGTACTCGGACTACCTGGAGAGCCTCGCGTTGACAAAGACGGTCCCTGGATTGACGTCCCTCGCAGCTGACGCTGACCGCCACACCGCTGGATGCGTCCTGGAGTCCACGGCGCGATGAGTTACTACCTCGCCGTCTGGGAAGGACCGCCCCCGCTGTCGAACGCGCACGCCACATCGGAGTGCGACCGTTTGCTGGCACTGCGAGCGAATCACGCCCCAACCCCGGGCATCGGTGGGCTGGTCGAAGTGTTGCGGGCCGCCTACCCCGACGGTGACCAGGGCGCTGCACCATGGGCCGAGGGTCCGCCGGCCGGTCACGTCGACGGTCCCATCGCCTACCTCCCGGTCCGGCCGGAGGCGGTGGACCACGTCAGGCCGCTGCTGCAGGACACCGCCGCAGCTCGAGATCTGGTGGCCTTTGACCCGCAACTCGGCGAGCTGATTCCCTCGGCAACCACCATTGCCCGTTCGGCCGACTTTGAGCTGCCTGCACCCGAAGAGCTGCCGCTGCACCTCACCGCGGTGATGGGCGAGGCGCTCGGCGCCGGCGTCAACATTGCCGGCATTCTGGAGCAGGTCAGCACCAGTTACTACGTCCAGTGGATGGCGCAGAGCGGTTCGCTGACCATCGAGGCGCAGGGCGAACATCTGCTGCCGCCCGAGCATCGCCTACCTCCGGAGGGGCGGGACCAGATGAAGAGCCTTGGCTTTGGCGAGGGGGACCCGAACTGGCGCCTCCACTGGGAAGACGGTTTCCAATATCTTGACCAGGCGGGCCAGATTCTGGGCCACGTCCTTATGGCGATCCGCCGTTATCCGGTCGGCACTCCCATGGCGCTTCAGACCTTCCCCGTCTGAGGGCCCGGTCCGGACCTGCTAGACGATCCGGCGGTTTGCCGCCCACATCGCCAGCTCGTTGCGGCTCGACAACTGCAGCTTGCGGAGCACCGATGATGCGTGGGTCTCAACGGTCTTGATCGAGATGGTCAGCCGACGGGCGATTTCCTTGTATGCGTAGCCGCGGGCAAGGAGGCGCATGACCTCCTGTTCCCGGGCGGTCAGCTGATCAAGTTCGGGGTCCGACGGCGAGGAAAGGTCGGCGGAGAACGCGTCCAACACGAAGCCCGCGAGGCGGGGGGAGAAGACAGCGTCGCCGTCGTTGACCCGACGCACCGCATCGATGAGCTCGTCACCTTCGATGGCCTTGGTGACATAGCCCCTGGCCCCGCTGCGGATGACCTGGATGACGTCTTCGGCCGCGTCGGACACCGACAGTGCCAGGAACTTTGAGGTGACCCCACGCTCGGCGGTGCCGGCGATGACGTCGGCGGCAGTGCCGTCTGGCAGGTGAACATCACAGACGACGACGTCCGGCTTGGCCCGAACGATCTGCTCGATGGCGTCACCGACGTCTCCCGCCTCGGCGACCACCTCGACCGCTCGTTCCAGCTCCGCCTTTACGCCGGAGCGGACGAGGGCGTGGTCATCGACCAGCACTACTCGGATCATGGTGTTTCTCCCGAAGGTTCGTTCTGTGTGTCCGCTGACGGAGCGGCTTTGGAATGGTCGTACGATGTTCTGGCCAGTGGCTGGGTCAGCTCAACCTCGGTGCCGCTGCCAGGCTCGGAGTGTATAGAAGCGCCACCACCGTGTCGCTCCATCCTGTCGATAATGGAACTGCGGATGCCCTGGCGGTCCTCATCGATGACCTGGATGTCAAACCCGACACCGGCATCACGGATGAAGACCTCAATGCTGTCGGGGCGCCGCTCGGCATAGACGTCGATCTTGTTGACCTTTGCGTGCTTTGCCGCGTTGGTGACCGCTTCCTGGGTCGCCCCGATCAACCCGTGGATAGCGCTTGGCTCAATGTCGTGGGTGTCGCCGACCGTGACCACCTCGACCTTCACGCCGTGATTCTCCTCAACCCGGGTGGCCACTTCCTGCAGCGCCGGCTCAAGCCGAGTGGTGCCAGGCTGGCTCGGCTCGTTGCCGTACAACCAGCTCCGCAACTCCCGCTCCTGCTGGCGGGCAATCTGAGCGGTCCGCTGGGGGTCATTCGCGTTGCGCTGGATCAGGGTGAGGGTTTGCAGCACCGAATCATGGAGGTGGGCCGCCACTCGGGCCCGCTCATCGGCCCGGACCCGCTCCTGACGCTCAACGTCGAAGTCCTGGCCGATTCTGATCACCGATGGTGCTACGACCAGCGCTATGCCGCCGACGACGGCAACCGCGACGACGAGCAGCTGGATGGCGTCGGTCAGGTTCACCGACGTGACGATCACCGTCAAAAGACCGGCTGCCGCAACCACAACGCCGACGACGATGCGTACCACTGCGGAGACGCCGCCCTCTTCGTTCTGCCGTGACCAGGCGATGAGGAACCCCGTGAGCACAAAGCCGACCGGGAACACGATTTGGTCGATGAAGCCGAACCCGAGCGCCCGCAGACCCAACACCAGGCCAAGCACGATCAGTCCGATGGCGGCGTGGCGTTGAAATGACCCTGCGGCCTTTGGCACCGGCAGGTAGGGGGCGAGACGGGGCGGGCTGAGAATGCCAAGTCCGGCCCAGGCAAGGGCGTAGAACACCAAACCCCAGCCACCGGCGAGCGCCAGAATGGCGAAACACATGCGGATAATCAGCGGCTGCACGCCCAATTCGGCTGCGATGGCAGCGGCGACGCCGCCGATCCAGCGGTCCTCAGCGTCCAGAGGAGGCACCTGCCACCGCCTGGTTTCTGAGGAGAGGGTCATGTTCATCGCTCCATGATCGCAGGCCGGCGGCCATTCTGCATCCGGGGATACCCCTGAGCCGACCCTGATGGTTGGACTCTGGGGTAGGGTCGGCTCGGGGAAAGGCCCGATTCCCAGCCCGCTATATAGAGCGAATCATGTAGGTATGAGCAACAACCCTCCCGACTACCCGTCTGCCGGCCCCGAGCAGCCGTCAGAGCCGACGGACCCTTTCGCGACGCCACCTCCTCTTTCCGATGACCTCGGGGGAGCGGGAGAGCCGGGTCCGCCGTTGCCGCCTCCGCCGGTTGCTCGCCAGCTGGTGCGAGACCCGTTCACCAAGCTCGGCGGTGTGGCATCGGGTCTGTCCCACCACTACGGCATCGACGTGTCGCTCATACGTCTTGCGTTCGTCTTCTTCACCTTTGTCACCGGTTTCGGCATCGTGTTCTATGCGCTGGCGTGGATCATCATCCCCCGGGCTCGTTTCTGGCCTCCGGTCGGTGACCGTCGGCCGTCGAAACAGCTCTCGACCCGTGAGATCGGCATTGGACTACTCCTTCTGGGCGCGCTCATCGCCCTGTTCGTAAACGGCGGCACCTTCTCCCAGATCTTGGCGCCACTGCTCCTGATCGGCGGAGGGTTGTGGCTTCTCGCTCAGACCCCGACCCCGGTCACGTCCGATGTACCTCCGCCCCCGACGGCGCCGCTCCCACCTGTTGATCCTGTCGGCCCAACGTCCGGGGCGATCCCCACCGGTTCACCGGTGCCGCCCCGGTCCGGTCGTCGTAAGGCGGCGGTGCTTGGCTTCATCGGTTTGCTGCTGTTCTTTCCCGTTCTGGTAATCGGTGCCCTCATCACGGCGGCGGTCTTTGGCAATCTCGACTTCGAAGCCGACCCGGGAGCCAGCTACACCTACGAGCCGGCAACCGTTGAACTGCTACCGGAATCGATCGAACGCGATGAGGGAAAGATCCTGTTGGATCTGACCCAACTCGACGGCGCAACGTTTGATGAGCCCACCGAGGTTGACGTCAACCTCGGCTTCGGCGAGATCGAAGTGGTGATCCCCGAGGGCATGGCGGTCGAGGTTGATGCCGATGCCGGCCTCGGTTCGGTCACGGTTTTTGATCGAAACGATGACGGGGTCCGGCCCAGTATCACCAACGTGACGGCCGAGGCCGATGTCATCCTGGACCTCCACGTTGACGTTGGCGAGGTTCGGGTGGAATTGGCCGACCAGTAGCGCCACAAGGCGCCAGGACGTGCCGCTACACGTCCGGGTATGCAACGTCCGCTGGAGGTGTCAGCAGGCGAGCAGCGCGGTCGAGAACCTCTGTGGCCGAGTCGCCAAAGGTGGGGGCCCTACGAGATACCAACTCTTCGGATCGGTCCACGATGGCGGGTATGCGCCGGTGATCCATGGGGTTCAACCCCATAGCTCGGGCCACCGCACGGCCGGGTTGGATCACCAGCGTCGCCGGTCCTGCATCGTTGATTCTGCGAACCTCGCTGCGGAGACGGCGTCTCGGCAATGAGCGGGCGATGGAGGAAAAGGGTGCGTTGGTTCGCAGTTCATCAACCGAGAGCGGCGCAAGCACGATGACCAGGTCGAGCGGTTTGGACACGCCGCCGTAGCCGATCAGCAGGTCTGCATTGAACGGCGAGCTGAGGCCACCGTCGATGTAGGACCGGTTGTTTACCTTTACCGGTGCGAACAGCGCGGGGAGCGCAGCGCTTGCCTCGACCGCTCGCGAGACCGAGATGGGGACATCATCTCGGCCGAACACCACCACCCGGCCGGACTGCAGGTCGGTGGCCGGAATCCAGAGCTTCTCGGCCGGCCACTTCTCACCGTGTAACGCGTCGAGTGGTTCGGTGACCAACGACAGATTTTGGCGACCCTGGGGGAGGAGTGCGCCAACCAACGCGCTCACCCGCAGGTTGCGACCGCGGCGGAGCTCGTTGATGGCCATCACCGGAGCCCCCGGCCCCGCCCACACCTTCGGGATGGCCTTAGGCGATCGACCGGACAGGATCTTCAGCGTTTCGAACTTTTCAGGGTCCAGGGCGGTGTCGATGAGCTGATCCCGCATCTCATCCGCGGAGACGTGGCCGCGGAGCACCGCACCGCTGATCGCTCCGGCGGAGGTGCCAACGATGACCTCAGCGGTCCGCGGGTCAAACCCGGTCTGGTGCTGCAGGGAAGCCAATACAGCACAGTGGAAGGCGTACCCGGCAATCCCGCCACCACCGAGAACAATGCCGATCCGCGGGATCCGCTCGCTCAACTACCCCTCCGACCGGTCACTTGTTCAATAGTAGTCGTTTGCGGGTAGGGCTCATCGGCGGACGAAATGTGCCGACTGGCAGATCGTGCCTCCTCCAGCCAAACATGCAGATGTTCGCGTGCATCCTGACCCCCGCCGCAGGCGGCAGCCGGTCAGGTTGATCGTCATGATGGTGGTTCTCGGGTTGATCGCCGCCGCCTGCGGAGATGACGGGCCTGCGTTCTACTTCGAGACGTCGGCCCCCGGCACTCCACTGCCCGGCGGCGAGGTATGCGCCGGTCAGGTGCGGGCTGATGAGTCGGTCGAGAACCGGCCGGAGAACGATGGGCCGAACAGCACCATCGTTGATATTGCCGTGGAGATCGATGGCGCCGACAAGGTCTGGAACGACCGATTGGCGCCGCGGGTGACCGGAGACTTCACCGGGACCACCGAGCAGGTGCTGCGGTGGGTGTCATGCAAGTGGGGCTTCGACGAGGACATCACCCGGGCCAGGGCGGTCACCGAAAGCTCGTGGCTGATGAGCACCGCCGGTGACATCACGGACAACGAGCTCGACTGCGACTTTCTTGGACTCGAATCGCCATGCCCTCAGAGCTACGGGTTGCTCCAGGTCAAAGGCACCGTGCACACCGGTACGTTCCCGTACTCGACCGAGTCGAGTGCGTTCGGGGCCGAGTACGCCATGGCCTGGTTGCGAGCATGCTACGAGGGCTCGTTCACCTGGTTGATCGATGATGGCTATGTGGCCGGAGACGAGTGGGGTTGCGTCGGCGCCTGGTTCTCAGGTGAGTGGCTCGACGATGCAGCGCTCGGCTACATCGAAGAGGTCAAACACAACCTCGAGACCAGGGCCTGGGAGCGGTACTAGCCGAGGTATTAGCCGAGGTACTAGCCGAAGTAGCGGTACAGCAGGCTTCCTGCCTGGGCCGCCACATGGTTTGGCACGCCGGGTTCAGTCAAGAGCTCTGTGATGGCGCCCATGGTCTTGCCAACCTCGGAGCCCGTCGGATCGTTGTATTCTTCCGGGCTCCAATGCAGGGTGGTCAACGCCACCTCTTCGGTGGCAAAAACCTGCTTGAACTCGACGAGGCCAGGCTGGTCGATATCGCTTCGTCCCATGTCCAGGAGTTGCAGACCACGCTCCTCACCCTCGCGGCAGGCCGCCATCAACATGGCGGCGTTCGGCCGGTACTGACGGGGGTATGAGGCGCCGAACTTGTAGTACCAAACGTCTTCCCAGGCGAAGTACACCATGCCTGCCACCGGGTCGCCGTCGGCGTCCTCGGCAAGCACAACGGCCATGTCGTCTCCGAAGCGGTCGTGCAGCTCCTCGAACAGGCTGAAGGGCTGGGCCAACATCCGGTACTTGGACTTGCGGAGGTCCACGTGCATGTCGTGGAACGTGCGGATGTCGTCCATGGACGAGGAGAAGCGGAACGTGATGCCGAGTTTCTCGGCCCGGCGGATCGACGTCCGGTTCTTGCTCTTCAGGCTGTCCCAGACGTGGTCGGCGCCCTGGCTCAGATCGATGCCGTGCCACAGCAGCTCCCGCCGCTGTTCAAACGAGGTGTCGTTGTTGGCAAAGTCGTTGCGGAACGGACGAACGGTGACCGGCCGATCGAAGGAGCGAAGGTGATCGGCAAACTCCTGCCAACCGGCTTCGGTGGCAAACAGCGGATCGCAGAAGTCGCTGAAGGGGGTACAGACCACCCGCTCGCCTCGGATATCGGACAGAACCGAGTAATAGGCAAGGCCGTCTGGTTCCGACGTTGGAACGAATTCCAGGATCTTCAGGTCGAACGCCTGCTCGATGGCCTCTCGCCACGGCTCGCCGTGAAAGAGGGTTTGCGGAAGCGAGTATCTCGCGTCACCGGTCATGTCAGCACCAACTCTCCAACTGGTTTTGCGACTATCTCAAAGCTTGCGGCTGCCTCCAGGTGGCTCATATCCACCTGGTCAGCTTCCGCGGTGATCGCCAGGCTGTTCTCGTCGGCCCACCGGGCCAACTCCACCTGGTGATCATCGATCTGTTCATCGAATTCGGCTCGCCTCGGGACGAAGACGGGGACCTTTCCGGCGGCTAGCACGGTTGCCAGTGAGCCCGCTCCGGCGTGGGTAACCACCACGTCCGCGTCGGCGATGGCGGCGGCCAATTCAGATTCGGGCACCAGCGCGTGGGCATCGATCCCGAGATCGTCGACCCGGGAGGCTCCGGTCTGCCACAGGACCTCAACGCCCGCAGGCATGATGTCGACCAGGCGGGCGATGAGCCTACGGAAGTCTCGATCGGTGGTGCCGACCGTGACCACCACCTTGGCGATGCGGGGGTTCTCTGTTCGGAAGTTGGCGGTGAAGCGGTCGTAGACCCCGCTGATCGGGGCGAAACCCTCGGGGGCGGTGTCGAACTGCCACCAGCAGTTGACCCCCGGTGTTTTGGCCAGCAGCTTGCCGGTGACCGAGCAGGACTCCACCCGGGTGGAGCTTTCGATGTAGTGGGCTTCGATTCCCATGGCCGCAGCCACGGGCAGGTAGCCGAGAGCGATGGCCGAGCCGGTGCTGATGACCCGCTCAACGCCGTAGAACTTGAAGATCTGCCTGGCCTGCGGGACCGCTTTGAGCACACCGAGCCGGTCGCGTTCGCCGATGAACGGCACCATGATCGATGTCCGGTCGGCCAGGAGATCCCTGGTCTGGGGGCTGTCGTTCGAGACCCAGATTTGCGGGGTCTTTGGCAGCCGTTCCGAGAGTTCGACCAGTTCGGAAATATGTCCGCCGATCGTCGCCACAAACGCCGTTGTCATCGTGCTCCTTCGCCTGCTGCCACCGAGGTCACCGTTCCGACAAGGCAGCGCAAGTCGATCATCGGGCCCATGTGGTCCACGTATTCGAGATCCAGGTCCAACATCTCGCTCATTGAGATGTCCGCTCGTCCGCTGATCTGCCACAGGCCGGTGAGGCCGGGCCGTGCGGTGAGGCGTCGTCGTGCCTCGGGCGCAAAAAGCTCGCTCTCCCACACCAGCGACGGGCGGGGCCCGACCAGCGACATCTCGGATCGCATGACGTTGATGAGCTGCGGCAGTTCGTCGAGGGAGAGCCGTCGGAGCCATTTGCCGACCGGGGTGATCCTCGGGTCGTCAGAGTCCTTCGTTGCGTCGGCTTCGCCCCGCAGCTCCAACTTGTTCTGCAGTCGGTGGGCGGCATCGTCGTTGTCGATGTACATCGTCCGGAACTTGTAGATCTGGAACGGGAGACCTCCGGTCCCGATTCTCACCTGTCGGTAAAGAATCGGGCCGGGACTTGAGCGCCCTACCGCTGCGGCGGCAAAGAGCCACAGCGGGGCGGTCAGAACCAAGGCGAGGGAACCGAGAGCCATGTCGGCCACCCGCTTCCAGCGCGGAACCCGAACCCCGGGATCGAGTCGAATACCGGGTAGCGGATCGGCATTGGTTGCCGCAGACCTCTCAGCGGTGACACGCACTCGACTGAACCGATGCCCCATCGCTACCCGTTCGATCTCCAGTTCTTCGGCAAAAGCAGCGCCAAGCTTGAGTTCGGACCGCTCTGCAGCAGCGCCGATCGTTTCGTCGGCCGCTCCCTCACGAGTCATTGGTTGACCGACGGGCGTCGCTTGCCAGCGCAGCTGTTCGAGGCGAAGCTCGTCCGCCATCATGACCATCGCTCGCCAGGCCAGGCCGTGAGCCGCGGCGCCACCGTGGACGTTGTCGACGATGCCACGCAGGCCCGGTCCCCGACGGTGAAGGGTGAGCGTTGCGCCGCCGATGGAGGCACCGTCGTTTTGTACGGTCAGAGCGAACGCTGCTTCGGCGCCGTTCGTCTTGTTTGTCTCTCGGAACTGCAGCCGGGCCCCGCCAAACGCTGACATCGGGACATCGGCTGCGAGGAGGGCTCGCCACCGGGCTGGTGCCGTTGCGTTGGGAACGGCGATGGGTCGCAGCGCAACACCGGCAGCGATCAGCACGAAGAGCGTGTCCGCCCCGGCCCGCAAGGTCAGGTGAGGGTCGAGCACGCTAAGCGTCGCCACCATGGCCACCGCGGCCTGGGCGCCGACACGGATGCCCATCATCGTCTGTCCGTCCGAAGGGGTCGCCGGGGGATTGTCGTAGGCGTTCGCCGTGCCAAGGTCGCTCCAGGCGGTCGCGAGGAAGAACAACGCGGCGAGCAGGAGCGGCACACCGCCGACCCACAGCAACCACAGATAGCCGCTTTCCAGGTAGATCACGTCACGCCAAACATCGGGCGGCAGCTGAATGGCGTTGGGATTGACGCCAAGGAGCCAACCGCCGTCCGCCAGCGATGGGAGATAGAGCTCGGAAACGTTGTTCCAGCGGATGATCCAGCTCTGGGGGAGGCCGCTTCCCTGATCGACGTCGGCCAGTCGGGCCGCCACGATGGGCCACAACCCAATCATCGCCATGATGCTCAGCGGGATCGACCACGCCATCAGCTGGCCCAGGCGACCGTGACGGTAGGCAACAACGAGGATGATCACGCCAAGTGCAAGTACGGTGCCGGCCTGCCCGGAGCCGAGGGCGCCGACTGCGAGCACCGCGGCGGCGGCCAGGAGTAGGCGGTTCCCGGTGGCCAAACCCCAGGAGAGCCCGAGGCCACAGACCATGGCGAGGTAGGCACCGGTGGCGATTGACGAGCCGATCGTTGTTGTGCCCCGCCCGCCGTCGATCACGTCGTCGGCACTGCTGACAAAGAAGCGGGTGAGGACGCTCAACACCGGGCCGACCCCGAGTGCCTGGGCGACCGAGATGGCGGCGATGACAAGACCTGTTCCGATCATGGCTTTGGCAACCGCTGCGACGCCGTGCTCGGAAGTGATGCAGATCCTGGCGAGCAGGAACAACACCGAGTACTTGATGAACGGGAAGACCGCCATCACTTCCACCGGGCCGACCGGTTGCGAACGGGCCATCAGCCACAGCAACGGCAGTACCGAAGCGGCAACGGTCATGGCGATGATCGACCATTCCAGGCGGCCGATCCGCAGGCGCCAGCGTTTACCGTCGATCATGGCGACGGCGAGAATTGCGACGCCGACCCCGGTCACGCCCATCTGCAGGGCCTCACTCGGTCTGAGTAGCGGCAGCACCGTGCCCCGCGGGAGCCCGGCCAGGAACGGCATGGCGACGAGGTAGGCAACGATCAGATTGATCGCAACCGAGCTTGTCGCTGGGCGTGGTCCAAACCGGCGAGCCAGGAAGGACTCCCGGTTGGTTTGGTCGGTGCGCACCGTTGGTGGTTCGGAAACGCTCATGCAAGATCCTCACTCTGCAATGCGCCGGCGAGCTCTTTGAGTAGCTGGCCGCGCTGGGTGGAAAACCACGCTCCAAGGAGAAACAGCACCAGTACCGCAGCGCTGAGTCCGACAAAGCCGATGGGGCCCCATGGCGTGTCGCTCTGTGACCCGATCAGTGCGACCGGAGCGGTAGCAACGACTGACGCAACGAGAATGCGGGGCCAGTGGGTGGTCCGATCGGTGGTCCACGCCGGCCCGGAGCGGAGGGCGAGGTGGGCGACGGCCAGGGCGACGACGTCACCGAGCGACACCACAATGCCAAGTCCGAGCAGGACCGGAGGCCCGTCGAGAACGAGAACGACGAAGGGGATACCGGCGACGGCGACCCCGGCTCGAATCCACGTGGAGCGGACAAGCCCTCTGCCGTCGCCGTAGGCCATCGTTGCCTGGCGAGCGATTTCGAAGATGGCGTCACTGGCGGCACCGATGCCAAGCCCCGCAAGGCCGTAGCGCAGCATGGCGTTGGCCTCGGCCCCGGCGAACTCGCCCTGGCCGATCACATCCGCCAGGGGACCGCTCAGAAACACCAGTGCGGCGCCTGCGGGTACGGCGACCCATGCGGCAAGGCGAACCGTTGTGAGGTAGCCGCTGAGCACCGCTGCTGGTCCACTGTTCGCGGCCGCGAGACGGGGGAGTGCGGCCGACGCGATGGGCCGGCCGATCAGGGCGACCGGTATGAAGTACGCAAGGGTGGCGATCTCGAATGCCTGCACGCCGCCAGCTCCGGCAAAGCCGGCGGCGACGACAAGGGCGAACTGGCGGGCGGCAATGATGCTCGACCAACCGAACGATGCCTTCGTCGGACCGCCAAGTTCGACGATGTCGGGGTCCCGTACGTCGAACCCGATGCCGATGGCACCGATGGCTCGCCTCGCCCCGACGAACTGGACGATGGCATGAGCCGACACCGAAAGGCCTGACCCGATGCCCAGGGTAAGGATGAGTCCAAGGGGAGCCGAGTCCACTTCGATCCCGCCCCCGTAGCGCATCCAGGCCACAGCGATGGTTGCCAGGAGCCCGAGATTCTCGATGATCGGGGCTGCTGAGGGCAACAGGAACTGGCGATGAGCCTGCTGGATGGAGACGAATACGCCGATCGCGGCGTACAGCACAAGCTGGGGCACGATCAGGGCCAGAAGTAACGCGCCGACCGAAACAGCGTCGCTGGCGAGGCGAGGTTCCACCCCGGCGGTGAGCGCTCCGGCGATTGCCGGCCGGGCGAGGAGGGCTACTGCGGCAACAGCGGCCATCGCTGCCATGATCAGCCCGAGGGCGTTTGCGGAAAACCGGCGAGCGGCAACACCACCGCTGAGGACGTGGTCGCCACGACCGATCAGCTTGACCAGCGGCGGGACCAGGACCGAGGAGATCGCAGAACCTGCGAACACGTCATAGAGCATCAGCGGGAGCACGTTGATGGCGACGAAAAGGTCGCCGAGCACGGTTGACCCGAGGATGGCGGCCGCAACGACGATCCTCAGCAGACCGGTGATTCGGCTGCCTGCGACCGCTGCGGCCATCCGGGCCGAATCCCCGACAAGACCGGGGCCTGTGTCGGAACGTTCCGTTGTCGGGGATTCGGGCCGCACGGGAATCAGTCGAACCAGAGCTGCTGTTTACGAGTTCGATAGCCGATGAACCCGGCGATCGGGAAGCCGATCAGCAGGCCGAGGGCCATGCCCTGCAGGCCGAACACGTTGCGTGACTGGAAGAGGATGATCGGATCGCTCAGCTCCCGAATCGGTGAGGCGACCAGTGGAGCAAGCTCCCGCTGGGACAGCTCGTCATCGATTGTGGTCAGCACCGTTTCGAGCCGATCGATCTCCCGTAGCAACGCCGGCCCGGCCGTCGTCTGGTTGGCAAGTGCCGCCCGTTCGCTTCCGGCATCCACCAGGTCAGCTTCAAGATCAGCGATAAGCAACTGGGTTGCTTCGTACTGTTCGTTCAGCTCGGTGCGCTCAGCGGTGCTGAGATTGCCGGTAACCGCAGCGTCAAGCGACTCCTGGAAACGGCTCAGTTGATCGTTGCGCAGGTTGATCTGGCGCTGAATGCTGTCCTCACGAACCTGGAGCGCAATGTCTCGCTGCTGAGCTTCGACAAGGTTCTCCCGGTCGTCGTCGACGGCGGCCAGCTCGGCGACCACATCGGCTCGCCTCTGTGCAAGCTCTGCAGTGCTGTCACCGGCAGGGCTGGCGTCGGTGATGACCTGGAGGTACTGGTTGAGCACCGCTCGGCTGAGCGCAATGGCCCGGTCCTCGTCGGCATCGCTCACGTCGAAGCGAAGGACCTCTGAGAGTTCCAGCGTTTCGACGTCAATTTTGGCTCGCAGTTCATCAACGTTGAGGTTGAAGTCCTCTGCGACCGGGGTCAACACGGCGTCGCTCTTGAAGGTCACAACCTGGGTCAGAAGGCGCCGGTCTTCACGCAGGAAGCTGTCCGGCACGGACTCGTCGAGCGTGTAGACAAACTCGGTCCGGGCGACGTAGCTGTTGCCACGCAGCGCACCGAGTGTGTATCCGATAATGGCCATGGCAATCAGAACGGCCAGTGCCCGTCGGCCGACGGCGACCAGTTGACCTGCGGACCAGAACGGCGGCTGTTCGACCAGTTCGCCGGTGGTGGCCGCCTTGACGATGTGGATCTCTACATCGGACTCGGCGGCAGCCTCTGCGGCGGCGGCCGCCTCTGTTGCAGGCTCTGGCTCTACGTCTCTATCGACCTCGGTGTCCGCGTCGGTGTCCTGGTCGTCCTCGAGCAACTCAAGGTCCTGGTCGTCCTCGAGCAACTCAAGATCCTGGTCGCTCTCGAGCAACTCAAGGTCCTGGTCGTCCTCGAGCAGTTCGATGATGAGTGCGGCGTCGAGTTCTGCCTCTGCGTCGAGCTCATCAAGCTCGGCATCGCCGTCTAGCTCGATGTCGTCATCCGACTCTGCGTCAGCGTCCAGGTCGGTGTCGTCGTCCGACTCTGCGTCAGCGTCTAGCTCCGCATCGGCGTCTAGTTCTGCGTCGTCATCCGATTCGGCGTCGTCCGAACCACCGTCGAGCTCGGACTCAGGGTCCAGCTCATCTAGATCGGTGACCTCGGCGTCGTCGGTTGGCTCGTCATCTGGTCCGGTGACTCTGAAACCGGGATCGGAGAAGGTGGTCATATGAGCTCCAGTACCGCATCGGCTACCGCATCCACCTCGACCATGGTCAACGTTGGGTGCATCGGTAGGGAGAACTGTCGGGCAGCGGCCGTCTCGGCTATCGGGAGCGGCGCAATGTCGAACTCGGCGAACGCCGGGTGCTTGTGGCACGGGAGGGCGTAGTGAATGCCGGTCTGAATGCCACGGTCACCAAGTTCGGTCCGCATGCGGTCTCGGTCGTCGACCCGAATCACCTCGAGGTGATGGACCGGGCTACCACCGTCCAGCGTGGTCAACATTTCCACCGATCCGGCGAGGCGCTCGACGTAGCGCTTGTGAGCGGCCCTCCGTCGATCATTCCAGGCATCGAGATGGCGGAGCTTGATACTGAGTGCGGCCGCCTGCAGCCCGTCGAGCCTGCTGTTGCGGCCACGATGGGTGTGTAGAAGGTGGCTGCCCCGCCCGTGGTTTGCCAGGGTGCGAATTTCGGTAGCCAGCTCGTCGTTGTTAGTGACAACGGCTCCGCCGTCACCGAGCGCCCCCAGGTTCTTGCCCGGGTAGAAGCTGAAGGTGGCGGCAACACCAAAGCTGCCGGCGAGGCGTCCGTTGAAGGTAGCGCCGTGGGCCTGAGCCGAGTCCTCGACCACATAGAGGCCGGCAGCGTCGGTGACCGCCATGATGGCATCCATGTTTGGCACCTGACCGTAAAGGTGCACCACCATCACTGCCTTGGTCTTCGGCGTGATGGCTGCGGTGATCGTCTCAGCGGTGATCAGCAGCGTCAGTGGATCGACGTCAACAAAGACCGGCGTGGCTCCAACGGTCACCACCGCTTCCGCCGTAGCGACGAACGTGTTGGCCGGGACGAGGACCTCGTCGCCAGGGCCAACGCCTAGTCCGGCGAGGACCAACTCCAGGGCGTCGGTGCCATTGGCAACACCGATGCAGTGCTCGGTGCCGCAGTAGGTGCCCCACTCCTGTTCGAACGCCGCAATGGCGCCGCTGCCGATGAAGGCCGAGCTGGTCAGGGTCTCGTTCCACGCCTTGTCCAGGTCTTCCCGCAGCGGAGCGTGAAGCGCCGCAAGGTCGAGGAAGGCCACCGGGGTGGAGGTGTGCTTGTCGTTGGAGGTAAAGGTCATGATGGTGTGCTCCGTTTGGATGTGCGTTTCGTGCTTGGCAGTAGGGACGGTCGAAAGGGGTGCCCGCGAGGGCTCTTAGACGATTGCGAGAGAAGGGCGAAGGCGAAGGTGCGGAAGGTTGACCGCAATCGGTGCGCCGTTCTCTTCGAGAGAGCGGTCGGATGCTTCGAGCACCGCAACCACTGCGAGCCCGGCCTTGCCGTCGCTCATCGGTACGCCGCCGGTCCGGCAGCACTCCAGGAAGTCGTTGGCCTGCATTTGCAGCGGTTCCTTGAAGTCAATGGTCGGAGCGGTGGTGGCGCCCTCCCGGTAGGTCACCGAGATGGGGTTGCGGCCGCCAGGCCGCCCGTCGAGGGTCCGAGCCCGGTCGACTATCTTGATCCGCTCTGCCTCATCGACATCGTCGTAGACGGCCATCTTCTCCGAACCGACTGCCGTGGTCGTGCGAATCTTCAGAGGATCGAGCCAGCTGGCCCGGACCGTGGACTCGACTTCCTGACGCTCGAAGTTCATCCGCAGCGTCGCAACGTCTTCGGAGAACCCGGTGGTGTGGCGGGAGCCCCAGGCCGAAACGGTGTCGGGGACGGTGCCAAGAATCATGGTCGTGATCGAGATGTCGTGGGCGGCCAGGTCCCACAAGACGTTGACGTCCTCTCGGTACAAACCAAGGTTGAGCCTTGCGGCATCGAGGTAGTGGAGCTTGCCGAGCGAACCGTCGCGGATCAGTTCGGCCAGCTTCCAGACAGCGGCGTTGTAAGCGAACGTGTGGCCTGCGGCCAGGACAACCCCGCCAGCTTCCGCCATCCGCACCAACTCCATCGCATCGGCGGTGTTGGTGGCCATCGGCTTTTCGACCAGGGCGTGCTTGCCTGCGGCGATAGCCTCGGCGGTCACGTCGAAGTGAGTCTCGGGCGGTGTCGCCACGACGATGGCGTCGATGTCATCGATCGCCTCTGACAGTGTCCGCCGCTGTAGGGCGTCGGGATAATCAGCGCCGACGGACGCACGGATGTCGCTCCGGCCGTCGATAATGACCACACCTGTCACATCGGGATGGTTCGACAGCACACGTACGTGCTTTGAACCCCAGTATCCGCATCCAACTACACCGACTCGCATATCCATCTCTCATCTCGTGTTGCAAAACCGGACTGGTCGTCGCTGCTTTCACCGACGGTGACCGGTAAGCGTGTATCCGCTTTCCGTGCTCTGAGATCAAGTGTGGAGATGCGCTATTCAGGGCTCCATGAGTGGTCGTCACCGCTGCTTCAGAGCCGTGGTGACTATGAAAGATGGGTCGTCCGAACCTGTGGGCAGCTGGGTGAGATCACACACACCGGCCACATTCGTAGGTCCAAAACGCCTCGAGACCGGAGCAGCGGGCTGCTCCGGTCTCGAGTGAGGTTCTCTTCGCCCGATGATGGGCGTTGTCACGGGCTGTTTGGCCTAGTGACGCAGTCTGTGGACCTATACGGCCCCCAACTTCTATTGGCGAACTCCCGTAGGCCGGGCGGCCCACCGAGGTTCGTAGATTAGTTAGCCTTGGGCTTCCTGGATGGCGTTCCAGACCGTCTGGCTACTCAGCGGCATGTCGATGTGACGCACCCCGAGATGGGAGACGGCATCGATGACCGCGTTGTGGATTGCCGGGGTGGAGCCGATGGTGCCGGACTCGCCGATGCCCTTGGCGCCGAGCGGGTTGCGCGGGCTCGGGGTTTCGGTGTTCGAGGTCTCGAACGATGGCAGCTCGGCTGCTGACGGGATGGCGTAGTCCATCAGGTTGCTGGTGATCGGGTTGCCCTGGTCGTCGTACTGGACCACTTCGTACAGCGCCTGCGCTGCACCCTGAGCGATACCACCATGCTGCTGGCCGGTGACCAGAAGCGGGTTGAGGATCTTGCCGCAGTCATCGACGGCAACGTGGCGCACCATCTCGACCTCGCCGGTTTCGGTATCGACCTCTACCAGCGACACGTGAGCCCCGAAGGGGAACGTGGCGTCGGTGCCGTCGAAGTCCAGCTCGTGGGCGAGCCCGGCGTCCATGCCGTCGGGACGCTTGCTGTCATCGTTTGCCGCTGCGGCCAGATCGGCCCAGGTGACGTTGGAGGTTGGCACACCGGCCACCTGCAAGCCGCCTTCTGCGGTGACAATGTCGCTCTCGCTGGCCTCAAGCATGTGAGCGGCGAGTGACTTTGCCTTGGTCAGGACGGTCTCGGAGGCAACGTGGACCGCAGAGCCAGCGGTCTGCAGCGACCGTGAGCCCATGGTGCCGGCGCCACGAGGAATCTCCGCGGTGTCGGACTGGAGCACGGTGACATCTTCCATCGGTACGCCAAGCATGTCGGAGACAATCATGGAGAAGGCCGTGATGTGACCCTGGCCGTGGGCGCTGGTGCCGACCCTGGCCGTTACGGTGCCGTCCTCGTTGATCTCCACTGCGCCGTACTCAACGTGAAGTCCGGCCGGAGCGGTCACCTCTACATAGGCGGAGACGCCGATGCCAAGCTGCTTCGGATCACCGGAGGCCCGTCGTTCGGCCTGCTGGGCCAGAAGCCCCTGATAGTCCGAGGCCTCAAGGGCGGCGTCGAGGGCCTTCTCGTACTCGCCGCAGTCATAATTGGCGCCGCCGTGGGTGGTCAGCGGGAACGCTTCTGGCTGCAGGAAGTTCTTGCGGCGAATCTCCGCAGGGTCCATGCCAAGCTCATCGGCGGCCATGTCGATGATGCGCTCGAGCATCTGGGTGGCCTCTGGGCGCCCTGCACCTCTATATGCGCCGGTGGTCGTGGTGTTGGTTGCCGACGACCGTGCGTGATAGCGGAGCTTGGGAATCTGGTAGACACCCTGAATCATGGTCTGGGTGAACATGGTCAGGAAGGCGCCGATACCGGGATAGGCGCCGCCGTCTGCAACAACGTCAACGTCCAGTCCGGTGATGACGCCGTCATCGGTCAGGCCGAGCTTGGCGTAGAGCACCATGGCCCGACCGTGGACCAGCGAGACCATGTTCTCGGACCGCTCTTCGGTCCACTTCATCGCTCGACCGAGATCCTGGGCCAACTTGATGGTGATGAACTGCTCGACGTAAGCGCCGGCCTTCGGGCCGAAGCCACCGCCGACCGCCGGAGCCGCCACCCGGACCTTCTCGGCGTCAAGGCCAAGCTGGCCGACCAGGATGTCTCGAACAGCGACCGGGTTCTGGCTGGAGAGCCATACCGTCATGTCCTCACCGTCTGGGACGGCGATGCAGCCGTTTGGCTCCATCGGGACACCGGCCAGGCGCTGGCTGAGGATGCGTCCCTCGACGACGCGAGCGGCGCCTTCGAGAGGATCTTCGTCGGCACCGATAGCGGTCTCGAACACAAGGTTGGAACCGTGAGCTTCGAACAGAACCGGGGAGCTGTCGTCCAGAGCGGCTTCCATGTCGACAACGGCAGGCAGCGGCTCGTAGTCAACGACGACGGCCTCAGCCGCATCTGCTGCTTGATCTCGGGTGTCGGCAACGACGACGGCGACGATGTCACCGACGAAGCGCACCTTGCCGACCGCAAGCGGCGGACGGTTGAATTCCACGGGGAACATCGGGAAACCCTGGAAGCCGGCCATCTCCAGATTGTCGGCCGACCAGGCTCCGGCGACGCCCGGCATGCCTGCTGCTTCTGAAAGGTCGACGTTGCCAAGCGTTGCGTGGGCGTACGGGGACCGTACGAAATGCACATAGCCGACGCCGGCAATGTCCATGTCGTCGTAGTACTCATCACTACCGGTGAGCAACGTGGGGTCTTCCCGTCGAAGAACCGCGTTACCCAGAATCGAGCCCTGCACTGCTGTCATGAACGAACGCTCCTGATTGGCCGTCTTACCCGTCGCCTGAAATGTGGACGGAAGTCGACCTAGTATTGCCGCTCCCAGGGGCTGCGTCGAAGTCCTGGCCGGAAATATTCCGATCGCCCACGGGACCCTCGAACAGCGGTACCCGGACCGCAACGGAACAGAGCGAACGGGCGTAAGGGCTGGTGTACGCCAGGCGACGCAAGGTTTTGTACTAATTGGTGCCCCGCTGGCGACCGAAAGGGGTGCATGAAACAGCGGCGACGGCCAAGAAACGAGCGCGGAGCCACCGCGGTTGAATATGCCGTCATCGTCGGGCTCTTCTGCCTCGGCCTGATTCCGGCGATCAACGCCCTGCAGGACACGCCGGCACCTATCTCATCGACACCGGAGAGGACATCGGCACCGGGCGTAGCGGTCCGGCGGTGGCCTACACGCCACCAGCCAGTGGTCTGCCGACGTGGGTGGAGCATTCACCGGTTGCCATCGGTTCGAACCTGGTGGTGAACGGCGGATTCGAGAGTCCTGTCATTCGGGCCCGGGGTTGGCGGGCCGTGATGGCGAGCCCGTGGGACAGCACCGAAAGGGGCTTGGTCGAGATCTGGGCGACCGGCCACAGCGGCGTGGTTTCCTACGCCGGAAATCAGCACGCCGAACTCAACCTCTACGGACAGACCACTTACAGTCAGCGGGTCTCGGTAACGCCTGGATCGACCTACCAGTGGTCGATCGCACACCGTTCCAGACGCTCCACGTCCGAGAGTGCAGAATTTCTTGTCGACGGGAAGGTGGTGGCGCTTCTTGCAAGCGGGTTCAGCTGGACCGAGTACAGCGGGGTCCACATCGCGTCCTCGTCAAGCGCCTTGATCGAAGTTCGGACGATCAGCGGAAGCGGTCTCGGTAACTTGATCGATGACGTGTCTCTTCGCGAGCTGACAAAGTGAGCCGCGACGTCGACGGCGGCTACATCCTGCCGACCAGCGCCATGCTGTTGCTGCCGATGATGATCTTCGCTGCGCTCGCGGTCGATGTCGGCTCCTGGTATGCCGAGGCGGGTCTCACCCAGCGGGCCGCCGATGCTGCCGCCCTGGCGGGCGTACCGCTGCTTGCGGAGGCGCCGGACGCCGTCGCCATGGCCAAGGAGGTTGCCGCCAGGAACGGCTATCAGGACCAGCCGGGCTGCGACGTAATGCCCTGTACGCCCACGTTGCTGCCCCAGGTGGTCGTGACCAGGGTCGATATAAACCAGCTTCGAGTCGACATCTATACCGAGATGGGACTGATGCTTGGCAAGGTCGTGAGCGACGATCCGATTCCCCTGCACCGCACCGCCATCGCCGAACATGCGCCATCGGTGCCGCTTGGCAACCCGACGTCGATGCTTGGCGGCGGTACCGACGAGGCGAGCGGGGCATACGTGTCGAATCATTAGCTCCGGGCCATGAGCGATTGTGAATCGCGTTCTACCGGTGACTTCATCGGTGCCGGTGGTGGTTGCCCAAACACCAACCCGAATCACCGCGACGAGGGCCACACGTTCGTCGTCGACGTTCCAACGAGCGGTTCCTATGAGGTGCAGGTGCGGATGACGTGTGCCGAGTTTGGTGGGTCGCAGGCCAACGCCTCGATGCGATTCCGACTCTTCCCAAGCGAAGACGTGACGAGCACGCCGCTTTCACAACTCTCGGCACCACGACCGGATACGTCCATCTGCCCCAGCGACGGTTCCGGCTGGTCTCGGGTGTATGACCCCGCGCCGTGGATTGAAATCGGACGGCTCAGCGCCGCAGGACGGTACGCGTTGCAGGCCAAGAACCCCGAGGCATCGGGCGGCATCAGAAGCCTGTACTCCCTGCGGATTGTTCCGGTGGGGCGGACCGGGTCGTACTCCTGTTCTCGCATTGGGCCCGACGGCACGCCGGGCTGTCCGAACATCGTGGCCAAGGACTATCTGACCTCATACACCAACGCCAAAATGTTCCCCGGGGGAACCATTGGCAGGGCCGAGCTGCATCTGGCGGAGATCGAGCCGTTCTACGCGGGCAGCACCATGAGAGTGGAACTCTTCGATCCGGCTGACGGCATCGACGCGGTGCGGATCCTCGACCCGGAGGGCAACTACATGTCCTTCCGCTGGTACACCGTCGATTGCGTCACCTACGGCTACAAGTGCGGGTCCGGTGACCTCGGAAGCCGGGCGTCGCCAATCTCCCAAACCTGTAGCGGCGTGTCCTGCCTACGGCAGGATTCGAGCTACTCGCTGCAGGACCGCACAGCGGTGTTGGAGATCCCGCTCCCGAACGACTACGAGTGCGCAGAGCCCGCCGGCCAGCCGAGGGACTGCTGGTGGAAGGTTGAGTATGAGGACACCAACGTCAACGCCAACGAAACCACCACGTGGGGCGTGACCATCCTGGGTGACCCCGTCCACCTGATCGAATAGCGCTACAAAACCGCAAGTGCCTCCGACCGGAGGGCGAAAGCCGGCCGAAGGCACCTGGGATGTGGTGGAGCTGTTGCGAGGCGGCCGCCGGGCGACGGCGGCCAACGCATAGCGCTGTCTGCCTTAGGCGGCAGGTTCCAGCGCAAGCTCCAGCAGCCGGTCGACGTCGCCGACCAGTTCTATGGTCATGGCATCTCGGACATCTTCGGGGATGTCCTCAACGTCACGGCCGTTGTCTGCGGGCAGAAGCACCGTGGTGAGGCCGGCCCTGTGGGCGGCCAACACCTTCTGCTTCACCCCACCGATGGGAAGGACCCGACCCTGCAGCGTGACCTCGCCGGTCATGGCAAGGTCTGACCGCACCTTGCGGCCCGTCAGGAGGCTGACGAGCGCGGTGGTCATGGTGACACCGGCTGACGGACCGTCCTTCGGCACCGCTCCGGCCGGGAAGTGGACGTGGATCCGCTTGCCGTCCGCCATGGTGAAGCCAAGCTTCTCGCCCTTGCTTGAGACCAGCGATCTGACGATCGTTGCCGACTCTTTCATCACGTCACCGAGCTGTCCGGTCAAGATGGTGTCGCCCTCACCGTCGACCAGCGCCGTCTCAACAAACAGGACATCTCCTCCGGCGCCGGTGACCGCTAGACCGGTGGCGATGCCCGGCCGGTCGATGCGGTCGGTGACCTGCTCCTCTGGGATGGGCTTGCCGAGCAGGTCGGCCAGGTCGTCGTCGGTGATGACGAAGGTCTCGGGCGCAGCGTCGGTTTCTTGTTCCTGTCCAGGCTCGGCGTCCTGGCTCTGCTCGAACTCGTCAAGCGCTCGGCTGGCGATCTTCGTCGCCGTCTTTCGTAGCGCTTTGTCGATCTGGCGCTCGAGGCGCCGAACGCCGGCTTCTCTGGTGTAGCGGGAGGCGATGCCCGCCAGCGCTTCATCGACGATCTCCACCTCGTCGGGGCGAAGGCCGTTTCGCTTGAGCAGTCGGGGTAGCAGATGGTCCCTAGCGATGGCCGTCTTCTCCACCTCGGTGTAACCGTCAACGGTGATCAGCTCCAAGCGGTCGAGCAGCGGACCGGGAATGGTGTCGATCACGTTGGCGGTGGCGATGAAGACAACGTCGGACAGGTCCAACTCGAACTCCAGGTAGTGGTCCCGGAACGAGTGGTTCTGGGCCGGGTCGAGGACCTCGAGCAGCGCAGCTGAAGGATCTCCCTGCCAGCCGCCACTGACCTTGTCCACCTCGTCAAGTAGGATCACCGGGTTCATCGACCCGGCTTCCTGAAGGGCGGAGACGAGACGTCCGGGCCTGGCGCCGACGTAGGTCCGGCGGTGGCCACGAATCTCGGCCTCGTCTCGGATACCGCCGAGGGCAAGACGCACGAACTTGCGTCCAAGCGATCGGGCGACCGACTCGCCGAGCGAGGTCTTGCCAACGCCGGGAGGCCCGACCAGGGCCAGGATGACGCCACCTCGGCGATGGGTTGGCTCGTCGTCGATTTCTCGTTCGCTGCGGAGCTTTCGCACCGCGAGGTGTTCGACCAGGCGGTCCTTTACCTCGTCGAGTCCGGTGTGGTCGGCGTCGAGGATCTCTCGGGCCTCGACCAGGTCAAGCCGCTCCGCTGAGCGTTCGGTCCAGGGGATCTCAAACACCGAGTCAAGCCACGTCCGGATCCAGTTGGCTTCCATCGACTCGTTGCCTGTGCGCTCCAGCCGGTCGACCTCTTTGCCGATTGCCTCAGCGGTAGCGTCAGTGATGGCGGCGGCACCGACCAAGTCGTCAAGCTTGAGTCGGTACTCGGCAACGACGTCGCCACCGCCTTCGTCGAGCTCGGTTTGAATTGCGGCCATCTGACGACGGAGGATTGCCTCCCGCTGGGATGACTCAAGGTCTTCGGAGACGTCGCGCTGGATCTTCTCCCGAATCTCGAATTCTGCGAGGGCATCCTTCACCCACTCGGTGGCGATGCTGAGTCGCTCTTTGACGTCAACGGTTTCCAGCAGTTCGATCCGCTGGTCCATCGACAGGTCGGGCCAGTACGCGATGGAGTCGGCGAGGGGCCCCGGCTGTTCCACCGATGGGAGCGCACCGACCATTCGTCGGCCGCCGACGCGGTCCAGCAGGTTGGTGGCCGCGGCACGGTAGGTGGAGGCAAGCGATGTGGTCTCGCGGTCGGGCGTTGGCTCATCGATGGCGTGAGCGGCAACCCAAAGTCCGTTGGTGGCTCCGACCACGCCCGAGCCGACTCGGGCTCGAGCGTGGGCGCGCAGCGTGACGGTGGGGGATCCGTCGGGGAGCGCGTCCTGGTTTTCGACGGTGGCGATGACGCCAACGCGGGCGTACACCCCGTCGATGCGTGGGACCAGGAGGAGCCGACCGTCTTGGACCGCAGCAAGGATTTGCTGGGCCTCGGTCGATTGCATGGTCACGGTGACGACCATGTCGGGGAAGATCACCCCGTCGGGCAGGGGGAGGACGGGGAGTTGGTGGGTAACGCCAGATTCGGCACCCGAATCATCGGTCCGAGCGTCACCGGTATCTGGAAAGTCTGTTGCTGGCATGTTCGACGAGTCTCCTAAGAGGTACTACCAAGTTGAATCGAATTACTTGATTACATGTAATCGCTGTAATATTCTCAACACCAGCAACCGGCCGTGCATTCCCACCCGGTCTCAATTTCGTCGGCAATTTTCGCCGTCGTTCGTGAACGGCCGTGAACGTACTGAAGGAGCCCCTTTGTGAGCGAACGTCCAATCTGTGATGAGGCCGAGACAGCGGCGGGGTTTGCCGGCCGCATCCCCGATGACTGGTTCCCGGAGCCGGTCCAGGTCATGGCCGATCGCGATGAAATTCTGGTGTTCGGGACGCTTTCCACCCCGTCTTCGGCCCCGGAGGGCGATGACGCCGCCCGGGTTGCGGCAACCGCTCGGATCTCCGGCTTTCGAGAAGAGACCCGGCTCAGCCGCATGAAGATTGCCGAGGCGGCGCAAAGCCGTTGGGGTCGAGCCGTGTCCTGGGTGGCGATCTGTGGCCCGGTGGAGATTCGATTCACCACGGCATCGGTCCCGGTTATGACCAGGCTCCGCTACGAGCAACGTCAGGTTCTCGACACGCTCATCGACTCAGGCGTTGTTCGCAGCCGCTCCGAGGGTTTGGCCTGGTGCGTGCAACAGGTGGGGGAGCATCAGGGCGAGTGGATCGACCGGCTCAAGGAAGCGATGAGCGAGGTTGAGCGCATTCGCAGCCAGGGACCCTAACCCCGACGACTAGTCCAGTACTAGCCCCTGGCTGACGTCACCCACCGGTCGTAGCGGCCAACATCAATCCAGGCTCCCGTTCGCTCCGCGAAGTCTCGAGCCGCGGGGACCATCAGTTCCAGGTTTCCGTTTCGGGCTGCGGTGGAAGACACGCCGGACGTCAACGACTGATCCACTTCGAGCGTGTGTTCGATGGGGGTCTGCAGGCCGTCGCGGGGGGCGATGGCAACGGTTGGTAATGTCGCCAGCGCAGCATCGCGAGCCAGCGGGTCATCGCCGTACCAGACCGGGTCTTGAATCTGTAGCCACTTGTCGGCCCCGACGATAAGCACCTGGTACCCCTCAGCGATGTCCGCAAGCAGCTGAAGTTCGGTCACCCGAAGGTCAAGCCACTCGACGGAAGCAACCGCGGCCTGAAGCACCTCGATGCGATGCTCGAACCGGGGATGGGCAACATCCTCTTTTGCCAGCGCAAGCGTGCTGACGGTCAACTCCACGGCAGAGAGTCCGTGAACCCGACGGGCCGCGTCGGCAATGGCAAGGTGGCCGGTGGTTAGCGGGTTGAACGACCCGGGGTAGACGCCGAGGCGTTCACCGGCATCGGTCAGCTCAGTCATCGTCGGTTTCACGTTGCTCGATCAGGGCATCGGCCGTGGTTACCAGTTCGGCGAGTTCCCACTCCAGATCGAGGGCCACAGCCGGGGTCAGCGGCGCCACCGCCGCAACAGCGTGATCGACTAGATCGTCATCGTCGGCTTCATGCTGGTCCCGGCATTGCTGGGCTCGGTCGGTGTCACCCAGGGTTTCGTAGGCATCTGTCAGCAGGCCATAGGCTCGGTCCCGGTACAGGGTGGCGCCGGTCCGGCGGCCGATCCACACCGTCCGGGCCACCAGATCAACGGCTGCTTCGGCACGGTCCTCGGTTAGCAGGATCATCGCCAGCACCCCGAACGACGCCGCAGCGCTCGCGATGTCTCCACTCTCTAGCAGCAGTCGGCAGGAGTAGACGCAATGGCCCCATGCCTCGTGGTGGCGCTCTGCGCCGACCAGTGCCAACGACAGGTTGCCGGCAGCGGTGGCCTCGGCCCGGCGAAAGCCAATGGAAGCAGCTCGATCCATGGCGCGATTGAGGCGTTCCAGACATTCATCGAGCGCGCCCTCGTCGAGCGCGACCATAGCCAGGTCGGTCTCGACGTCTGCCGCGATTGCCAAGGCGCCGCAGGCGATCAGCTTGTCGAGGGCGAGGGTTAGTTCCTGTCGGGCGGCGGACAGGTCACCGCTCCAAGATTTTGCTGCGCCCAAGTTCGAGAGTGCGGCCGCAACCCTGGTCTGGTCGCCGAGTCTCTCGGCCACCAGCCGTTGCTGCGTGGCCGCCTCTGCGGCCGCCTCGTACCGGCCGCCATGGGTGTGCACGATGCTGGCCTTTTCATAGATCCAGTCGCTCGTGGCGTCATCATCGAGTTGGGCTGCCGTGGCCAGCGCATCATCAAGCGTCGCCATGGCTCGGTCATAGCTTTCGGTCAAGAGCTGCAGCTGAGCCAACGACGCCAGCGCCCGTGGTTTGATCGACGGGGCAGCTGCCGCTTGGTCGAGCATGGCTTCGGCCAAATCCCAACTTCCGATGTGTTCCAGCGTTGCCGACAGTCGAAACGCCAGCTCGCCGCGATCATCGCCGTCCGCCACCTCGATGGCGCGCTCCAGCCATGTGATGGCCCGCTGGTTGGCGAAGGCCTGCTGCGCCCGGAATCCGGCTGGCCCAAAGTAGCGCCGGTGCCGATCGACATCATCGGTGAAGCTGAAGTGATGAGCCAGGTCCTCCACCCTGGTCTCGACATCGGCGCTTGGGAGCCGCTCGATGTGGTGGCCGACGTCGCGGTGAGCCCGAGCCCTCGACGCGTGCGCACTCGACTCATAGGCGACCTGCCACAGGATTGGACTGGCAAACGAGAACTCGTCCGTGCCGGTCAGCTCCACCAACCGCCGGGTCGAAAGGTCCTCCAAGAGATCCAGTCCGGTGACCTCCAGTTCTGAGGCGGTTGCGCCAAACGATCCGAGGAAGTCATCCCGCAGGAAGTGTCGCCCGAGCACGGCGGCCTTGGCCAGCGTGGCCTGGGTTCGCACCGGAAGCCGGTCGAAGCGGGCCAGGACGATACTGCGAGCGTCGTTTGGCAGTGCGCCGTCGCTGTCCCCGGCAACGCAGTCTGCGAGCAGTCGCAGTAGTTGCGGGTTGCCGCCGACCCGTTCAACAATCTCAACCAATTGGTCGGACGTGAGCATCAGGGATGCCTTGCGTTCATGGTCTGTCACCAGCTCAAGCGCATCGGCATGGTTCAGTTCATCGAGCAGGAGCGACTCCAAGCCGTCCCAGTTGACGATGGTGCTGTCCGGGTAAGCGGCGGCGACCAGCGCGACCGGTGCTTCGTGAAGCTGTCTGTTTACCCGCTGCAGTAGACGTGATGAGGCCTCATCCAGGTCGTCGGCGTCGTCAACCAGAAGCAGCAATGGCTGGTCGCCTCCCGCCAGGATCAGATCGGCCAGGGCGGCGTCGACGATCTCAGCCACGGTTCGGGTATCCAACCCCGCCAGCATCTCCAACCGTTCGGTTCGCCCGAACACGACCTCGCGGGCCAGCGTCGCCAGTTCATCTCGACTTCCGAGGCGCTGCCGGGCGGCCGCCTCGAACTCGCCCGGCCCGGCGTCGGGGGCCAGCCCCAACAACTCGAGCAGGGCTCTTCGCCACGGTCCATGACTCGTCGCTGCATCGCGGTGACTCAAGCCGATCCGTGCGACCTTGAACCCGAGCGCCAGCGACATTTCCGCCAGCTCTCGAAGTAACCGGGATTTCCCGAGGCCGGAATCGCCGATGATGACCGCGCCATGACCAGAACCTTCGGCGCCGATCCGACCGAGCAGTTCTCGAAACGCTGCAACCGTCGTGGACCTGCCGGTCAGAGGAAGGTCGGTGCCATCGGCGCTGTCCTCGGTCACGGCTTCGAGAACGGCAGATCGAACGGGATCGTCCTTGCCCTTCAACTGTCGCTCGACCGGTACCTGAAATCGCAACGCATTGTTCGCCGAGGTGTAGGTCGCCTCGTCGACCAACACCTGACCTGGTGGTGCCGCGGTCATGAGCCGCGCCGCGGTGTTCACCACGTCGCCCATCAAGGTGTAGCTCCAGCGATCTGGCGCCCCGACTCGGCCACTGAAACACAGACCGGTTGCCACACCGACGTTGCACGGGATCGCTGAAGTCAGAGTGTCCGCGGCGAAGATGGCGGCCGAGCGTTGACCATCGACGGCCACCGGTGCGCCAAAAGCTGCCAGCAGGGTTGTGCCCTTGTCTCCGGAGCCGATACTGATGGTTGTCCCTCGATACCGGGCGATTGTTGCGACGGCCAGTTCAAGGTGCCGGGCGACGTCCGGGTCCTCATAGAT
>CAZSTV010000004.1:66573-76606 GCA_964609665.1 uncultured Acidimicrobiaceae bacterium
CCAGTAACTCGGCTCCGGTATTGGCGAGCCGTTCGATGACTCGGTCGTGAACGAACGGACGCAGCACGTCGTCATCGATCAGCGGTCTCTTGACGTTGTCAGTGCTTTGACCGGGAAGTCGCAGCGCAGCCGCAGCGCTTCCACTGGTAAGTACATGGCACCCGTTCCGTTCGACCCATGGAAGGGGTAGCTCCTCAACGTCGAACAACACAGCGTCGAACAACACAGCGTCGACCAATACCGCGATGTCGCCCGGCTGAGCGTGGAGTTCGGCCATGACAGCACGGTTGATGGCCGTCCCGCCGGTAACCGCCGACCTGGTGACTCCAGGGTCAGCGTCACCCGCTCCAAGAACGTGAGTGGCGTGACTGCCGTCGCCGATTCCGATCTTCGCTTCGAGCGTGAAGGTGTCAGTTGGGCTTTCAACGACGTCGAGGTTGTCGATGATGGCCATGACATGCGTTGCCCATGACAGCGCTTCGGTTATCGCTCCCTCGGGAAAGACCACGGTCAGAGCATCACCACCGAACCCGACGACGTCCCCATCCAAAGCGAGCGCTCGGTCGATCGCCGGGGTGAAAAACTCGTTGATCAGGTTGACGAGGCGCTCCGTGCCTGCCGATCCGTTCCTTCCGAGCGCCTCGCTAATAGTAGTGAAGCGAGCCAGATCGACGAAACAGGCGACGCACCGCTCGTCGGTGCTAGCGGCAGGTCGTGCAGGGGCGACCAGAAGTCTGGCTGCCGCGTTGGAGAGCAACGGCTGAAGGGTTCCGGGAGGAGCTGCGATTACCTAAGCGTACATGGGGTGTTGGACGAGCTAGGCAGCGTGACCTATCGTGCCCTTGGGGCGACAGGCAAGCTAGGTGGGTCTATACGGGCGATGGCGGGAAGCTGCGCTCGCGAGGGAGACAATATGAAGAAGTATGTGTTCGCGTTCGTAGCCGGGCTGTTCTGCATGGCGATCTTGGCGGGGCCCGCTGGTGCTTTCCGCATTGCTGCACGCTCGAACGTGTCCGGAATCTTCCGAGACATTCAGGTGTGCACCGACGGCCTACAGTTCGACATTGGTCAACAAGATGTCGGCATTGGTAGTGAGTTCGAGAACTTCCCGGTGGGTACTACCCCAGCGGCGTCGCGCAACGAGAATCTGTACATCACCAGCGACTCGACGCCGCTGACCGATGCGCCGTCCGTTGCTCTGGTCGAGACGGCCTTTACTACGCTGTTGGGCACGTTCGTGGTCGAACCGATCGCCAACAACGACCCCTACATCCTGGCCAGCAACCTGAACACGCCGACGCATCGGCAGTACTGGCTCAGTACGTACGCCGAGCCTTGGAATCTGCAGTCGGGCGATACAACCCTCGCGGTTGGCACCACGTTGTACGTGTACTCAGAGCAGGGTGGCCCGACCGACCCGCCATGGATCGAGCAGATCACCGTCACTGACTGTGAGTTGTTTGGTGGTGATGAGTCTCCGTGTGATTCCGATGATGCAATTCTGGGGACCGATGGCCGGGACGTGATTTTCGGGACTTCTGGGAATGACATCATTTGCGCCTTCGGTGGTAAGGACATCGTCTTTGGTAAGGGTGGGAATGACCTCATCCTGGGTGGCGACGGCCGGGACGTGCTGATCGGCGGACCTGGTAATGATGAGCTGTACGGCGAGGCTGGGAAGGACCTTCTGATCGGCAACGCCGGTGCCGATCTACTCGACGGTGGTGACGGTGCTGACAAGCTCTTTGGTAACAGGGGTGATGACACGCTGATCGGTGGGCCCGGATCGGATCGGCTGTATGGCGGCAGTGGCACCGACACCGAAACCCAGTAGAGCGCTAGATTCACGGCCGGAACTTATCTATGCTTGGCCCGCGAGTAGCTATGTATCTGGCGGAGGGTGAGGGGTTATGAGACGACTACTTTTGGGTGGAGCCGCTGCGCTCCTGTTACTTGTCGCTGCGGCGGGTCCTGTCGGTGCTTTCCGCATCGCTGCTCGATCCAACAGCAACCCGCTATTCCGTGATGCCCTGGTGTGCACGGACGGTATCTCGTTCGACATCGGCACCGAGGACTCGTTTAGTCCGGACAACGACCCCAGGATGTTTCCTCCCGACACGCTTCCAGAGCCAGCGATTGTTACGGAGCGGCTATTCATCACAACTGGTCCGAACAACATTTCACCGAATCCAGCGTTCGACCTACCCGATCTCCCAGGCACGGTCCTCGCAGGCGCCTTCGAGGCCGATGCCATCGCCAACAACGATCCGTTCTGGGACGGCGCCCAAGCACGCGGCTTCGATTACGACACCACCGGGCTTCGTCTCTGGGTTCGACAGCACACAGTGGCCTGGAGCGAGCCACTGGCGCCAGGCACCGAGTTGAACGTCTACCTGACCGATGACGGCAATCCGGATGGCAGCTCCGTAGAAACCATCGCCGTGACCGACTGTGAGTTGTTTGGTGAGACGTCTCCGTGTGATTCCGATGATGCGATTCTGGGAACCTCTGGCCACGACGTGATCATGGGAACTCCTGGCGATGACATCATCTGCGCTTTCGGTGGCAATGACCTTGTCGACGGCATGGGCGGCAACGACATCATCTTTGGTGGCGAGGGTCGAGACAAGCTGCTCGGCGGCGACGATGACGACAGGATCTTCGGCGGCCCGGGCCGTGACCTCATAAAGGGCCAGGCCGGCGACGATCGGCTCCACGGCAACGACGACGATGATGTGATGTTCGGCGGAACCGGCGACGACCGGATGTTTGGTAACGACGGCAACGACAAGCTCATCGGCAACCGCGGCGACGACCGCCTTAGGGGCCAAGAAGGCGATGATCGCCTTGTCGGCGGCCTCGGCAATGACCTCTTGAATGGCGGTGCTGGCACCAACGTCCAGATCCCCTAGGCCTGCTCTAAACGCTGTATCGGCCCGGGTTCACCATCGCAGCCCCGGGCCGGTTTCGGCCGGTCCGGGAAGATCTGCCGGTCTCGAAGTTGCACGCGGGTGCATGGTTCGACCGTGAACGAAACCTAGGATCGATCCAGCATGTCTTTGCAGGAAAACTCGGGGACCGCACGGCCCGAATCGGACACCGGCCGTAGCCACTCCTCGGAACCGGAGGCTCACGGCGGCTTCACGCTGCTGCAAACCGCCGATTTCATCGGTGATCTGCAGGCCCGCCTCGACGCGGCCAGCCATCGCATACTCATCCAGCTGATGACCTTCGACGGTGACGACTCCGGTCAGGACGTCGCCGATCGCCTGATCAGGGCGGTCGACCGTGGCGTCAAGGTGCGGCTGCTCGTCGATTGTTTCGTCCTTCGGTTTGTGAGCGATCAGCCCGTCAAACGGGACGCAGTGAAAGAAGAGGCGATTGCCACCAGCAGGATGTATCAGCGGCTCCGGAACGCCGGGGTTGATCTGACCTTCACCCACCCCCACGGACCCGGCAACCTGTTCTCGCTGGCCAGAAACCACAAGAAGCTGTTCGTCATCGACGATGCGGTGTACCTCGGCGGCATCAACGTCAGCGACCACAATTTCTCCTGGCACGACTTCATGATCCGGACCGAGGACGAGGCCATTCGTCAGGCCGTGATCGATGATTTCGAGTTCACCTTCGCCGGTGGTCGGCGTTCGGTCGACAACGTCATCGTGACCAACAGCGAAGTTGAACACATATTCGACTCACTGCTGGCCGAGGCAAAGCACTCCGTGGAGTTGGCATCCCCCTATGCAATCGACGTGCCGTTGACCCGCAAGATGTTCAAGGTCACCGCGCCACACAAGCGGGTCATCGCAACGAAGCGCAACAACCTGCTGATCTACCGGGCCATGAGTCCCTTCCTCAAGTGGCGGCTGCGTCGTTCCAAGACCAAGCTGGCGAGCTACACCAACTTCTCGCACTCCAAGTTCCTCCTGGTCGACGACGAGAAGCTATTGGTCGGCTCATCCAACTTTGGGCGGCACAGCTTCTGGTGCAACCAGGAGATTTGTCTGCTCATCACCGATCGAGCGTTCATCGATCACTTCAAGGAAACGCTGATGCAGGAAACCGAGCCGATGGACGAACGGCTCAACCCGATCAAGGTGGCCTTCGGCGGGCTGGTTTCGTACATCATGTACGGATGTGTGGTCGGCCTTCGATTCACCGTCGCACCACGTGTCCCGAACCTTTCGCGCCGCTGAGCTCTGGCTGATCGCCGGGGCCCTCGCCGTTGTGGCGTTGGGGCTGTGGGGAATCGGGTGGTTGTTTGGTTCCTCGCTGCTGCAGTTCGCCGGGTTCATGACCGGCGCCTGCACGTTCCTGCCGCTGCCCGCCGACGCCTATGTGCTCAACGCGGCGACCAGCAACTCGGCGCTGACGGTCGGGGTGATCGGCGGTGCGGTCAACGCCGCGGTGGTCTTGGTCGAACGACAGTGGGTGCTGCGTCTCGCCAGCCACTCCTTCTTCGACCGCTTCAGCGAATTCATCGGCACCAACCGCTGGGTGGAGGCGGCACGGCGGCACCTCTTCATTGGGTTGGTGATCGGCGGGTTCAGCTTCCTGCCGTTCGAGCCGTTCCGCCTCGTCGCCGTGCTGCGTGACTACGGGCAGGTGCGCTACGCCCTTGCAACGTTCCTCGGCCGCGGCTTCCGCTACTACTGGCTGGCAAAGCTGGGAGCGGTCTTCGCGGTGTATGGCGTCATCAAATATGTTGTCTGGGCCAGCCTGGCGTTCTTCGCCATTGGGCTGTTCCGGTCCTACCTCCGATTCCGAGCCACCGCCCAGTGAACGAATAGTGAATGACCCGTGAATCCATGAACACGCCCTCGAGCGACCAACCGCCGGAGGGCCTCGACCCCGCGATGGTCGAGGTTGACCGGGTGCTGCGAGCGCTTCGGCCGACGGTGGAAATTGTCGATGGCACCGCCGTCGCCAGCTTTGACCCCCAGGCCGAGCACCGCGGCAACGTCGGCTGGCTGCACGGCGGTTTGGCGGCAGCCGTGCTCGACCACGTTTGTGCCAGAGCGGCATTCCACGCCCTTGGCGAGCGGGTGGTTACCGGTCGTCTCGACCTGCGTTACCCCCAACCGGTGCTGCTGGCGGACGGGCCGTATCGGGTTGAGGCCACCGCCGAGCGGCCTCGGGGTCGGATGGTCCGGGTCTCGGGTGCCATCGTCGATCACGAGGGGCGGCCGATGGTCGAGGCTCGAAGTCTGTTCGTGACGCTGCCGACCCCCTAGGATCGCAGGATTCAACGGGCGACTCGTCCCGGATCACGGCACGGATGGGGAGAAGAAATGACAAACGGTGATGACATGGCGCGGACGGTCACCTGGCCAAACGGAGAACCGGCCCACGGCCCGTTCTCAGAAGCGGAGATGGATCGCCGTCAGGCCCTGCTCCGCACCCACATGGCGGAGAACAACATCGACGCGTGTCTGCTGACGTCGTACCACAACATCTGCTACTTCTCCGGCTTCCTGTACTGCCGGTTTGGCCGGAACTACGGGCTGGTGATCGACCAGGAGTCCGCAACCACGGTGAGCGCCGCCATCGACGGTGGTCAGCCGTGGCGTCGCACCCACGGCGACAACATCATCTACACCGACTGGCGCAAGGACAACTACTTCCACGCCGTGCAGGGTTTGACCGGCGGTGTGACCCGCCTCGGAATTGAGTTCGACGAGGTCAACCTGGACCTCAAAGCCAAGCTCGAAGCGGCGCTGCCGGGTGTCGAGCTCGTTGACGTCGGCTCACCGACCATGTGGATGCGAACCATCAAGTCGGCCGAGGAGATTGAGCTGATCACCTTGGCCGCGGGCATCGCCGACCTTGGCGGTGAAGCCTGCCGCGAGGCCATCGGGGCTGGGGTCGCCGAGCACGAGGTGGCGCTCGCCTCGACCGGAGCCATGGTGCGAGCCATCGCTGACAGTTTCCCCTTCGTCGAGTTGATGGACACCTGGACCTGGTTCCAATCCGGCATCAACACCGACGGCGCTCACAACCCGGTCACAAACAAACTCGTCGAGGCCGGTGACATCCTCAGCCTCAACTGTTTCCCCATGATCTTCGGCTACTACGTGGCCCTGGAACGGACCCTGTTCTGTCAGCACGCCAGCGACGAGGCGCTGAGGCTCTGGCAGATCAACGTCGACGTTCACGAGGCGGGGCTGGAGTTGATCAGACCCGGTGCCCGCTGTGGCGAGATCGCCGGGACGCTGAACGAGATCTACCGCGAACACGATCTGCTGCAGTACCGCTCGTTTGGCTACGGGCATTCCTTCGGCGTGCTCAGCCACTACTACGGGCGCGAGGCCGGGGTGGAACTTCGCGAGGACATCGACACCGAACTGGTGCCGGGCATGGTGGTGTCGATGGAGCCGATGATCATGATTCCCGAGGGCCAGCCGGGTGCCGGCGGCTACCGGGAACACGACATCTTGGTCGTCACCGAAGACGGTGCCCGCAACATCACCGGCTTTCCCTACGGCCCGGAGCACAACATCGTCGGCGGGTAACGCCGCCTTGACTGCCCTGACTGTACCGGCCGCCCTGGCCGGCCCGGTCTGAGGTTTTCCTTTTGTTCGAACACATGTTCGCATAGGCTGACGGGGTGCTCACGTCGCCTCTGCCTCTCAGCCTGTTCGGAGCGGGTACCGCCACGCTTACCTCGCAGCCGCGGTTCCGGCGTTTTCAGCTGGACCCGTGCTGCTGGGTGGACTTTGTGACCGGCTTCATCGAAGGTGCGGACTCGCTCTTTGCCGAAGTGGAGAGCCAGTTCGAGTGGTTCCGCGGCCGACGCCTCATGTACGGCACCTGGCACGATGAGCCTCGCCTGACCGCCCAGCTGGAGCTTGGCGATGGACTGGTGCCCGCAGTGGTATCGGACGCAGCGGCCGCTCTTGGCGCCCACTATGACCGGGACTTCTCCGGTCTGTTCTGCAACTACTACCAGGACGGCAGCGACAGCGTGGCCTGGCACGCTGACCGGATCGGTCGCACCACGGTGGATCCTCTGGTCGCCATCATCAGCCTTGGCGGTCCCCGCACGTTTGCCATGCGGGACCAGGGTCGCAACTCCCGGTCCGGCCGTTGGGTGATGCACTCCGGTGACCTGTTGGTCATGGGCGGCGCAACACAGCATCACTGGGAGCACAGCATCGCAAAGGTGGCGGACGCTCCTCCTCGGATCAGTCTGACAACGCGGGCCGGGTTCTCCTGAACGGTTGCCCGGTGCTGGTGTCTATTGGTTAACCGAGGCCGATGGTCGCTGGCTATCTCCCTGGCCGGGCATCTGTGGGTTGGCATCGGCCGCTGTCGGCGGTGGCGGTGTTGGTGGTGCTTGCACCGGTGACGCCGACGGCGATAGCCGGTTGGTGGGGGTGCGGGTCGCGTCGGTTAGCGACGGCAGCTTCTCAAGGAACTCGGCGACGCTGCGGTGCCCGGCGGAGATCAGCTCGAACGAATTGTCGAAGTCAAACGAACTCTGCGTCGTCGGTGTGGCCTGGGGCAGGTGAAGGATGGGGTGGCGGCCGATCAGATCATCGACGGCGTCTGCCCGCTGGTTGCGAAGCATGATCATTGACGCATGCATCATTGAACCGAAGACCGAGTGGGGGAGCGTGCCCGGCATGGTGGCCGGGTTGGCATCCAGTACGACAACACTCTTCGCCCCGAAGGCAAAGGCTTGACGGACCGGCACGTTCGCCGTCACGCCACCGTCGAGGTAAAAGCAGCCCTCGATCTTGACCGGGGGGAACACCCCGGGGATGGCCGAGGTGGCCTGGAGTGCCGGGCCGATCTCACCCTGGGTCAGCAGCTTTGGCGCGCCGACGAGCGCATCTGTGGCGACCACCGCAGAGGGGATGGCCAGCTGCTCCAGCCGTTCGACGGCAATATTGGCGTCAATGAGTTTGCGGAGAGGCTCGGGCGAACACAGCCCTGCCGCGTTGCGGTTCAGGCCGTTGCGGATCGCAGAAAGTACTGTGCCGGCCCGAGACTTCCCACCAAACACGCCGGTGCCGCTTAGCGACCCCCAGAGGTCGGTGAGGGCGGCGATGGCTCCCGCCGGGTCAGCGGCATAGCGGACGCCGTTGAGAGCGCCGACCGATGTGCCGACGATCAAATCCGGCACAACGCCTGCTTCGGTGAGCGCCCGCAGCATGCCAACCTGGGTGGCGCCATAGGCGGCGCCGCCCGAAAAAACAAAGGCGAGCGGCCTCGGCCAGTTCGACAATGGATGGGACTGTGTGGAATCGAGGTCCATGTTCGCGACCGTCTCTGACTACATGCGACGACAAGTGTCTTCAGGTTACACCTTCGGGCTGGACCGTGGCCTCGGCAGAAGTCCTGAATTGCTGTGTATTTTCCCCACAGCGGCTAGATTTCGACAGGCATTCGATCAGGGAACGAACTAAGGAGAGGCCATGGCAGAGAGCAACGGGCAGCTGAATCGGTACTCGTCCCGAATTACCCAACCGGCCAGCCAGGGTGCTTCCCAGGCAATGCTGTACGCAACCGGCTTGACCCCGGATGATCTTCAGAAGGCCCAGGTAGGTATCGCCTCGTGCTGGTATGAGGGCAATCCGTGCAACATGCACCTCGGTGACCTGGCAGACCAGGTAAAGGTCGGCGTTTCCGAAGCTGACCTGATCGGCATGCGGTTCAACACCATCGGTGTCTCCGACGGCATCTCCATGGGAACCGACGGCATGTCGTTCTCGCTCCAGAGCCGCGACCTCATCGCCGACTGCATCGAAACCTTGATGGGGGCCCAGTGGTACGACGGCCTGGTAACGCTGCCCGGCTGCGACAAGAACATGCCTGGCGTTGTCATGGCGATGGGTCGCCTCGATCGCCCGGCCATCATGGTCTACGGCGGCACAATCAAACCCGGCTGCGCCATGGTTGGTGGGGTCGAGGAGAAGCTCGACATCGTCTCGGCGTTCCAGAGCTATGGCCAGACCCTGGCCGGAACCATCACCGAGGAAGACCGGCTGGCCATCGTGGCCGACGCCTGCCCCGGCGCCGGTGCGTGCGGCGGCATGTACACCGCCAACACCATGGCCACCGCCATCGAGGTCATGGGCCTTTCGCTGCCCTACTCCTCGTGCACCCCGGCGCTTGACCCCGCAAAGAACAACGAGTGCGTCGAGGCGGGTAAGGCCATGCGGCTCCTGCTCGAAAAAGACCTGACGCCCCGCAAGATCGTCAACCGGGATTCACTGGAGAACGCCATGGTCGTCACCATGGCCCTTGGCGGTTCCACCAACGCCGTGCTTCACATGATCGCCATCGCCCGGTCCTTTGGCCTGGAGCTGAGCATCGATGACTGGCTGAAGACCTCAAGCCGGGTGCCGCTCCTTGCGGACCTCAAGCCGTCCGGTCAGTACGTGATGGAAGAACTGCATGAAGTTGGCGGCGTGCCCGGTGTCATGAAGTACCTGCTGGCCGAGGGCCTTATCGACGGATCGCAGATGACCGTGACCGGCAAGACCATCGGCGAGAACCTCACCGACCTTCCCGGCATGGCCGATGACCAGACCATCGTGGCCAAGCTCGAGAACTCGGTGAAGGCCCGCGGTCACATCAGCATCCTCCGAGGCAACCTTGCGCCCGGTGGCGCCGTCGGCAAGATCACCGGCAAGGAAGGCTTGCGGTTCTCCGGCCCGGCCCGGGTCTTCGATTCCGAGGAGGACATGCTCGAAGGCCTCGAACAGGGTCGCATCGCCTCGGGCGACGTCATCGTCATCCGCTACGAAGGACCGAAGGGCGGCCCCGGCATGCCGGAGATGCTCACGCCGACCAGTGCACTGGCCGGCGCCGGGTTCCTTGATGACGTTGCGTTGATCACCGATGGTCGGTTCTCCGGCGGTAGTCACGGCTTCATCATCGGCCACGTCGTTCCGGAAGCTCAGGAAGGCGGACCCATCGCAGTTGTGCAAGACGGCGACCAGGTCACCATCGATGATGAGACCCACGTGATCACCGTCGAGATCAGCGACGATGAGCTCAACGCTCGGATGGAGGCGTTCACCCC
>CAZSTV010000005.1:0-5675 GCA_964609665.1 uncultured Acidimicrobiaceae bacterium
CGACGAACCCGGAGCGCTGCATCTTCGACATGTGGTACCTCACGCTGTTCCCCAAGGGGTCCAGTGAGTACTTCTCAAACTCGATGAAGGACTGGGTGTCGGTCGACCATCAAGTCGAACACCAGACCGGCCTTGCTGGCGACGTCTCTTGTGGCCCCGGGATTGACCAGGACGTGGCCATCTGGACCAGTCAGCAGCAAGGCCTTCGCTCCCGCGGCTATCGCGGTGACTACATGCCACAACAGGAACGGCGCATCCGCTACTTCCACGACAACGTCGATCGTTACCTTGCGCTCGGCCCGCTCGATGGCGGTGACACCGTGACCGGCGCATGAGCGAGCCGGCATCACTTGGCGACCTGTCCGACCTGGCCGACGGCGACATGCGGGCCTTCCCCGACCACGGTCGCTACGGCATCGTCGTCTGCCGCGTGGACGGCCGCCTGCATGCACTGGAAAACAACTGCTCCCATGCGGACACACCGCTGAGTGAAGGTCGGCTCCGGGGGGCGATGTTGGTGTGCCCACTGCATGGCGCCCAATTCGATGTGCGAGATGGATCTCACCAGGGTCCGCCGGCCTGGGAGGGCGTGGTGTGCTACCCGGTTGAAGAAGCCGACGACGGCGTGACCGTCGAGCTTGCGGGGCCGGGAGACGCACCGCCGGACTCGGACCTCGGCGGTCGCTTTCAGACCCGGTAACACGACGTTGGCAGTCGTGGGTCTGACGAAAACCTATCGAGCGGTTAGTTTCTAGGGCAGGCGCTCGCAATCGAGACCGACGGTGAAGTGGGACAACGGGGGAAGTACATGGCAGACAGGTGGTTTACCGACTACGAACCGAGTGAACGTTGGCCGCACTACACCAGGGCCAACGCCGGTGAAGTCATGCCGTCACCGGTCAGTCCGCTATGTCAGAAGTTCACCTGGGACGACGGGATCATCCACGGCGCCGCCGAGGGGTCCTGTCGGGCAGGACTGTATGAGCCATCCGAATATGACCCGCTACTGCCCGAAGTCTTCGGCTTCTTCGGCGGCCACTTCTACCTGAACCTCTCGAACATCCGGATGCAGGGTGTTCGCAACCCACTGGTCACCGTGGAACAGCTCGACCTTGCCTTCTTCGGCGACCACCCGGACGTACCGCCCTACGTCCAACACCCCGAGGACGAAAAACCGCACCTCGGCCCAAAGATCGAAGCTCATACGGGCTGGATCATGACCAGGACCGAGTGGCCTGAGTTGCTGGATGACCGGGCCAAGGTCAACGCGTTCCGAGCGGACCGGCCAGATCTGGCCACTCTCTCCGACGACGAGTTGCTGGCCCGGGCCAGGGCTACGCTGCCCGACCTGGTGTGGGGGTTCAATCAGCACTACATGGCGTCGAGTTCGTCTGGTGTCGCTCCGGGAATTCTCGGGGCGATCGCCGAGGCGGTCGGAGACCCGACCATCCCCATGCGCCTGGTGGCAGGCCTCGGTGACGTTGACTCCGCAGCGCCGAGCCATGCGCTGTGGGATCTTTCTCGCAACATTGCGTCCTCGGAAGAACTGACCGCAGCGTTCGACACCGGCGTCGACGGTTTGCTCGACCGTCTGGCCGCCTCCGGGTCCAATGACGCCGCTGGCTTCCTGACCCGCTGGAACGACTTCATCACCGAGTACGGGTCTCGCGGTCCGAACGAATGGGAGATCAGCGCCGACACCTGGGAGACCAAACCGACGATGGCGCTCGCCATGTTGGACCGGGTCCGTCATCAAGACGATGCCGAGTCGCCCAGCCGCCGGATGGAGAAAGTGACCGCGGACCGCGAAGCGCTCACCGCTGACGTGCGGGCCACGCTGGCCGGCATCGGCAACGAGGAGCTGTCGGGAATGTTTGAAGCGGCACTCGTCGCCGCCAACTTCATGGTCTACCGGGAACGGGCCAAGACCAACATCATCAAGACCGTGCATGAAGGCCGAATGGTCTTTCGTGAGCTTGGACGGCGGCACGCCGAAGCGGGCAACATCGCCGACCCGTTCCACGTTTTCATGCTGGTATCGACGGAGCTTGATGACTTCATCGGCAACCCCGAATCCTTCGCAGAGACGCTGTCCACCCGCAACGCCGAGTGGGAGCAACTGGCCGAGCTCGATCCGCCGTTCATCATTGCTGACGGCAACGTCCCACCGGTAGGCGAGTGGCCAAAGAAGGGTGGCGGCGGCTTCGGAGCGAGCGCAGTCGATGACGTGCTCGGCGGTGTTGCCGGCAGCCCGGGAATCACTCAGGGGCGGGCCAGAATCATCCTCGACCCATCGGAGGCGGAGACGCTGGCGCCCGGCGACATCATGGTCGCCCCCAACACCGACCCGGGTTGGACGCCGCTGTTCATGACCGCCGGGGGTGTCGTGGTCAATGTCGGCGGCCAGATCAGCCACGCCATCATCGTCAGCCGCGAACTGGGGCTGCCATGCGTTGTCTCGGTTGAAGGGGCAACCGAGAAAATACCCGAGGGTGCGCTCATCGAAGTTGACGGCAGCAACGGCGTCGTGACCGTCAAGGAGCTGCCATGACGGCGTTTCGTTTCGGCGTCCAGGCTTACGCCGCAGACACTGCCGCGGAATGGAAGGACCTTGCCCGGGCCGCCGAAGGGCACGGCTACAGCTGCCTGTCGGTTGCCGACCACTACTTTGGCCCCGGCGCGGCGATGACCGCGGCCAGCCACCCCGCCCAGAATCTGGCGGCGATACCAGCGATGGCCATGGCCGCGGCGGTGACCGAAGAGATCATGATCGGCTCGCGGGTGATGTGCATCGACTATCACCAGCCGGTGGTGCTGGCCAAGTCACTGTCGACCATCGACCTGCTTTCCGATGGTCGCCTGGAGGCCGGTCTTGGGGCCGGCTGGATCACCAGCGAATATGAGGCCATGGGGATTGCCATGGATCGGGCCGGGGTCAGAATCGATCGGCTCATCGAATACGTGGCGTTGACCAAAGCCTTCTTCGCAGGCGAAGACCTTGACCAGCAGGGCGAGCACGTGTCGGTCACCGACATGGCCGCCATCCCGGCTGCGGTGCAGGAAGGCGGCCCGAAGATCATGATCGGCGGGGGATCGCCGCGGGTGTTGCGGACCGCCGGGGAGCTGGCGGACATCGTGTCGATCAACTTTGATAACTCGGCGGGCAAGATCGGGGCGCACGGCATCGGTTCCGGCAGTCCGAGCGGCACCGCCGACAAGGTCGGCTGGATTCGAGACGGTGCCGGGGACCGCTTCGATGACGTCGAGCTGGAGATCGGGGCCTACTTCACCACCGTCACCGATGACGGAGCGGGAACACGGGAGAAGATGGGGGCGGCGTTCGGCATGTCCGGCGAGCAGCTCGCCGCCTACCCCCATGCCCTCGTCGGTTCCGTCGATGAGATCTGCGAGACGCTGCAGCAGCGGCGAGAAGACTACGGCATCAGCTACATCACCGTTGGAGCGACCACCATGGCCGACTTCGCCCCGGTGGTGGCCCGACTTGCCGGTACCTGAACCAAGGAGTTCAAACAGTGAGTGAGCAAGACGTTAGTGAGCAGCAAGTGAATGACCAAGACGTGGACCTTGAGGACTTCGGCCTGTTCGACCCAGCGGTCCAGCAGTGCCCGCACGCCTACTACGCGAAGATGCGCGAGGACGCGCCGGTGTTCGAGGCCGCCGCTCCCGGGACGTCACTGCATCTGGTGACCCGCCACGCTGACGTGCTCGAAGTAATCCTGGACACGAAGACGTTCTCCTCCCGCTTCGACACCGGAGGCATGCTGCCTGACAGCGACTACGCCAGGCGGATCAAGGAGCTGTACGAACAGGAGGGTGGGTACGAGAAGGTCGGCACGATGCTCACCGTCGACCCGCCCGACCACACCCGCTACCGCCGCCTGGTCAGCAAGGCGTTCACGCCCCGGGTCATCGCTGCGCTTGAGCCGACCATTCGCGAGATCACCACCGGACTGATCGACCAGCTTCTGACCGACACCGCGAACGGCGAAGTGATCGACTTTGTCGAGGCGTTTGCGGTGCCGCTGCCCGTCACGGTCATTGCGAAGGCGCTCAACGTGCCAGACGATCGGCTGGCGGACTTCAAGCGGTGGAGCGATGCGTCCATCGCCGGGATTGGAACCAACATCTCACTTGATGAGCGGCTTGAGGCTGAGCGCGAGGTCATCGAATACCAGCACTACTTTGCCGAGCAGCTTGAACTGCGGCGGACCGAACCGCAAGACGACATTCTCACCAACCTGTTGAACGCCAGGATCGACCGCGAGGCTGATGGCATTGGCGCTGACGAGGACGTCTCGGAAGATCCGTTGACCATGTCGGAGATGCTGAGCATCATTCAGCAGCTCCTGGTGGCGGGCAACGAAACCACGACCAAGATGCTGACCGAGATGATGCGGCTGCTCGGTGAGAACCCCGCCGAATGGCAAGCGCTCAAGGACGCGGCGGCTTCCGGTGATGCCGCCGAACTGGAAGTCAAAGCGAAAGCGGTGGTCGAAGAGACGCTACGGCTATCAACGCCGACACAGGGCATGTTCCGGGTTGTCACCGAAGACGCCGAGGTTGCCGGTGTGCAGATCCCAGCCGGGTCCCGCCTGGTCGCCATGTTTGCCGCCGCCAACCGTGACCCCGAGGTGTTTGAGGACCCCGAGGAGTTCCGCCCCGGACGCGACGGCGCAATGAACCACCTGGCGTTCGGCAAGGGCATCCATCACTGCATCGGGGCCGCGCTTTCCCGCTTGGAGGGCAAGGTTGCTGCCGAAGAACTGGCCAGGCGCATCGGCACTGCCAGCCTGTCTGACAGCAACGACTTCGGCTACCACCCGAGCTTCATGTTGCGAGGGCTCAAGAAGTTGGACGTGACCATCGCCGCTGACTAGTGCTGCGCGGTCGTGCGTGGCTACTTTGGAATCTCTTTCCAGGCAACGTTCTTGTCGACGCGAGGTTCGCCGGGAAGGCCGAGGACCCGCTCGCCGATGATGTTTCGTTGTACCTCGTCGGAGCCACCGGCAATGCGGTAGCCCGGAGCGCCGAGGACATGTTCGCCCCAGGCGAAGGTGCCCCACTCGCCGGAGTCGGCGATCAGCCGCGGTCCCAGAATGCTGGAAATGGTGTCGGACATCTTGCGCATGCCCTCGGTCCATTTCAACTTTCCAAGCGACCCTTCCGGCCCCGGAGTTCCACCCCGGGCAAGGTCGGCGGCACGACGGTTGAGGTGCCGCTCGGTCTGCAGGTGGAGGTAGAGCTGCATGAGTTCTTCTCGAACGATTGGGTCGTCGAGGACGCCGACCGCTTCGGCGGTTGCCAGCAGCTGCTTCCACGATCCGCCGGGGCGCCGACCGGCGCTGCCTCCGCTTGAGGAGTGGTCGCGCTCAAAGCCGAGCGTGGTGAGGGCGACCTTCCACCCTTCCCCAACGTCGCCGATCCGCAGCGAGTCTGGAATCCGGGCGTCGGAGAAGAACACCTCGTTGAACGATGTTCCGCCGCTCATCTGCTTGATCGGCCGGACCTCGACACCCGGGGTGTCGAAGGGGACCATGAAGGCGGTCATGCCCTTGTGCTTGGGCTGGTCCGGGTCTGATCGGGAAATCAACAGCCCCGAATCTGCGAACTGGGCGCCGGAACTCCACACCTTCTGGCCGTTGACCACCCACTCG
>CAZSTV010000005.1:5685-32445 GCA_964609665.1 uncultured Acidimicrobiaceae bacterium
CTCGTCGCCATCGCGATCGGCCCGACAGCCGAGGGCCGCCAAGTCGCTGCCCGCTCCCGGTTCGGAGAAAAGCTGGCAGCAGAAGCTGTCGGTCCTGAGGAAGTCGGCGATGTAGCGTTCCTTTTGCTCGTCGGTGCCAAAGGCCCGCACGGTTGGCGCCATCAAGCCGACGGTGACGCTGAACAGCTCGTGGCTGTCGGGAACGACATACTCTCGCTCGAGGGCCCCGAACGCCCGAGCGTGAGCACGGGAAAGCCCGAGCCCGCCGTACTGCTCTGGCCAAGTGATGGCGTGGTAGCGCCGCTCGGCCTTCTTGAGGTTCCACGTTCGGAGCTGCTCAAGGTGGTCCTGTTCCACCTCGTGGCTCATGTTGTGGAACACCGAGACGCTGAACTCTCCTTCGCCCCAGATGACCTCGTCGGTGGCAACGTTTTGACGGCGTTCGCCGTTTTCCGCCAGCCACGTGGCGGCTTCGGCGCTGAATTCCTCCACCGACGGGCTGGCATCGGTGGTCTTTGTCGCTGTATCGCTCACCTGGTGTGCTCCGATCACGGGTGCGGTGCCGTCGCTGTCTTCGGCCCAGTCACATATCGCGCGGTAGATTCTGTGCGCTCCGCCCGTTATACCACGGGAGGGGTGGAGGGAGTCCAAGCGGACGCTGCGCTGTACCCTCGAACCTATGGCCGAATCAGCCCGCCTGGGGCGCCCGCCAGCGACGAACTCAGCCGAGACGAGAGCCCGCATCCTCGATGCTGCACGTCGCAAGTTCGCCGCTCGTGGCTTTGAATCGGCAAGCAATCGGGCACTGGCCGACGAAGCGGGCCTCACAACCGGGGCGATTTACCACTACTTCGACAGCAAGCTCGCCATCTACGTTGCGGTGTACCAGGACGCCAGAGAGCAGTCGATCACCCGGTTCGAAAAGGCAATCGTCGGGCTGGACAGCTTCGCCGAACAGCTCAGCGCCACGCTTGAAGCGGCCTATGAGATCAACACCGAAGACCCGACGCTCGCCCAGTTCCTCGGCTCCTCTCGAGTCGATGCGGAGCGGAACCCCATTCTTCGTGACGCTCTCCGCGGTGTGCCGACATCGTCACCGTCGGGCTTCTTCCGACAGATGGTGGCGTTCGGGGTCGAGACCGGCGAGATTGCAGCCAAGGACGCGCCGTTGGTCGAATCGTTGATCCGCACCATCACCGTCGGACTCACCGACGCGGTGTCCAGCAATCCGGTGAAGCACCGTCAGGCCATCGACGGCATAAACAAGTTGCTCACCGGCTCGCTCATCAAGCCCGCCTCCTAGCGCTTCGCTCCCGACTGTTTGCGGGAGTTCCCCTCGGCTGCGAGTATCTAATTAACCGTTCGATAGGTTTGCGACGCGCGGCCTTGACCTCTCGGTCCTGCGGACGGCTATGAACCCTAGAGAAAGTGAGTTCACTGATGGATCTCGGTTTGAGCGGCAAGAAGGCGTTGGTCACGGGCTCGACAAAAGGAATCGGTCGAGCGGTCGTGGAGACCTTGCTCTCCGAGGGCGCATCGGTGGCCATCTGTGCCAGAACCGCCGAGGACGTTGACGCTGCCGTCGCCGAGCTTGGCGCAAACGGAACCGTGTGTGGTGGCCCGGTCGACGCTGCCGATACCGAATCGCTCGTCAACTGGGTGAACGCTTCCGCCGAGGAACTCGGCGGCATCGACATCTACGTTCACAACACTTCCGCCAAGCCGCAGCGCAAGCTCGATGATTGGATCAACAACTTCAACATCGATCTGAAGGCTCTGGTCGCCGGTGCCGAAGCGGCAACCGACGCGCTGGCCGACGGCGGTGGGTCGCTGATCTCCATCGGCACCACCGCCACCGCCGAGCACTTCGCCACCGGCTCCGGCAGCTACAGCGCTTTCAAGGCCGCGGTCACCAACTGGACGTTGGGTCAGGCTCAGGTGCTTGGCGCCAAGGGCATCCGCTGCAACGTGGTCTCGCCGGGACCGATCATGGTGGAGGGCGGCGACTGGGATCGTATCCGTCAAGGCATGGCGGAATTCTTCGAAGCGACCGAGAAGACTCACCCCGGTGGATCCATGGGAGTCCCGCAGGACGTCGCAAACGTCGTGGCCTTCCTCTCCGGCGACGCAAGCCGCCATGTGAACGGCACCAACATCACCGTCGACGGCGGGTTCCTCAAGCGAGTCAACTACTAACGCGTCAACTACCAACTGAAGGTCCAGGGGGACAACCGATGAGCGAGAACCCGGAACGGGTCAATGCGGTCGTGGTGGCGGGGGGTCGCTACCACGACATCGACTATGCGCGGCGGGAGTTGCTCGGCCTGCTTGGCGAGCACGACCACGTCAAGACCACGGTCGAATCCACATTCGAGAACACCGAACTCCTCGACGGAGCGACCGTGTTGATCAGCTACACCTGTGATGTGCGTCCCTCGGACGCGGCCCAGCGCTCGGTGAAGCAGTGGGTGGAGAACGGCGGCAGGTGGGTGGCACTCCATGGCACGAACGCCGCTCTTGATCTGCCACGGCCGAACGGGGTTGAAGCCCCACGATGTTTTCCGGTGTGGGCCGAGACGCTCGGCTCCCAGTTCGTGGCCCACCCACCGATCGCCCCGTATGAGGTGGTGCGCAGCGACGACGACCACTGGCTGGTCGCCGGCATCGAGCCCTTCGAAACCGACGACGAGCTGTACCTGCTGGAGCATCATGATCGAGACGGCTTGACAGCGCTGCTCCACACCGAGTGGCAGGGCGAGGCCACCGGCTTTGCCGAGGCCGACTGGAGCGACGGTCCGTCCCAGCATCTGGTGCAGTACCTGCGTCCGCTCGGCGACGGGGCGGTGCTGTACAACACGCTCGGGCACTGTCGAGGGCACTGGGACATGGCCCCGGTCGTCGACTACTACCCGGTCGTCGAGCGATGCTCCTGGGAGAAGCCGGAGTACCACGAGTTACTCCGTCGAGCCATCCGCTGGTCACTCGGCGCCACCGAATAACAGGGGGATCATCGTCATGGCGGCACTCGAACGTTGGATCACCGATACCGAGATCAGCCCTCGGTTCCCGTACTACACAAGAGCGAACGCCGATGAGGTTGGACCTGAGCCGTTCAGTCCGCTCGGCTGGAGCCTTGGTTGGGCCAAGGGCTGCGTGCCCGGGGTTGCAAGAGGCTTCATCGAGTTTGGCGTGCTCGAGGCGGACGAGTTCGCGCTGGAGCTGCCCGAGGTGTTTGGCAACTGGGGCGGCTATTTCTACAACCAACTTTCGCTGCCCCGGATGATGGGTGTTCGTATGCCAGGCGCAAGTCCCGAGGCGATCGACCAGGCGTACTTCGGCGATCATCCCGGCGTCCCGCCATACACCCCGCACCCCGATGACGACAACGAGGCTCGCAGTGCCAAGTTGGCGGAGACGATGGGCTGGGTGATGAGCACCGACAGCTTCCCCGCCCAGGAGGCGTCGGCACAGCGGGCGGTGCAGGAGGTCCGAGACCGTCCCGATCTGTTATCGCTTTCGAACGATGAGCTCGTTGCCCGAGCCAGGCGTCTGGCTGGCCCGGAGCTCGAAGAGGCGTGGACGCTGTACTGCCAGTCCGCGTTGGGAGCGTCGCTTGGGCCCGGAGCGGTGCAGGCAATCTGTGGCGCCATCGGTCGTGACGCGGACGCCGTCAAGGTGATGACCGCTGTTGGCGAGATTGAGTCGGCCGACGCTCCGATGTTGATGTGGGACATGTCTCGCAGCATCAAAGCGTCTCCCGTTCTTAGCGACGCCTTTGATGCCGGTGTTGACGGCATCCTCGAACGGCTTCGGTCAACCGATGACGCAGGGGTATCGGCATTTCTTGGGCAGTGGGATGAGCTGCTGGCGACCCACGGTCACCGCGGTCCGAACGAGTGGGACCTGCGGGCCCACTCCTGGACCACCCGACCCTCCATGGCGCTCGGCATGCTGGAGCGGATGCGGCATCAGAGCGACGAGAAGTCGCCGGCCGAGGCCAACGCCCGCGGCGCAACCGAGCGGGAACGTCTCACGACGGAACTGCTGGCGATGGTCGAAGGTGACCCCGAGGCCCACGGCGGTCTGCAAGCGGGGATCGCCTCCGCCGCGCTGTTCTTCCGGCTGCGGGAGATGGGGAAGAACGCCTGTATCCGACTCATCCATGAAGCAAAGCTTGCGCTGATGGTCGTTGGCGATCGGATGGTTGCCGACGGACTGCTCAGCGAGCCCCGCCAGATTTTCATGGTGGTCGACGATGAGCTGGACGGTTTCATGGCCGACCCAGGGTCAATGGCCACCACCATCGTTGAGCGGGAAGAGACCTTCGCCGCCCTGCAAACGCTCGAGCCGCCCTACATCGTGAAGCTTGAAGATGGCGTGCCGCCCATCTCCTCGTGGCCGCAGCGAGGAGCCGGAGACGCCACGGTTGCTGTCGCCGGTGATGTGCTGCAGGGGGCCATGGGGGCGCCGGGCGTTGCCCGCGGGACTGCACGAGTGGTACTCGACCCGTCGGACCCGGGGGCGATCGGGCCCGGTGACATCATGATCGCCCCGACCACCGACCCGTCCTGGGTGCCGCTGTTCCTTTCGGCGGAAGCGGTCGTTGTGGATGTCGGCGCTGTCGCCAGTCACGCGGCGATCATGTGTCGCGAACTTGGGCTGCCCTGTGCAGTCTCGGTTATCGATGCAACCCAGCGAATTCCCGACGGAGCGACCGTTGAGATCGACGGCTCCACCGGCACCGTCACCGTGGTCTCGGTTCCCTAGCTCAGGTTCGGTTGGGCATCACGTGCGTTTCCCCGAATTCGCGGAGTCGGTCCATACCGCCGTCACCGATGAAGGCGAATGCCGGGACCATGACGCGCCCAACCCCGAGGTCTCGCATGATGTCAATGCCAGCGGCCGGGTCGCGGAAGTGACCGCCGAACATTGCGTTGATCTCGACCGAATCGGGGTCCCGGTCGTGCTCCTCACAGGTCGATCGCAGCATTGCGATCAGCTCACCAAGTCGTTCCGAGTCCGACTCGCCGGGGAAGTAGCCGTCGGCCATCTTGGCCGCCCGCCGCATGGCGACCGGGGTGTCGCCGCCGACCAGAATCGGAATGTCGCTGCCCTGGACGGGACGAGGGGTGGAGGTCAGCGGCTCGAAGTCGACGAACTCTCCGTGGAACTCAACGTGGCTGCCGGACCAGATGGTGCGCAGTACCTCCAGGTACTCGTCGTTGCGCTTGCCTCGACGTTCCCAGGGGACGCCGAGGGCGTTGAACTCTTCCTCCAGCCAGCCGACGCCGATGCCAAGCTCCACCCGTCCGCCGGACAGGTGGTCGAGGGTTGCAAGCTCCTTGGCCAAGACCAGCGGGTTGCGCTGGGGCAAGATAAGAATGCAGGTGCCAAGCCGAAGCGTTGGCGCTGCCGCCGCCACGTAGGCCAGCCAGATGAGTGGGTCCGGTATGGGCGTTTCGGGCGTGGCCGGGATCTTTCCGTCGCTGGTATACGGGTAGGCCGACTCGATGGTGCTCGGCATGACAACGTGTTCGCCGCCCCACACCGATTCGAAGCCGACGGCTTCGGCGATCTTGGAGATCTCGATGGCCGAGGCGGCATCGGTCCCGGCGCTACTGGCAAAGGCAAGTCCGAATTTCATGGCTGTATCAAAGCACACGACGGTCCGAGTTGGCCTGTCGGGCTGTATAACTGCGCCCGTGCGGGCTGTGTAACTGCGCCCGTGCGGGCTGTGTAACTGCGCCCGTCCGGGCCGTGCAACCGTGGTCGACGAAAGGGTAGAACAACATGGCTGAGACGGTGCTCGACAGGTTCCAACTGTCTGACGGGGTGGCGGTGGTGACCGGTGCCGGGCGGGGGATTGGCGAAGGCATCACGGTTGCGCTTGCCGAGGCCGGCTGCGACGTGGTTTTGACCGCCCGCCGTGAAAACGAGATTGAGGCCGTCGCCGAACGGGTCCGCAGCCTCGGCCGGCGAGCGCTGGTCATTCCCGGTGACATCACCGACGGGGCGTTTGTTGACGAGTTGGCTCAGCGGGCCAAGGACGAGATGGGACGGCTCACCCTGTGGGTCAGCAACGCGGGTGGAGCCGATGACCGCACCCCTCGTCACCTCTCCGAGATGCCGGACCGACAGTGGGACTATCAGCTAGACCTGAACCTTCGGGCAGTCTTCACCGGAGCACGGGCCGCCGCTCGGGTGATGGAGGACGGCGCATCGATCATCAACATCTCGTCCGGAGCAGCACTAAAGCCATCCCCCTACAACGGTCCGTACGGCGTTGCCAAAGCTGGGGTCGACAGCCTCACCAAGACACTCTCTGTCGAGTTGGCGCCGCGACAGATCCGGGTAAACGGGGTGGCCCCCGGCCCGGTCCCGACCGAGGTGTTCATGGAGTTCTTCAAAGCAACCGAGGACGACCTTCCCGAGATGGCCAAGAAGTGGGGCGTGCCCCTGGGGCGTCTCGGCACGCCGGAAGACGTTGCGAACGCCGTGGTGTTTCTGGCCTCGCCCGCAGCGTCATGGGTCACCGGGCAAACCCTGTTGGTGAACGGTGGAGACCGTTGAGCCTGCTCAACCTGTTCAACCCACCGTGGGGCGAAACACTCAAACCTGACCAAACCGATTCGAAAACCGAAGGAGCACCAAGTGAGTGAAGAAGAGATCGACTACGAGGATCTGACCACGATGCGGTTGGATGAAGACGACTTGAACACCCTGCTGTCCGCCGGTGGTGAGTGCGTCTTCAACTGGACAACCCGCGAGGGGTACCCGGTGGGCGTCGTCGTGGCGTTCGTCTATCGCGACGGCAAGTTCTTCACCACCTGCGCCGAACGTCGCAAGCGAGTGCCTGCGTTGCGGGCCCGGCCGCAGTCGGCGCTGGTCATCAACAATGGCGGCAAGACCGCGAGCTATAAGGGCGACTCCATCGTGCACGCACCGGGAGATCCCGGCTTCGATGAACTGAAGAACTGGTTCTACCCAACGCTGTCGCGGCTCGACGTTGAACCGGACGACGAGTATCGGCAGAGCTTCTGCAAATTCTTGGACTCACCCCATCGAGTCATCATCGAGACCGACGCTCGTCTGGTGGTTGCATTCGACACCGCGAAGTTCCAAGCGTTCACCGCGAAGGCCATCGCAGCGGGTCACGGCGCAGAGTAAATCGGCGCGACATCGGGTCCCGGTCGCGGATTCGGGACTCGAAGTCGCCAGGAACTAACTAATCGATTAATATCGTCGCACCGTGCCGGAAAACGGCTCGGCTACTGGCCCAGGGGGGCCGGCGGACAACTTGATTACGGGGGAGTACTTCATGAGGTCACGATCCTCGCAGCGCCTTTGGTGGCTTGCTGCGGTTCTACTGAGCTTCTCGCTCATGGCGGCAGCATGCAGCAGCGATGACGGAGATGATGACGCCGCAGATGACGGCGGCAGCGGTCTTGAGGCTGGAGCGGAGGCCGAGGAAGAGGAAGCCGAACCGGCCGCCCCTGCTGAAGAAGAGGAAGAGGCCGAAGAGGCCATGGAGGAAGAAGAAGAGCCCGCCGCCATGCTTGACGCTGGCGACAATGGCGACGGCGCGGAGTTGATGGCAGCGGCCATCTCGTCCGCCCTCGCAGATCCTCAGGCGGCAGACGGCGAAGCGATCAGCATCGGCATGGTGAACCTCGAAGGTTCGCCGGGCGGTTCCTTCCCGGAGATCCGGGCCGGTGCCGAAGCGGCGATCGAGCTGATCAACGGCTCCATGGGAGGCATCGACGGTCGGCCGGTGGAGCTGACCACCTGCGCTCACGAGATCGACCCGAGCGCGGCGCAGGATTGTGCGAACCAGATGGTTGAGGCCGGGGTCAGCGCAATCTTCGTTGGCGTCGACTTCTTCACACCGGGTCTGTACCCAATCTGGGCCGGCATCCCGGTCTACAACATGGTGCCGATCTTCGTCCCCGACTTTGACAACCCCGGCGCCATTTCCTTCGGCGGCGGTTGCGTGGTGTCGTTCCCGGGCCAGATGAAGGCCATCGTCGAGGGCGGCGTCGACCGTCTCGCCGTCATCTACTCCGACAACGCACCTGGCCAGGGCTGCTGGGCGGACACCCAGCTTCGTCCGCTCGAGCTTCTGGCCGAAGCCAATCCCGGCTTCGAATTCCAGGGCTTCCCCGAAGTCCCCGAGGACCCCGCTGACAACGACGTGGTGAATCAGCAGGTGCTGGACTTCCTCGACGGTGCGGAGAACCCCGGCGTGCAGTTCGGCATCGCCGCTCCGCAGTGTGCGGAGTACTGGATCGGGCTACGTGAAGCCGGGTATGAGGGAAGCATCTTCTCATCCGGCTCCTGCGACGATGACAACGCACTCAGCCAGGCCGGCGATGCCGCGGTTGGCGTCACCGTTGGTTTCACCGGCTACTCATCACGGCTCGAAGAGCTGTGGGCCGACAACGAGCTGATCGTTGCCGAGGTTGACCTGCGAAAGAGCACCCTCGACGCCTTTGGCGGCGACACCCCGTCCGGCACCTTCAAGGACGCCGGTTTCAACACCATGATGAACTACTACATGGCGATGAGCGAGGTTTCCGGCAGCGGCGGCGACCCCGGTGAGGGTCAGACCGTCTTCGACCAGATCAAGACCTGGAGCGGTCACCATTCATTCGGTTCACCGCCGATCGATTGCGGTGCGGCCCCGGACGACTACGAGTCGATCTGTGACTACACCATTGCCTACGGCGTCTGGAACGGCGCAAGCTACGACCTGTCGGCAGAACACGTAAACAACCTTGACTTCGTTGCCTCGCTGCCACCACGCGAGGGCTAGAGGAATCCTCCTGATGGGCGGTGGTGTGGTGTGGGCTGACCGCACCGCACCACCGCTTCCGTCGGGGTAAACGTCGGAAGGACGAATGACTTCATTTCTTGCAGCGCTAATCATCGGGCTTGGTTTCGGCGGACTGTATGCACTCCTCGGCAGCGGTGTGGTCGCGGCATACAAGGGTTCCGGCGTCATCAATTTCTCTCACGCCGCCATCGCCATGTACTCGGCGTACACCTTCAACGAACTTCGAGGCGGCCTTGCGGCCAGCAGCCTTGATGGGGGAGAACCGAGGGCGACGCTTGTCCTGCCATGGATCGATGTGATCCCGGGGGACACCATCAACATCCCGGTCAAGATTGGCCTCGGTGCGGCATGGCCGACCTTCCCAGCGATCTTGCTGACGCTGCTCGTGGCCGGTGGCCTCGGGTTGATGATGCACTTCCTGGTCTTCCGCCCGCTGCGAAACTCACCGGCCCTCGGCAAGGTGATTGGCTCGGTCGGCGTGATGATTTACCTGCAGGCGGTGGCCCAGCTCAACTTCGGTTCGGTCAATCGACGTGACGAGGGCGTGCTCCCATCGGGCACCGCCAAGAACTTCCTGGGCCTTGGCGCCGACGTCGGCGTTGACAATTTCATCATTGCCGGCATCGCGCTTGCGGTCGGCGGTGGTCTCACAGCGCTCTATCACTTCACCCGCTTCGGCGTTGCCACGAGAGCGGCGGACGAAAACGAGAAAGGCGCAGTCCTCCTCGGGTACTCGCCACAGCGACTGGCCGGCTTCAACTGGGTGCTCTCCGCGTTCACCGCGGGCATTGCGGCTGTGTTCTTCATCCAGGGCCCGAGCCTCAACCAGGAACAGTGGTCGCTGTTCATCGTCCCGGCGCTGGGCGCCGCGCTGATCGGCAACCTCAAGTCCATCTGGATGACCACCCTTGGCGGTCTCGGGCTCGGGATGTTGCAGAACGGCCTGACCGATGTTGCCGAGCGTCAGGCCTGGTGGCACGACTCCATCATCGGTGATCTCCTGCCGTCCGGTGCGGTGCGCGAGGTGTTGCCGCTGCTCGCCGTCATCACCGTCCTGTTCTTGCAGGGAGACAAGCTGCCGATTCGCGGCTCGGTGGTGGAACGGCGTCAGCCGCGAGCCCCGAAGCCCACCAACCCGCTCAAGAGCGCGGTGCTGCCAACCTTCGTCGTAATGGTTGCCATCAACGTCTTCACCGGTTCCTGGGAGTCCAACCTCACCGCAACCCTGGTGGCGGCAATCTTCATGCTGTCGTTCGTGGTGGTGGTCGGCTACCTCGGCCAGATCTCTCTGGCTCAGCTGACCTTTGGCGGCGTCGCGGCCTACGCGGCCATCCGGTTCTTCTCCAATGGCGAGAAGGTTCGAGACTTCGACCTGTTCGCCGTGCAAGGACTTGACCTTCCATCGCCACTGGCATTCGTGCTTGGCGTGGCCGTCGCTGTTGTCGCAGGCGTGATCGTTGGCCTTCCCGCGGTCCGCGTCCGAGGGGTGCAACTGGCGGTTGTCACCATCACCGCGGTCCTTGCCTTCGAAGCGCTCCACTTTCAGAACGCCTACTGGACCCAGGACGGTGCCCGCAGCAACACCGCCATCGAGTTGCCGAACTGGTTCGGCGCTGACGTTTCGGTGCAGCCACTCGAAGGTGGTGCCACCGATCGCTGGCAGTTCTCGGCGTTCCTGTTGGCGTGGGTTATCGCCCTTGCCATCGGCGTTGCCAACCTCCGTCGTGGCGCAACCGGACGGCGCTTCCTGGCGGTCCGAGCCAACGAACGGGCGGCGGCCGCGGCGGGCATTGACGTGGCCAGGACCAAACTGCTCGGCTTTGGCATTGGAGCCGGGATCGCAGGCATCGGCGGGATCCTCCTCAGCTACAAGCTGACGTCCATCTCACCCGACTCCTGGAACGTCTTTGCCGGCCTGGCGCTTCTGGCATTCGCCTACCTCGGCGGCATCAGCTCGGTGTCAGGCGCGCTGGTTGGCAGCATGCTTGTGGCCGGCGGGTTGGTCGACGCAATCACCAGCCTCCATCTGGACTCTCTCAACCCGGAGTACTTCACCTTGATCGGTGGCGTCGGGTTGATCTTGACGGCAATCCTCAACCCGGAGGGCATCGCCGCGGGCAACTTTGAACTTTGGAGTCACGTGATCAAACCTCGGCTCCAGGGACTCGTTCCCTCGGCTACAGCCGAGCCGGTAGGGGGTTGACCATGAGTACAGGTGAGACGACGCGACCGATGCTCGAGACCGAAGGGTTGACGGTCACGTTCGGCGGCCTCAATGCAAACGACAAGGTGGACATCGTCATTCCCACCGGCTCGTTCGTTGGGTTGATCGGTCCGAACGGCGCAGGCAAGACCACCTTCATTGATGCCATCACCGGCTTTGTGTCGACGTCGGCGGGAACGGCAACCTTCGACGGGGAGTCACTGCTGGAGGTTGCTCCGCACAAGCGGGCAAAGCGAGGCCTTGTCCGCACCTTCCAGTCGCTTGAACTGTTCGAAGATCTGTCGGTTGAGGACAACCTGTACGCCGCGGCCGATGACCCGAAGTGGTGGGGCTTCCTTGCCGACATGGTGTGGCCAACCCGGTCGGGCAAGAACGACGCGGTGGAGCGGGCGATCGAAGCACTGGAGCTGGACGAATATCGCGATGCGCTTCCCAGAGATCTTTCCCACGGTCAGCGCAAGCTGGTCGGCGTGGCACGGGCACTTGCCGCCGACCCGAAGCTCATTCTGCTGGATGAACCGGCGGCCGGGCTCGACACAACGGAGAGCCAACTCCTCGGCGTGAGGCTTCGCAGCTTCCTCGACCGGGGAATGACCGTCTTCCTGATCGACCACGACATGGGCCTGGTGCTGTCGGTGTGCGACTACATCTACGTGCTGGACTTCGGCAAGATCATCGCCAAGGGGACGCCCAGCGAGATCAGGGAGAACCCGGCGGTCATCAAGGCCTACCTCGGTGAGGAAGCGGGCGAGATTCAAGCGGCGGGAGCGGCCGCCGCACGCGAAGCGGTCGGCGGGGGCGCAGGGAAGGCAGTAGCCGAGGCAGCGGACGAGGAGTCGGCGGTATGACCACTGCGCTGAAGATCGAGAACCTGTCGTCCGGCTACGTCGGCGTACCGGTGGTGCGTGGACTGAACATGCACATCGAGGCGGGAGAGGTGGTCGCCCTGCTCGGACCGAACGGCGCCGGCAAGACCACAACGTTGCTGACCGTGTCGGGTTTGCTGCCCGCCCTCGAAGGCTCGGTGAGCGTGCTCGGCGAAGAGGTGTCGTCTCGCTCGCCCCACCTCAACGCCCGCCGGGGTCTGGCCCACGTTGCCGAGGACCGGTCGCTGTTCTTCCAGCTCACGGTGCAGGAGAACCTGCGACTCGGGGTTGCGGGAGACAAGAACGATCGGGCCGCCGCCTATGACCGCGCATTGGACATGCTCCCCGCACTGCGCCCGTTGATGGACCGTCGGGCGGGGTTGCTGTCCGGTGGTGAGCAGCAGATGTTGGCGCTGGCCAGGGCGATGGTCGGCAACCCCAAAGTGCTTCTGGTGGACGAGATGAGCCTTGGACTCGCTCCCATCATTGTGGAGCGGTTGCTGCCGATCGTCCGCCAAATCGCGGACGAGACCAGTGCCGCGGTCCTCATCGTTGAGCAACACATTCAGATGGCGCTGTCGGTCGCGGATCGGGCGTATGTGATGAGCCACGGCGAAGTTTCGATGTCGGGAACCGCTGAGGAACTATCGTCGCGCCGAGACCTGCTCGAAGCGAGCTACCTGGGAGAGGTGAGCGCATGACCGCAACCGAGGTTCGAAGCGACGTTCCCGTCGTGCCAGAGGTGCTGAGTGGTGTTCCGCCGCTCACCAAATCCGTGCAGATCGCCTCAACCTTTCAGATCCTCGGCGCGGGGTTGCTCCTTGTGCTCCTGTTCCTGGAATGGGTCCGGGGCGGTCGGACCGGCCTGGAAGGAAACGGCGGTGGCGGCTTCGGCGTCCTCGCGCTGCTCGCCGCGGTGGTGGTGCTGTACGCCGCGGTGCAGGGTCTGCGCGGTCGCCGCACAGAGACCAAGCTCTTCGGCCCGAATCAGCTTGGCATTGCGCTCTCGTTCTCGGTCTTCACCAGCAACCTGGTCTTCCTCTGGGTCTTCTCCACCGGCGGCGCTCCGAAGTGGGTGTACGTCGCCTCAAACGTGATGGCCTACGCCAGCATTCTCGGCTTGTTCAGCGTGCGGTCCGAAAAGCCACCGCCGCTGGTCGACGGCACCATTCGAGCGCTCGGCGCCGCAACGGTGGCCCTTGGCGCGGTGATCGCGGCTGCGCCGCTCCTGGAGTACACCGTGCTCTCGTCGATCTCGTTCACCGGCTACGAGCCGGGTGCACCCCGCATTGGCATTCTGCTGCTGTTCGTTGGCGTGCTGACCATCTTCTATGGCCTTCACCGGATGCTTCGCGGCGCTTCTATGGTCGACCTTGGACCGTACGTCCTATGGCCCCATGCAACGATGGGCCTCGGCGTGCTCGCCACCGGGCCGGCGTTTGCGTGGGTCATCAGCGGGCTTTGGGGTGGAGACTTCGACCCCGGAATCGGCGCATTCGTAAACCTCATCGCCGGCATCGCGCTCATCGGGCTCGGCATGTTTGAAGCAGTCAAGCGAAGTGCAAGGGGAGTCTGAGTTGTCAGAAACAGGTTCGGAACCAGGGGCGGGTTCCAGTCCGTTTGCCTCTGATCTGCTCGTGGGAAAGAAGGCACTGGTCACCGGGGGCGGAACCGGGCTCGGCCGGGCCATCGCCACTGGACTGTCGGCTGCTGGAGCCGAGGTTGTCATTGCGGCCAGGCGACTGGATGTGTTGGAGGCGACGGCGGCGGAAATCTCAGAAGCGACCGGCAACCGGGTCCTGGTCGACCAGGTGGACATTCGAGACCGCGAGTTGGTCGAGGGTCTCGCTGGACGGCATCAGCTCGACATTCTGGTCAACAATGCCGGTGGACAGTTTCCGCAGAAGGCCAGGGACTACAGCCCGAATGGCTGGAACAGCGTCATCAACCTGAATCTCAACGGCACGTGGGCCATGACCCAGGTGTTCGGCAGCCAGATGCTCGACGGCGACGGCGGTGCCATCGTCCAGATCGTGGCCATCGTGGGCCGTGGTATTCCCGGCATTGCCCATAGCGCTGCGGCCAGGGCGGGCGTGGTGGAGCTGGCAAAGACCCTCGCCTTTGAATGGGGCCCGAGTGTTCGAGTCAACTGCGTCGCCCCCGGAGCGTTTCGGACCGAGGGGTGGGAGAAGACCTACGACGAAGAGGTCGGCAGCGACATGTCGGGTGTGCCAATGCCGTTTCCCGGCAAACCCGAGGACATCGCCAACTCGGTTGTCTTCCTCGCGTCCCCGGCCGCAGCGTTTGTCACAGGCGAATGCCTCTACGTCGATGGCGGTCACGTTTTGCACGGACCGCTGAACGCGCTACCCCCAAACAGCTACCCGGAGAGAGACCTACGGACATGACCGCAACCCTTCCGACGACAACCACCGAGATCACGGCGCAGTGGATGACAGAAGCGCTCCGTGGTTCTGGCGTTATTCCGTCCGACGTGTCGGTCGGGGAAGTCATCCTCGACCCGGCCGGAGCCGGTCTTGGATTCATGGGTGAGGTCACGACCGTCGGCCTTGTCTATGACGGCGTTGCCGGTGAGGCACCGACGACGATCGTCGCCAAGTTCCCCACCCAGTCACCAGAGATCCGGGCGATGATGCATCCCACCAGGATTTACGAGCGGGAGCATCGGTTCTACCGGGAGCTTGCCAACGAAACGCCGCTCCGCACCCCCGAGATCTACCACGTGACCTGCGACCCTGCGGCGGAGCCCGCCGATGAGCGGTACCTCATCCTGATGGAGGACCTTTCGGCGCTGACGCTTGGCGACCAGGTGGCCGGGACCACCGCCGATCAGGCCGCGACAGCGCTTGCCGGTCTTGGCGCTCACCACGCCCGGTTCTGGAACGGCGCCGGACTTGAAGCGGCGGACTTCATACCGGTCATCGACGGTCCGCTCAACCAGGCTGGCGGTCCCATCTACGAGGCATCGCTGCCAGGCTTCATGGAGGCCTTTGGCAAAGAGGTGAAGCCGGAGCTTGAGACGTTCGTTGCGGGTTATGCCGCGCAGCGCCCACGGATCCTTGACGAGCTCGCCGCAATGCCGCACACGCTGGTCCACTTCGACTTCCGGGCAGACAATCTGTTCTTCGACGGCGGCTCGGTGGCGGTTATCGATTGGCAAGCCATCAGCCAGGGCGGTGGCGCCGCTGACGTCGGGTACTTCCTCACGCAGAACATGAGCACAGACGAGCGGCGAGCCAATGAGGACGATCTCCTGCAGGTCTATCTCGATGCACTGATCGCTGGCGGGGTGACCGGGTACGACATGGACGCCCTTCGTCGGGACTATCGGGTCGGCATTGAATGTGGCTGGATCATCCCCGTGCTGGCCGTCGGCAGCCTGGACTTCACCAGCGAGCGGGCCATCGCCCTCTGGACTGAAGTGATTGCCAGAACCCAGGCGGCGCTCGTCGACCACGACCTTCAGGCATAGGCCCGCCCCAATATAAGGTGTTCCGAAGAGGGTGTTCTCAAAGAGGACGTTCTCAAAGAAGGCGTTCGCAGGGGTGGGTCCTGATGAATGAGGGACGTTGCAACCGAGGAGTGCGATGACAAAGCGACTTGAAGGCAAAACGGCCGTGATCACGGGCGCTGCGAGCGGGATCGGCGCCGGCACCGCCCGGATGTTTGCCGAAAACGGCGCCAACGTGGTCATTGCCGACATGCAGACCGACGCTGGCAAGGCGTTGGCCGCAGAACTGGGCGACGTCGCCCGGTTTGCTCCCTGCAACGTCACCGATGAAGACCAGGTGGCGGCGGCAGTGGACCTTGCGGTCTCGGATTTCGGCCGATTGGACATCATGTTCAACAACGCCGGCATCGTCGGTGCGGTCGGGCGCATCTCCGAGACGCCGACCGACGCGTGGGACAACACCATCGCCATTCTCCTGCGTGGGGTGTTTCTTGGGGTGAAGCATGCCGCCAGGGTCATGCAGCCGCAGGGCTCGGGCGTCATCATCAACACGTCGAGCACGGCGGGCATTCTCGGTGGTCTCGGGCCTCACGCCTACACCACGGCCAAGCACGGCGTGATCGGCCTCACCAAGTCGGTGGCGAACGAGCTGGCACCGGACGGGATCCGGGTTAACGCCATATCGCCCGGCAACACCGTCACAGCGATGACCGCATCGGTGACCACCGGCGACGCCACCAATACCGCGGCGACCGAGGAGAAGATTGCTTCGGGATCGCCTCTGGGTTACGCCGGTCTGCCGGACGACATTGCTGCCGCCGCGCTGTACTTGGCAAGCGACGACGGCCGCTACGTGTCAGGGCACACGCTGGTGGTCGATGCCGGACAGACGACGGCGGGCATGGTGCCTGGCCGCTTCAACACCGGCTCGACCCGCCAGTTTCACGAGGCGGGGCGCGTCACCGACTGACGGCAATCGAGACGGGGATGGCGCTCTGCACCGCCATACCCGTAATCGGGTCAAAGCCGTGCTCGTTGCTGACAAGGCGGTTCGTCGGCGAGCCTTCGGTCGCCACGGCTTCGTCGGTCAGTTGCGACCCTCCCCAGGAGTGGGGCATGGCCACCACGCCGCGCTTGAGTGTTGGCGTGCTCTCGGCAATGCCGACCACCTGGCCGTGGGGCGAGGCAATGGTGAGATGGTCGCCTGAGGTTCCGCCGATCGCTACGAGGTCATCCGGGTGGATTGCCACGTGGTTGGTGGTGCCGACTGCCGCAAGCCCTGGCAGTTCTCGCCCCATCGAGTTCAAGACGTGCTTGAGTCGTCTTCCGACCAGGCGGAAGGGGAATTGGTCGTCATCAAATGTTGGGAGGTGGTCTGCGCCGGTTTGTTCCGCCAACACGTCGTCGAGTTCTGCCACCACATCGGGCGGCGCGACGGCCAGACGACCTTCGGCATCAGGGTTTCCGGCAACGACGGTGATGGCTCGCTCGGGGTGCACCGTCCCACGGTTGGCTCGGATCTCTGCCATTGGCATGCGAGCCGTTCCAAAGACACGGTCGAGGACCACATCATCGTTCAGCGAACCGGACGTGTTCGCGCCCGTGTCCCGACCGCCGGGGCTGATGGAGTCGGGGTCTACCGGCAGGCGCCCACCGGGCAGATCGATCGACGAGTTGTTGCGGGCGGCCAGCCCGGCGAAGACTTCCCAGTCGGCGAGTAGGTCGGTGCCGGGCACCTGGTGAGGGTCAATCACCGCAGGCGTGTAGTTGGTGTACGGCATGGCGAAACGCCGATCCATGATGTGAGGAACGTCTGCCCGCTCCAGCTGCAGCCGGGGCGCAATCACGTAGTCGGCGAACTCGGCGGTGGCCGTCATGCGATGATCGATGACCACCAGCAACTCGAGGTCTTGCATGGCCCGGATCGTCTTGGCCTGATCGGGAAAGGCAACCACCGGGTTCCCGCCTGACACGATCAGCGCTCTGACCTGGCCATCACCGGGCAGCAGAATCTCATCGGCCAGGGCGTTGCTGAGCATTTCCGCGGGCAGTCCGGCCAGCCCTCTGACCCGATGTGGCGTGCCAGGCGCGGGGTTGGTTGGCGGGGTGACCTGAGCCCGGCGGGTGTCCCCCGGAAAGAGAAAGTAGCCGCTTTCCAGTTGGTCGCCGACGCGGTTCACCCTGCCACAAATGGCGTTGAGCGTCAGCGTGAGGTGCTCGGTCAGGGTGCCGTGGGGAGCCATGTTCGGTCCGGTACCGGTCCCGGCTGACCCTCGCGGCCCTTCGGCAAACATCTCGGCTGCCCGCACGATGTCATCTGCGGGGAGCTTTGTCCGCTCGCTGACGTAGCTAAGGCTGAACCGGTCGACGGAGCGTTGCAGGTCTTCCAGTTGTTGCACGTAGTCGGCGCAGAACGCCTCGTCGTGCAGGCCGCGATCCAAGATGATGCGGATGATGCCCGCAAGCAGCGTCGGGTCTTCCCCGGGCTGGACCTGCAGCCATAGGTCAGCGGCAGCGGCAAGCTCGGTCTGTCGAGGGTCGACGACGATGAGCCGGAGCCCGTTCTCCTTGGCCCGTCGCAGCCTGACGATGGGGTTCGTGCCCTGCAGCCCTCCGGCCGGTCCGTAGCTGGAGACGGGAGCGTTGTAGCCGATGGCCATGACAACGTCGGCATCGGAGAAGTTGTGCCACCCTGCTTCCCAACCGCCCATTCGTAGCGCGGCGGAGCGGTGGGCCGGTTGGTCGATGGTTAGCGACGTGTAGAGCGATGGCGAACCGATCCCGGCGTGCCAGGCGGTGGCGACGGGCAGGGTGGTGGAGTTCTGATAGGAGCCCGTACCGATATAGGTGGCAACCGAGCGCGGGCCGTGACGGTCGATGATGCCGCGGATCGAAGCGGCAATCTCGTCGAGGGCGGTGGCGGCGGCAATCGGCTCGAAGCCACCGGAGGTCATGTCTACGTTGGTCGGGCGACCTGCGCTAGGCGTGCTGCTGGTGCGGCGCAGATGGCGGCGAAGTCGGCTTTCGTGCTGATGGTGGTCGCCGAGCTGGCGACCCTTGATACAGGTGTAGCCCTCGAACAGCGGGTCGCTGCGGTCGCCGCGCACCGCAACGATTCTGGGGCCGGTGCCGCCGCCAGTGACCTTGTCGTGATCGATGTCAACCTCGATCGGGCAGGCCGCGTGGCACAGGCGACAGAACGAGGTTTTCGTCTCGATCATTGGCCCCAACGCTAGTGTTCGAAGTAACCAAGTGGTTAATTACGACGAACGGTGACGATGCGTCGTTGAAGGAAGGGGAGCGATGGCACTGGCAGAAATGTTTCGCATGGACGGTCGGGTTGCGGTGGTCACCGGATCCGGTCAGGGGATTGGGCGGGCAATAGCGGTTGGTCTTGCGGAGTTTGGGTGCGACGTGGTCCTGAACGCCCGGCGCCGCTCGGACCTGGAGGTCACCGCGGCGGCCGTGGAAGCGATGGGGCGGCGAGCGCTCATCGTGGACGGTGACATTCGGAACTTCTCCGAGGACCTCGCAGACCGCACCGTCGCCGAGTTCGGGCGGCTCGACGTGTGGGTCAACAACGTCGGCGGTTCCGACGAGAAGACCGTGCGGCCGTTGGTTGAGACCCCTGACGACGTCTTTCGGTCGCAACTGGAGCTGAACCTGACCAGTGCATTTCAGGGATGCAAGGCCGCGGCCGCCAGGATGGGGCCGGGCGGCACCATCGTCAATATCTCCTCGGGGGCCGGCACCCGAGGGTCTCCGTTTACCGGACCTTACGCCGCGGCCAAGGCGGGCATGAACAACCTGACGCAGACCCTGGCCCTCGAGCTTGCGCCGAACATCAGGGTCAACGGTGTGGCTCCCGGGCCGATCGCCACCGAGGCGTTTCTGGAGGTGCTCGGCGTCTCGGATTCTCTTGATGAGTTGGCTGCGACCATTCCGCTCGGGCGCCTCGGGACCCCCGAAGACATCGCAAGTGCGGTGGTGTATCTGGCGTCCCCGGCATCGGCCTGGGTAACCGGACAGCTGCTTCTTATCGCTGGCGGGAGGACCCAGCGTTCATACAATTATCGTCCCGCCGATGACGATGCCGACGAAGAACCTGCCGGACTGGCAGAACGGGCGGACGACTGACCAGCGCTACAGCAGCTCAGGCTTTGCTGCGGCCAGCAGGCCCATGTCGGTGGCGGTCGGGAGTTTTTGAGTTGAGGCCGCGCCGTCAACGCAGATGGTCTGGCCGGAGATGTAGGCCCCCTCATCCGATGCGAGGAACAGCGCGGTGTTGGCGATGTCGTCGACCGAGCCCATACGTCCCAGCGGCGTCTGTTGCCTGACCGCTTCGATGAGCAGCCGCTGCTTGAATATCTCTGCGGTCATCGGCGTTTCGATGAGGTGGGCGGCGATGCAGTTGACCCTGACGTTGTCCGCCCCGTACTCGATGGCCGCAATTTGGCTGGCGTACTCCAGGCCCTTCTTCGATGCGGCGTAGCCGACCTGGCCAGCAGACGGATTCCACGCGGTCAGCGACGACGTGGAGATGATGGAACCTCCCGATCCGGCGGCCATGGCGTTGCCCATGGCCCGGATGAACCAGATTGCCCCGATCAACTGGACCTCGACCATCGGGCGGAGGATGTCCGGGGTCAGGTCTCTGATTTCGGTCCGCTGTTGGAAGCCTGCGTAGTTCACCGCCACATCGATGCGACCGTGCGCCTCCATGATTTGCGCAGTGACCGCTTCAATCTGATCGAAGTCGGTGATGTCACACCCGTAGCCGGAGCCGCCGAGCGATTCGCCCACCTCTGCCGCGATGTCCCCTCGTCGTCCGAGCACAACCACCGTTGCGCCCTCGGCCGCAAACCGCTCAGAGGTGGCGAGGCCGAACCCCGATCCTCCACCGACGATGACTGCGATCTTTTCGTTGAGGCGTCCCATCGCCGTACCCTAGTTGCACGGGCCAACTCGCAAATACTCGGCAGCGATGACAGGTCGGGAGGGCTAGCTCAGGTTCGGATCGACGAGCACCTTCAGGTCATCGCCCGCCCCCGCGCCGAGGTCTTCGAAGGCCTGGCCAAGATCGGCAAGCCCGACGGTGCGGGAGTGCATGGCATCCAGGTCAACTCGACCCGCAGCGATCATCTTCATCGCCATGTCGAACTCTTCATGGCTGTATGCGAGCGACGCTTGGAGGATGATCTCCTTGACCAACCACGTACTTGGGTTGATCGAGGCTGCCTGGTCGGCCAGCCCGATCATGCTGACAACACCACCCCGCCGGGCCAGGTCGACCGCTCCCTGGATTGTCTCCGGTCGGCCGACGCACTCGTACACCACGTCCGCTCCAAGGCCAGTGCTGTGATCGGCGATGACTGCTGCCGCCTCGTCCGGTGTAGTGGTGATGGTCGCTCCGAGCGCCTGTGCGGCGGTGCGTCGTGAGTCGTTCGGTTCGACGACGATGACTTCTCCGGCCCCGGCGGCCGCCACCCACTGCAGGGTGGTGAGCCCGATGGGACCCGCTCCCTGCACCACGGTGACGTCCCCAAGGCGAGGTTGGGTCTGGCGGACCGCATGAAAGGCCACGGTTGCGGGTTCCACCTGGGCCGCCTGGGTGACCGATAGTTCGGGGTGAACTTTCACCACTCGGTTGGCGCCAACGCCGATCTTCGGGGCGAAGCCGCCATGTGGTGGAGCCAGGGGGTCCCGGCCGACGGCGACCATAAATGCGGCAAGACACTTTGTGGTCTGCCCGGCCCGACAGGCATCGCAGGAGCCGCAGGCCGGTGGGACTGCCACCACCACTCGGTCGCCCTCGGAAAGCTCCGCAGTCGGGCCTGCCAACGAGGAGACATCATCGCCGACGGCGGTGAGAACGCCGGTCCACTCATGGCCACAGATGGCAGCGTTGTATGGCTGACCGGATTGAAAGGCGTGAATGTCGGTTCCGCAGATCCCACACAGCTCGATGTCGACCACCACCCCGGTGGGTGCCGGTTCGGGCTCCGGGAACTCGTTGAGTGTGACCTCGCCCTTGCCGGTTATCAGCGCCGCATGCATTGTCGTATGTTGGCACAGCTGCCGATGAAGAACCCAAGGGTGCTGTGGTCGCCGCGCTGTTGGTCGATGTGTCTGCGACGTCGCAGGCGCCCAGTCAGTCGGCGCTCAGTCAGTCGGCGCCGAGGCGGTTTTCGTCGAGCCAGCCGACGAGGCGGCCAACAGCGGCGGTGAAATGGGCGACCTCCTGCTCGGACCAGCCGTCGAACCACTGCTGCACGTCTCGGATCACTACCGCTCCAGCGGTCTCTGTGGTTTCGCTGCCGGTCTTGGAAATGGAGACGAGCTTGCGTCGGGGGTCTGCCGGGTCGGTCTTGGTGGTGACCGCCCCGCTGCTTTCGAGTCGTTTGACCACCTTTGACATCCCCGGCTGTTGAATCTCGAATGCTGTTGCCAGCTCCGAGATCGACTGGCCGTGGTCTTGTCGGGCCAGGTGGGTGAGCACTGCCATCTGGGTGTAGCTCAGGCCCGATGGCTGCAGCAGGGTGTCGGTTCTGGCCTGGAACAGCTGGGACAGGATCCCGAGCAGGGGAAGAAGTTGCGCTGCCGGTTGCGGTTCCATTCCTAGGAATGTATCGTACGGAATCAAGTGACATGCATTCCCAGGAATGCATTCTGTAGGAATGCGTTCGCGGGAACGTGTTCGAGAGAATGGAACGACATGAACGACACAGAAGCGCACCACACAGGATCAGGTCAGACCGGGTCACCGCAGACAGGGTCACCGCGGATTGGGGTGAGCCATCGTGCTGGTGGCGGGAGAGGTCTTGGACGGTTGCCGGACATGTTCGGAGCGCTGCCGCTCCGCACCCACGTGGTCGCCGCTCTCGGATCGTTCGTGTTCCTTGGCATCGTCAATTCGGTTTTGAACGCCAACTACGCGGCGTCGAACCACCCGGTGTCATACGCCGAGGGGCAGACCACTTTCGACGGTGCGGAGATCAAGGGCTTCTACGCCGTGATGGAGGCGGCCGGAACGCTCGACCGGTACTGGGTCACCCAGTTCGTCGACTTCGCCTTCATCGCAGCGATGATCCTGCTCGGCGTGTCGCTTGGATCGCTCCTCAGCCGGTTGAACCGAAGCGGCTCTTTCTTCAGTCGGGCGGGTCGAGCCGGGGCGGTACTCGTCACCGTTGGCGCCCTGTTCGACGTTGTCGAGAACCTGTTGAGCTTCGTGCTGCTGGCAAACCCTCAGGGCTTTGCGAACTGGCTGGCTGTTCCGTATTCATCTGCCGCCGTCATCAAGTTCATCTGCATTGGGCTGGGCATGGCGTTGATCCTGATCGCCGCCGTTGGGGTTCTGGTCCGACTTGTCCGAAGGAACGGCTGATCAGCCACCTGAGAGATCGTTGCCGGCGGTGGTGATCGTTGAGGCGAGAGCGGTGCGGACTGCCTCGACCCACCATCCGTAGCCTCGGTCGTTTGGGTGGAATCGATCGTCGGCTCGATGCCCTCGCCAGGTGGTGAGGTTGGCGGCAACGTCGGCCACGGTGATGCCGGCCCGGTCCGCCTCCAACCTGAGGTGCCGGTTGAGCATCATCGTCGCAACGCTGCCCTTGTCCGGAAGGGTCCCCAGCAGTGCAGCCGGCGGCAATGTATTGATCAACGTGGTCATATCCCGCTTGGTTCGACCGAGCCTGGTGGAACGGACCAGGTCGTTGCTCCCCACGGTGCACACGATGAGGTGTGACGTTCCCGGGACTTCGGCCAGCGCCGGAAGTTGGACCTGCAACACATCGGCGATCTTGGCTCCAGAGCGGGACAGGTTCACCACCGGAGGAAGCGCAGCACCTTCGGCCAGCAGCTCTCGAAGTCGTCCCGCGTAGCCAAGCGCCGGCTGTGACGCACCGACGCCCTGGGCCAGCGAGTCGCCGAGTACCACCAGCATTGGCGTTGCGTCAGCGCCGGGATTGGCATCGAGTGCCTCGATGGCCAGGTCGCGCCAGTAGTTGGCATAGGCCTCAATTTGGTGCGCCGTGGTGGCCACACCTGGCAAAAACCCCGCGTTGCGTACCAGCCAGCCGGGTCGTGGCGGCTCAAGGGCAGCCGCGATCGAGGGATGCATACCGAACCCGTCGGCCATAGGCGGCCGAAGTGGAGAGACGAGCCCGGGCTCGGTCGGTTATCGCCGGAACGCCCCGCTACGTCGGTCAGGAGTTCGGTGAGAAGTCGGCGAACGATCCGCTGCGGCCGGCACCGTCGGCAAAGCGGGCCGCGCCCTCCCTGGTCTCGCCGGTGCGGATGGTTGCCATGCCCCGATCCACCTCGTTGGCGAGCGCCGATCCAAGTTCCTGGCCCCACTGCTCGATGGCCGACAGCCGGTCGGAGCGCAGGCATTGCTGAGGAAACATGGCAAGGCCCTTTGCGAACTCGACCGCGGTCTCCAGCGCCGTACCCGGCTCGCACAGCCGATTGGCCAATCCCATTCGCAGTGCCTCGTCGCCGCTCACCGGCCGTCCGGTGAGGATCAGATCCATGGCATGGCTATGCCCGATCAGCCGCGGAAGGCGCACGGTGCCCCCGTCGATCAGCGGTACACCCCACCGCCTGCAGTACACGCCGAAGACGGCGTCGGTCGCGGCGACGCGCAGGTCACACCAGAGCGCCAACTCCAAACCACCGGCAACAGCGTGTCCCTCTACCGCCGCGATGACGGGCTTGGACAGCACCCGACGGGTCGGGCCCATCGGCCCCAGCGAATCGACAATTTCTGCTGCATCGAGTTCGGTCACCACGTTGCCTCGGGCGCTCGCAACGGCCTTGAGGTCGGCCCCTGCACAGAACGTCCCGTCCGAGCCCGTCAGTACCACGGCGGCAACGTCGTCGTCGTGGTCCGCCGTGTCGAACGCCGCTTGCAGCGCGTCCGCTGTGGGGCCGTCGACGGCGTTGCGAGCGTGGGGTCGGTCGATGGTGATGACGGCCACCGGGCCGTCTGAGTGGGCGATGACTGTCATGCCCGGACGCTAGCCGAAGCGTGAATCCGGGCGCACCTGCGGCGTTGAGGTCAGCTCGGCGCTGTCGTGCGCATCCTCGGCGGAGTCCGGTTGAGGCGCGTCGTTGCGGTGAACTCCTCGCTCGAGTCCATGACGTGGAACCGGGTCAGGCGCTGCGCGTGCTCGGAGAGCTTCTTGTGGTCTGCGTGGGAAATGCAGGGATACACCAACTCCCGAAACCACGGGGCGTTGAACTCCACGTTGGGGATCGACCGGACCTCGTCCGACAGGTTTGGCGTACCGCCGTGCCAGGCTCGAACATCTCGAAGCTGCACCGACCCTGCGGGTGCCGGGCAGACAGCGCTCAGCTTCATCCACTCCGGCTCGTCGTCCACTGAAGGGATCGGGTTCCGGGAATGCTGCGTCCCGGGAATCTGCCTGGTCGCACCGTTGATCGGTGTGGCATCGACGGTGAGGAAGTTTGCGCAGACGTGCGGGCAGGGAAGATCTCGCACCGACACCACGCCGCCCGGGTCGTGGAAGGTACTGCTCGGGGTGGCCTCGTCGGAGACCCAGTCACTCAGGTCACTGTGCAGCGGCTGGTAGCGGTGGGCGCCGGGAAGGCACATGTCTCCGCCTGCGCCCCGCATGACGTAGTCCGAACGGCCAAAGATTGCCGTGATGATCGGGGTCAGGGTTGGCAGGTCCAGCAGCATCTGCCACTGCGGCCGGTGGATCTGGCTGTTGGTCGAGCTGGCCGAACCGAACGAGTAGCGGTGCGAGCCACGGTTGCCGTGGCCATCGGGGTCGACGGCCCGCAGTTCGGAGACAACCTCGTCGCAGCCACCCCGCAGGAAGTCGAGTTGGTCCGGTGTCAGAACGTCGGTCACAACGACAAAGCCGTCGCGCCGAAAGACCCGGACGATGGATTCGACCTGGTCTGGCGTGAACAGCTCCAGCCCCTCGATCCCGTTGTTGGCCTCGAGATGGCCACGTAACGCGGCGATCTCCGGAGCGTTCCGGTCAGCGTCGCGCCATCCGGTCGAGTCCGGGGTCGTGGCCCGGTCGTTTATCGTGCTCATCGCTAGATTCTACGACGATGGTGGGTGCACCGGCGACGCCGATGCACCCGGCTGGCCTGCAATTTTCGGCGGCAGCCAGACCGTGGCCAGAAGGCCTACGACGACGAGGACGCCAAGGACGACCAACAGGCCGGCGCTCGGGTCGTCCCGGTCGCTCATGACGCCGATCAGGCTAAATCCTGCGGCACCGATCAGGCCGACCAAGAGGCCTCGAACGCTCGTGACGGTTGCTCGGTTGCGGGAACCAACCCGTTCCTGCAGCCGAGCGTCACCGGTGGTCAACAGCGCTTCCATGGCGACGTAGCCGACGCCGATCAGCATAAGCGCCGGTGCGGCATCGCTCACGATCGCGGCAAACATGGCCCCCGCACCAAGGGCGAGGGCGGTGCCGAGCGTACGACCGGAGACCTGTGGGCGACGCGCCACCAGTTCGTCACCTACGAGGAGGCCGAGCCACACCACCAGGACGAACAGCGGTACGTCCGCATCGCCAACCCCGCGAGCTCTCGCCAGCAGCGGGACATACTCATCGATGATGAACAACCCCTCGAGCATGGCGCCAAGAATGACTATCCGGAGAATCGGACCGTTCGCTGTCGCCTCGGTGATGCCCGCCCGCAGACCGGCGAGCCACTCCCCATAGCTGGTCGGCTCGTCATTGTCATGCTCGATGCTCTCGTCATTCTCGACGTTCTCCGCTGCCTCCGCTTCGTTGACCACCCAACGCACATCGGGGAGCGTGAGGACGAGTGCAAGCGAAACGGCGTGGATGGCCACGGTCACCCAGCCGAGCGCCGAGATCGGCGCGCCAACCTCCAGCACACCGAACGCCACCACGGCGCCAGCGGCGATGCCGACGTTGCTGAACTGGTTCACCCTCGCAATGACTGGACCGTACTGATCCGCTTGGTCCACTGCGGTCAGCTGGTCATGGATGTTGGCCTCCCAGGCCCCGCTTGCCAGGGCTGAATGCACGGCCCACGCCACCGCTCCAATCAGCATGCCCCCATAGGTGGGGCTGACCAGCCAGACCGCTATGCCGCAGGCCCGCAGCCCGAACGCCACGGCGAGCAGGTGGCGCCGGTCGACCCGGTCCGCCAGCGCGCCGCTCGGAATCTCCAGCACGACTGCCACAGAGGCCCACAGCACAAAGACGGTCGATATCTGTGATGCCGTGACGCCGTTGTCAGCGAACCACAGGGTGTAGACGGCATACAGCGGTCCGAACTCGTCGATGAACGATAGTCCGTACAGGCGGCCTCGCAGTCTTCGCGGAGTGGAGTGTCGGTCCAAGGG
>CAZSTV010000005.1:32455-74758 GCA_964609665.1 uncultured Acidimicrobiaceae bacterium
GGACGGTTAACCGATGAGTTCTCCGAGCTTGCCGATCAGCGCAACGCTCGTCTCATTGCCGACCAACCCCGCCTGCATGCGGTTCATCATGTAGGTCATGGTGATGCGGTTGTCGAGGTCGTTGATGACGATGGAGCCGCCCCAGCCACCCCAGTAGCAGACCCGACCTGAGGCGATCCCGAGAGCGTCATTGGCATCGGCGATGGCGTAGCCCAAGCCGAAGCTGACCGGCATGCCGAGCACCAGGTCAACCCCTTCGGACTGCCGTTCGAAGATCCGGTCCACCGTCGCCGACGAGAGGAGATCGACCCCGCCCGCCGAGCCACCGTTGGACACCGCGGCCTGAATCTTGGCCACCGAGCGAGCGTTGCCGTGCCCGTTGGCAGCGCCGATGGTCGCGGCTCGCCACGGAGCGGTGTGGGAGATTTCGGCGGCGGGAGCGGGGCCGGTGAACGTCTTGATCATGACGCTCTCCGGGTCTATCTCATCGGGCAGTGGTAGAGGCGGCGGCGCTATCACATTGGAAATGCGGTCGTGGTTCTCGGGCGGGGAGCCGATGGTGAAGTCCGCTCCGAGCGGCCCGGCCACCTCCTCGGCAAAGAACTGCTTCAGCCCTCGCCCATCGGCCCGGCGGATGACCTCGCCAACCAGGTGACCCTGGTTGAGGGCGTGGTAGCCCGACATCGTGCCCGGCTCCCACCACGGGGCCTGCTCGGCAAGCATGGCGGTGGCCTTGTCATCATCGAGCACGTCCTGCTCGGTAACCGGCTGGGCCCAGGCGGAGACGCCCGACGTGTGAGACATGAGGTGGCGCACCTCGATGTCTTCCTTGCCGTTTGCTGCGAACTCGGGCCAGTACGTTGCGACCTTTTCGTTCGGGTCGATCTGGGCTCTGTCGATTGCCACGAGTGCTGACAATGCCGTCATCGTCTTTGTGGTCGACCACACGTTGGTGACGGTGTCGGCACCCCAGGGCACCGTTTTGGCCTCATCGGACCAGCCGCCCCAAACATCGCAGACCAGTTCACCGTCGACGGCCACGGCAAGCGAGGAGCCGAGGTCGTAGTCAGCAGCCAACTGCTGATCCAGGATGTCGACCAGTGGTTGGAATCGTTCATCTGACGTGCCGGAAATCTCGGACATGGGCTCCCCTTCGTTACGGTCCTCGTACGGTACGGGGACGAGCGAAGGGCCGTCAATTGAGGCAGCTAAGCGTCTGTCCTGTCCACCATGATTCGGCCCTGAGCGACCACTGCGGCCACCGTGGCTTCTGGATCGGCGAAGGCGGCCAAATTGGTCAGCGGGTCCACCTCGGACACCACAACGTCGGCCGATGCGCCGACCCCGAGAACGCCGATCTCGCCCTCCATGCCGCAGAGCCTTGCGTTGACCCGATACATCGACGCCAGCACGTCGGCGGCCGGTTCCAACTCGGACCTGATGGCGAACTCCCGGTTCTGCCACGGCTGAGCCTCGCCGAGGAGGTCCGTGCCGAAACCAAGCTCAACCCCGGCTGCCTTGGCCACTGCAATCGAATGTTGACCGAGCTCAAAGACGCCCTGGTTCTTTGAAAGGTTGCGTTCCGGCATCCCGGCCTTGACGCCGAGCTCGCCCATCGCTGCATAGGTGACCAGCGTCGGCACCATCGTGACCTTCAGCTCCGCCATTCTGGCCGCAGTCGGTGCGTCGACCAGGTTGCCGTGTTCGATGCAACGCACCCCGTTTTCGATGGCCTGGGAGATCGCCTCCGGCTGATAGGCGTGGGCGGTGGTGTAGGTGTGCCGGTGGTCGGTTTCGACCGTCGCCGCCCGCACTTCCTCCGGCGTGTACTGCAGCGCGTCGAACGGGTCGGACGGGGAGGCGACGCCACCGGAGCTCATGATTTTGATGAACTGGCTGCCGGCCCGCAGTTCGGTCCGGACCGCAGTGCGGACCGCATCGGCTCCATCCGCGATGTGGGACATCTCGTTGCTGTGGATCTGGCAGGCGCATATCCCGCTGTCTTGAGCGCTCACCGGGGCGATGTCACCGTGGCCGCCGGTTTGAGAAATCGCCCGGCCGGAACGGATGATCCTCGGCCCGTCACACAGTCCCGTGGAGATTGCCTTGACCAGACCGGCGATGTCTCCACCGGTGTCGCGCACGGTGGTGAACCCTCGCAGGACGGTGGCTTCCGCCAGGCGGGCCATCCCGAGCGACCGCTCCACCGTGCTCAGCCGTTGTAGCCGCCGAAAGTCCATCGTGGTGATCACGTGGTGGACGTGACCATCGATGAAGCCTGGCAGCACGAACTTGTTGCGGGCGTCGATGGTGTAGTCGGCCTGTCCGCTCGGCGCTCCGTCGGAGACGTCGACAATCTTGCCCGCCTCGATGGTGACGTTGCGATCACCGACCATGGTCATCGTGGTGGTATCGAGCAGGGTCCCATTGATGATCATGATGCGCACAGCCCTAATCATTGCACAGGCAATCGCGATCAGGATGCGGGAAATTCTGCTGCGACGGGAACCATCCCAGACGGGCCAGCGTTAAGAAGATACCGAGAGAGGAAGCCTCTCTCCCGGCCCAGCATGAGGGTAAGTGAGGGCGCAATGTTTCTTGTCATCGGGATCTTTGGCGCGCTGTTTCTGACAGCGGGCTTGGCATTTGGCGATCTGCTCGACGGTGTCCTACCGGAGAGCGAATGGTTGTCTATGACAGCGATCGCCACCTGGATGGTGGCGTTTGGGTTCGGTGGCTATCTGATCGATACCCGCACCGGCCTACCCACCGCCTTCGCGGTGGTCGGTGGTGCTGCTGCGGGTGTCGCGCTCGGTTATGTGGCGCTCAAGTGGAGCCGGTCGCTATCGACCATGGCCACCGATGCCACCCCGACCGCCGCAGACCTGTCGGGCCGCACCGGTCGGGTCATCACCGCCATTCCGCCTCGATCGACCGGTGAAGTGCTGGTCCGCATCGGTGGCCAACAGGTGAAGTTGACCGCGGTCATCGGTGCCGATCACGACCTCCCGATGGAACGTGGGGCCGAGGTCATCGTTGTCGACGTGCTGTCGGCAACCAAGGTTGAAGTGCAAGCCGCAGATCACTTCTGGGGATCATCAAGCTAAGAAAGGGACACACATTTACATGGACACACTGTTTATCGTCATCGGAGGGATAGCGGTTCTACTGCTGGTCGTGGCGGTCCTCGTGTTGTCTCGTATCAAGGTCGCCGGACCGAACGAGGCGTTCATCATCACCGGCCGCAAGGGCAAGGCCGTCACCAACCACCAGACCGGAGCGATCAGTACCGATCTGTCCGGCCAGAAGGTGGTCATGGGCGCCAGCGCCTTTGTGGTCCCCGTTGTGCAGAAGCTTGCCGTCCTCGACCTGTCATCACGTCAGATCGCCGTGTCTGTCGGTTCCGCAGTGTCAGCCCATGGCATCAAGTGCTCGCTGGAAGGCGTAGCGGTGGTGAAGGTGGGCGGTACCGAGGACGCAATCAGGGCAGCGGCCCAGCGGTTCCTCGGCCAGCAGAGCGACATTGACCACTTCACCCAGGAAGTCCTCGCTGGCTCGCTACGAGCCATCGTCGGACGTCTGTCGGTAGAGGAGATTGTCAAAGACCGTGCCGCCTTTGCTCGCGAGGTTGCCGAGGAGGCCGAGTCTTCTCTGACAAACCAGGGTCTGGTGTTGGACACCTTCCAGCTCCAGGACATCCAAACCGAAGGCAGCTACCTGCGTGACCTCGGTCGGCCGGAAGCGGCCAGAGCCGAGAAGGAAGCGGCCATCGCCGAAGCGGTTGCCCGTCGAGAGGCGGAGCAGGCCAGGATCAAAGCCGAAGAGGAAGTGGCGGTTGCCAACCGCGAGTTGGCACTGCGACAGGCCTCCATCAAGGCCGAGACCGATGCCGCCCAGGCCGACGCCGAGGCATCGGGCCCCATCGCAAAGGCGGCCCGGGATCAAGACGTCATCGCTGCGCAGGAAAAGGTGGCGGAGCGTCAGGCCCAGCTGAAGGAGCGTGAACTCGACACCGAGATTCGCAAGCCAGCAGACGCCCAGCGCTATGCAATTGAGCAGGAGGCGGAGGCCAACAAGAGCAGGTCAATCCGTGAAGCCGAGGCGGACCGTGCGGCGACCATCGCTGCGGCGGAAGCCCAGGCGGAAGAGTCCCGGTTGGTCGGTGCAGGTGAACGGCAACGCCGCGAGGAGTTGGCGCAGGCTGCAGAGATCGAAGGGCGGGCCGAGGGCGAGGCCGAAAAGGCTCGCCGCGAAGCAATCGCCGCGGCGGTGCGAGCCGAGGGTGACGCCGAAGCGTCAGCCATCCTGGCACGAGGCCAGGCCGAGGCTGAAGCGATGGCCGAGAAGGCCAATGCCTACGAGCAATACGGTCAGGCCGCCATCGTTGACCTGTTGGCGACAATGCTCCCCGATGTCATCAGGGAAGCATCTGCACCGATCGCGGGCATCGACAAGCTCACGGTGATCTCCACAGACGGTGCAAGCAACGTCACCAAGTCGGTGGCGGACAACGTTGCACAGGGCATGGAGCTCTCGTCCGATCTACTCGGCGTGGACCTTCGGGAACTGTTCGGACAGCTTGCAGGCCAGACCGCTGGCTTGGCCAGTGGCCTCGACAGCGGTGGCGACACCGATGGGGTCACCGAGGCGGTCGCCGCCGAAAACGGTCAGCTGATGGACTGACAGCAGAACTGCCAAAGCCCGACCGTTCGCCGGTCGGGAAACATCTCCACCACACATGGAGACGACCGGTCGGCCTTCGGGTCGGCCGGTCGCCGTTTGCGGCCGGGGGCACGGCAGCGCGGTCGCCGTTGCGGTCGGCTCGGGGCGGCTTACTCGAACGTCTGGCGCATCTCGGTGCCGAGCACTTCGAACCCGAGCTTTTCGTAGAAGCCTCGGTTTCCTTCGGTGGTTGGGACGAGGTACAGCCCCATCTCTGCACAGCCTCTGGCCCGTGCGTCGTCGATGGTGCGCTGCACCAGTATCCGTCCGAGGTTCAGGCCGCGAGCCGCCTCGTCCACGATCAACTCCTCCAGCTCGCAGTATTCGCCGCCGTAGCGGATCGCCAGGTTGTACGACACGGTGGCGCAGCCCAAGATGCCTTCGTCGTTCTCGGCAACTATGACGGCGCCCCGCTCGTGGTTGAGATGGGAGGCAAACACCTCGACCCAACCGGCGGCCGGAGCCTGGCCGGTGAGCTTCTCGATCAGCGCAAAGCACCGCGAACGGTCCGCGGCGGTTGCCGGTCTGGTCCGGACGTCACCGGGGTGATGTTGGACAGCGGTTGGGGAGTGTGGGCTCACCGTCTCAGTATCCACCAGGATCTGTTTCCGATGCACGGTGTGTCGGTCGACAACATGGGGCGACTGCCGGCCGTTGCTGCGTTCGTTCTGACGTCGGGGATGGAACTACGATTTGTAGATGCCTACATCAAAGCCGTCATACCTCGGTCTGCTCAACGCCATCTCCGTCGGTGAGACCGCAGCTGAACCGCTCTTCATGGCCTGGGCAGAGCGAACGAAAGACCCGGAGTTGGCGAGCGCGCTTCGCTTCGTCGGTATGCGGGAGGGTGAACACGGCAAGGCGTTCGCAAAGAGAATGTTGGAGCTTGGCTACGAGGTCCGTGAACCAAAGGACGCCGGCATCGACCCCGACCTGATGAAGGTCGCCTCATCTCGGCGGTCCGACCTTAAGAAGTTCGAAGCGCTCGGCTTTGGCCAGGGCCAGCGAGACATCGATGTGTTCGACTCGATGTTCCAGGACAAGACCATCGACCCGATCACCGGTGGACTGCTCGGTCGCTACATCGCCGAGGAACGCGATTCGGTCCGACGCCTCACCGAGCAACACGATCGAATCAAGAGCGAAGCCAAGGCGGCCAAGAAGAACCCGGTCAAGAAGCGGGTAAAGGCCAAGAAGTCGACGGCGAAGGTGGCAAAGCGCTCGTAGAGAGTCGGCCCCGCTGAGGCCCCAAGGCTACGACTTCGGCTCAGGACTCCGGGCCTGAGCCCCAGGTGTCGGCCCAGGTCGCCAGGGTGTCTTGTGGCCTGGCCGTGGCCTCGAACACCCCTCTGGCGATGGCCCGGCTGAGGCAGATCGACGCGGCGTGTCCGATGGTCATGAGATCACGGACCGGGTCTTCCAATTCGTGTGTTCCCGTCGCGAGCGAGAAGACAAGGTCCCCGTCGAACGGGGTGTGGGCCGGTACCAACGCACGAGCCATGCCGTCCTGGGCCGCCACGGCAACGCGTTTGAGTTGGGCTTTGTCCAACACGGCATCGGTGGCGACGATGGCGATGGTGGTGTTTGCCCGATCCTCGAAGGCGGCCTGCTTTTCGTTCTGCGGTTCGCCGAGTGGGTTGAACTCGGTTGCCTGCCCGCGTCCGCCGAACTCGGCGTTCACCTCAAATGGTGCGGCCCAAAAGTTGCCGGACCCCGGTACCACAGCGCTGCCATGGGGGTTGACCGCAACTAGCGCACCGACGGTGCAACCGTCGTCCAACACCAGGGATGCGGAGCCAAGCCCGCCCTTCAGGTTGGCCGTGGTGGCGCCGAACCCGGCCCCCGCCGTGCCGAGTGCAAAGTCCACGCCGGTGTTGGCGTAGGCCTCGGCACCGAGGCGACGGTACGGATTGCTGCCCCAGTCCTTGTCGCCACCGTTGAGCAGGTCGAACAGGATGGCCGCCGGGACAATCGGCACGGTCACCGACCCCACCGCGAATCCCCGACCCTCGTCGGCGAGTGCGTCGACAACGCCGGATGCGGCATCCAAGCCAAATGCTGAGCCGCCGGACAGCACGAGCGCGTCAACGTCGCTCACCAAACGGTCCGGGTCGAGACAATCGGTTTCCCTGGTGCCCGGGGCCCCGCCCATCACGTCGACGGCGGCGGTGAACGGAGTGGTTGCCGTCAGCACGGTGGTGCCGGTCTTGATGACCTCGTCCTCGGCGTTGCCGACCACAAGTCCGGCGACGTCGGTAATGAGGTTCTTTGGTCCCGGCTGCATGTGAACTCCTAGGAGTCCGGGACGTCTGACCCGTAGAGGCCAAGCGCTTCCATCAAACCGTCCTTGGCCTTGTAGGTCTCATCCTCGGAAGGGAAGATCCCCTTGCGGACCTCGTCGGCGTATTGGCTGATTGCGGTGACTTGATCCTCATACGCGGCGCCGAACCGACGGACGAACTTGGGCTTGAAGCGATTCTCCAGCCCGATCACGTCGTGGAACACCAGGACCTGACCGTCGCAGTCAACGCCTGCGCCGATGCCGATGGTCGGAATGGAAAGCGCATCGGTAACCATGGTGCCCACCACATTCGGGACACCTTCTATCAGCACAGAGAACGCACCGCCGGCCTCCATCGCCTTTGCCTCGTTGACCAACTGGTCAACCGCTTCCTTCTCCCGGCCCTGGACCTTGAACCCGCCCATCATGTTGAACGACTGGGGCGTCAATCCAAGATGGGACATGACCGGGATCTCGGCCGCGATCAGCGCTTCGAGCATGGGGAGACGTTTGGTGCCACCTTCCATCTTCACGCACTGGGCCCCGGCTCGGATCAGCTCGGCTGCATTGCGGACCGTGTCCTCGGTTGACACGTGGAAGCTCATCCACGGCATGTCGGCCAGGATGAGTGCGTCGGGCTTGGCGTTTGCCACCGCCTTCACGTGGTGGACCATGTCAGCGATGGTCACCTGCATGGTGTCGTCGTGACCGAGGACCACCATGCCAACCGAGTCGCCGACGAGGATGATGTCCACGTTTGCCTCGCTGGCCACGCGGGCACCGGGGGCGTCGTACGCGGTGACCATCACGATGGGTTCCGCACCGTCTCGACGCTTTGATCCCTGGATAGCGGGAACGGTCTTTGCTCGACTCACGCTGCTCATTGAATCACCGTCACTTGGTCGCTGCTCGACATTTCATCCCTTGGCCGGATATCTCCGCCAGTTCCGTGGGCCGGACATCTCCGCTCATTCTCTGGGCCGGATATCTCCGCCAGTTCCTTGGGCCGGATATCTTCGCCATCTACCTCTCGTCGGTCTGTTCCTCTTTCGGTTTAGACCGTTACGCCGCAGTTGTCTATCAGACGCGGCTTTCCCAGCTGTGCCGCCACCAGCAGGCGAAGCTCGCCCGCCAACACCTCCGGCGTTTCAAGGCTGGCAGCGTCAATGACCGCCACGTAGTCCAGTTCTGCGAGTGATTCCTCTGCGATGACCGCCGCCATGTCCGCACCGACCACATCCGGGTCCCGCTCGCCTGCGGCGATGGCCGCAAGCCCGGCGTCGAGGGCTCGACGGAGCACGTCTGCGGCCGCCCGCTCATCGGGGGTGAGGTAGGTGTTGCGGCTGCTCATGGCCAGACCGTCCGGCTCCCGGATGATCGGGCAGCCAACGACGGTGACAGGCAGCGACAGGTCGATCACCATGCGGGTGATGATGGCGAGCTGCTGAAAGTCCTTTTCGCCAAAGTAGGAGGTGCACGGACCGACGATGGCGAACAGCTTGGTGACCACCGTGGCAACCCCGGTGAAATGGGTCGGCCTGGTGGTGGCCTCCAGCCCTTCGGATAGCCCGGCAACGTCGATCATGGTGGCCACCGGCTGCACCGGGTACATCTGGTCCCGCTCCGGAACGAAGAGATAGTGCACGCCCGACGCCTGGGCCAGCTCGGTGTCGCGCTCGAGATCTCGTGGGTAGTCGTCGAGGTCTTCGTCGGGGGCGAACTGCAGCGGGTTGACGAAGATGCTGGTGACCACAACGTCGTTGTTGGCCGCCGCGGCCCGCATGAGCGACGCGTGCCCGTCGTGGAGGAAGCCCATCGTCGGCACGAAGCCGATGCTCCGCCCGGCTCGCCGATGGTCAAAGAGCGTGTCTCGAAGCTCGTCGGCCGACCCGATGGTGATGACCCGGTCCGGGATGTCGGGGATGGGGGAGAGCGATGTGGTCATTGCAGATCCTCCGGTAGTTGGTGGCCGGCCAGGTGGGCGGCCTCGGTCGCCAGGGCGAGATAGAGGGTGGCCTCGGCGTCCGAGACGTCCTGCAGCGCGGCACGGTGGCCTCGCAACGTGTCCCAGTCAGCTCTAGCGGCGGGTCCGGTCAGCGCCGTTGCCGGGTCGGTTTCGGCCACGTTTGCCATGCTCGCGCTCATCAGCGGCCAATAGGCAGCGGCCGGTATGCCCGCAGCAATCGCCAACCGCTCGACCTGAGCCGCCAGGGCCACCAGGTGGTTGGACGCGACTGCGGCGGCGGCGTGATAGCGCATGCGGTGGTCGTCGGCCACCGCGAAGGGGCGCCCGCCGAGCGCTTCGGCGATGGTCGTGGCGATCGGGTCACCGGCAACGGCGAACCAACAGTTGTCCAGGAGCCGGGCCGCGCCCCGGTCTGGGTCAGGCAGGGTCATCAACGGATGTAGCGAGCCGATGCGGTCATGGCCTGCCAGTACGTCGAGGCCGAGCGATCCGGCCACATGGATGACCGCAGCATCGCCCGGCTGAACCGAGGAGGCGACCGCCGCAACCGCACCGTCTGGCACGCACACCAGGATGGCATCGGCCCCAAGCGCGGCCAGCGCCAGATCATCGCCACGGCCAAAGCTCCCGGTGTGTTGCCAACCGATGTGGGTGAGCGCCTTGGTGAACGCGCCACCTGCACGGCCGGGGCCAACGATTGCGAAGCGCATGGCTCTGTTCTATCCGGTCAGGTCGACGATCCGGCCTGCGGCGCCTGCCGGGTCACCTACTGATCACCTGCCGATCACCTGCGGAGGATCACAAACTGGTAGATGGACCCCTCCGGTGTGTTGAAGTCCATCGTCTCGAAGCGCTCCACCGTGCCGTGCTCCTCAAGCATGACCCTCGTCCGCTCATGAGACCGGAAGCTGAAGAAGCGAGGGGGTTCGATGGAGTCTTCTGTCCGGACGCCCTCTTGATCCATCCCACCCCACAATCCAATACCGAGCGGACTTCCGGGGACGAGCAGGCGACAGATCTCCTCCATGGCCTGATGGAACCGAGAATCGGGCACGTGCATGAGCGTGCTCATGGTCCAGGCCGCGTCAAAGGCCCGGTCCCGCAGCGGCAGCTCGTAGAGCGAGCCGTTGATCGCCCGAACCCCCTCGGCGCCAAGCAACTTCGTGGCTGCCAACGACAGATCGACAGCGGTGATGGCCAGTCCCTGTTCGCTGAACCGCAGTGCGTCACGGCCAGGCCCGCTCCCTATCTCAACGAGCTTTTGACGCCCTTCTTCGGCGAGCAGCGCGACGAAGTCTTGACGCCATCCGGTCCGTATCGGGTCCACCCCTTTTGCGGCTCTGATTGTGGCCTCGCTGTTGTAGTACGTGGCCAGGCGGGGCGAGATGGTGTCCTTTGGTGTGGCGCTCGAGACCACAAACGGTGCCGCCAGATCATTGTTGTCAATGACCAGGTCGGCTCGTTCCAGCGGACGGTCCGAGTCGAGGTAGATGGCCATGCCCGAGGTGTAGCGGTCCATCCGCTCCACCCAGGTCAGAACGTGGTCAACCACAGCGAGGGTCTCGGTCGGGGCATCGGCCATGACCACACCGAGGCGACCGAGGTTGACCCGCACTCGACCGTCGAGGTGGATGACATAGTCCCAGTACCCCGCCAGTTCCGGTCGGCATGCGAAGATGCCGTCGAAGAGCAGAATCTCGTCGCCGGCAAGCGTTTGCGTCTCCGCTTCTACCGGTCGGTCCGAGGGCTCATCGAAGCACTCGGTGGAGTACTCGGACCCGATACCGGTACGGAACGGCGTGAGCAGCCGGTTGCAGAGCGCTTCCAGATTGTGCGAGTCGTGGTAGAACCCGGCGCCCGACCCCTTGCCGCGGCCGTAGCGGACGTGTCGCGGATTGTGGAACGAGTCGACGGTGGCTCGGACGATGCGGTGGGCCCCAGGTCGGGCCGAGAGGTTGCTTGCCAGCTCATCGGCGAAGGTCGACTTCCCAGAGCCGTCGATGCCGTCGATTGCCACCAGAAGCGGCATGCCCGGGTGCTTGAGGTTGATCACGTGATCCGCGGCGTCGGAGATGACCGCAGCGCGGGTAGCGGTCACGATCGGGTCGCTGTTGCCATCGAGCCCGGCAGGCATCAGCGGGTAAGTCGTTCTTCCACCAGGCCCGCAACCTGGACAGCGTCAACGCCGGTGCACACGTTGACCAGGGGCCGGTCTCGCCACGCCGGTGGCGACGCATCGTCGGTGTCGCCAAGGTTGGGCCACGTCTTGCCTCGGCTGAACCCCTCTGTCTCCACCCGGATCGGCCATTGATTGGTCGTGAACGCATCGGGATCGAGCAGGTAGGCCACGGTCGACGGATCATGGAGGTAGATGCCATCGATGCCATTCGTCGTCTCAAAGAAGTTGCGATACAGCGGAACGGCCTTGGCAAGTAACGCCCCGGTCGGCGACGGGTGGGCGGCGATGCGGTCAATGGCGGCGCCGAACATGTTGACCTGTTGAGTTACATCCAGCCCCACCATTGTGATGTCCCAGTCGGCGCCAAAGACCAGGTCTGCGGCCTCGGGGTCATTGTTGATGTTCGCCTCAGCGGTGGGGGTTGCGTTGCCGGGCACCAGAGCGTTGCCGCCCATCACCACCACCTGGTCGACCAAGTGGACCAGGTCCGGAAACCTGGTGATGGCGTCCGCCAGGTTGGTGACCGGACCCAGCGTCATCACCGTGACCTCGTTTGGGCGGGCGGACACGGTCTGGTGGATGAACGAGGCTGCGTCGGCCTCAACCGGGCTCCCGCTTGGAGCGAACAGGTTGGCGTCGCCAAGTCCGTCGGTGCCATGCACCTGGGGCACCGGACCCAGATAGTCGGCGGCGATCGGGTCGGACCGACCGACCGCCACGGGAATGTCAGTGCGGCCCGCGGTCTCAAGCAGCGAGAAGGCGTTCCTGGTGGTCACCTCCGTGGCGGCGTTGCCAAAAATCGTTGTCAGGCCGAGCACGTCGAGCTCCGGCGAGGCCAGGGCCATCAGAATCGCCATTGCGTCATCGACGCCGGGGTCGGTGTCGATGAGCAGCGGTCGAGCTCCGGGCGATGGCGTGTTCTGAGGGCTCACCGTCGGAGAATACATCGGCTGCGGGGTCGGCCGCCCGAAAGATCTGCAGCGGCGGTCAGCGGTCGGAGAAGAGCTTTCGGATGTCGTCGAGCCAGGTGTCGACGTTGGCGGCGAGTTCCACCGGCGTCTTGCCGAGCCTGACGAGGATCAGGTCCGCCTCCGGGTCGACCAGAATCCGCTGTGTTTCATAGCCTGAGGCATAGAAGACGTTTTGGTCGTTGGGGCGGATCCACCAGTGGGCCCCGTAGAGCGACCCGTCCTCGTCTTCGGCCTGCGGTGTCCTGGCGTAGTCCACCCAGCCTTCTGGCAGGAGCCGGGTGCCGTCCCAGACACCGTCTCGCAGGTACAGCAACCCGAACTTGGCAAAGTCCCGGGCGGAGGCATGTAGGAACGATGAGCCGACCCACGTGCCCGCATCGTCGAAGGTAAGCGAGGCATCGATGCCGAGCGGGTCGAGGAGCACGCTTCGCATCCACGATTCGAAGGCCGGACCTCTGCCGTACAGGTCTGCAAGGATGCGACAGATGATGACCGACGTGCCGCTCGAGTAGTTGAACGACTCGTCCGGTGGCCTCTCGGCGGGGAGCGCTGCAACGTAGCCGCCCATATCCGCCTTTCCGTCCCCGAACAGCATGTTGATGCAGTGGCTGGTCTCGGAGTCGACGTAGTCCTCGTTGAACACCGTCCCCGACGCCATTCGCAGCAGCTGATCGGTGGTGATGACCGCGCGGGCGTCGTCGCTGTCTGACCATTCTGGAACCGGTGCTGGTTTGTGAATATCGAGGGATCGCTCAGCGGCCGCTATCCCAACGAGCGCATGGGCGAAGCTCTTTGCCATCGACCAGGAGATCAGCGCCTCGTCCGGTCCTGATGTTGGCCCGTAGCGCTCGGCGACCAGGCGACCGTGATGGATGGCGACGAAGCTGAGCGAGTGACCAAATTCCGCGCTCGGGTCTGTGGAGGTGCCGTCCCCAGCGACTGGAAACGCTCGGTCGAGGAGGTCGTTGAGCGCTGATTCGACGTGGCCTGGCGGTTGCCCGATTGGCCATCCATCGGTCGGAAATGGGACCTGCGGTTGTTGGGCCGGAAGCGGTGTTGTCGGTCTTGTTGGTTCGTTGAACACCGCCATGATCTCCAAACCCTACACCCGGGCTATGCGCCACCGTCTGCCGGAGTTCCAGGTCGATCCGCTCGGCAGATGGTTGTTCAGCCGAAAGGCCCGATGGCCGATTGCTCCCAAGCGATGGAGTCGGTCGGCGTTCATTCACATATACATCCGGCGATTCCACCGACCTGATTTTTAGATAGTGTCGCGGCTCGGAAGTTCGCAGGGTCGGCACTATCCTTGTAGGGGCTCCTACGGGGGCGCTCCGGGCGGTTCTTCCCGGAGTACGACCGACCATTAGGTGATCTGCCCAGTACCTGGCGAGTGGATTCACCCATTGTGTCTGATGGCCGACTCATTTGCCTTTGGAAGTGGCTCTTCTTGGTCGCATGCAAACCATTCGGCTGGTAGAACTGGTGTTTATCCCATCGGTCGAGTCGAAAAATGGGCGAATCTTGTTAAGCGAACTAAGACGCAGCTACTCCCTCAAAGGGAACTCCTATGAGCCGACGACCGTACGTTCGGTCATGGGCGAGCGACTCCTGACCCCGGGACAGTACGACCAGCAGGCCGTGATGTTCGGTTCCGGCGAACGTCATCGTATCGCAGAGCGGTGCGATGAAGTTCCTCCCGTAAAGGCTCTATGGGTCTCTCCGGTTTTTCATACAGCAACCGCAACTAGCGTAAGAAATTTCGGTAAAGCAGCTGACTATGACCGCTGCTATTCGATCGTTGAAAGAGATCTCAGCGGCCGTCGATCCGCCGGGTCGTGCATCGACAATACCAACCCATTGGCGGGCGCCCGATGAAGATCCTTCACGTCAACAAATACGCCTACCGGCGCGGTGGTGCCGAGTCATACGCGATCGACGTTGCCGAGCTCCAGCGGGCTCGCGGCCACGAGGTCGAGATCTTCGGCATGGAACATCCCGAGAACCCGCCGTTGCGCTACGAGAACTCGTTTGCGCCGCTCATCGAACTCGATCCGCCGCCGCCGGGCCTGGCTGGCCAAATCACCACCGCGGTGAAGATGGTCCACAACCGGTCGGCCGCCTCAGCGCTTGCAACCGTCCTGGATGACTTCAAGCCGGACGTTGTTCATCACCACAACATTTATCACCAGCTGTCACCGTCCATTCTGCGACCCATTGCGGAGCGAGGCATCACGAACGTGATGACCCTCCACGACTACAAGCTGGCCTGCCCCAACTACCGGATGCTCGACGGCGAAGAGACATGCCGTGCCTGCATCGATGGCAGCCGCCTCAGCCCGATCAAGCGCCGCTGCAATCGCGGCTCGTTGAGCGCAAGCGTGGTCGTCACCATCGAGTCGATGATCCATCATCGGATGAACTCCTACGGTCCGGTCGATGCCTTCATTTGCCCCAGCCACTTCATGGCCGGGGTCATGTCCGATGCCGGCATCGAAGCGAACAGGCTTCATCGGATTCCCCACTTCTCGCTCGCCTCTGAAGAAGACCAGGCCATCGAGCTTGAGCAGCCGAAGACGGGCGTGGTTTTCGCCGGTCGGCTGTCGTCAGAGAAGGGCGTCTCCACTCTCATCGAAGCGGCGCACCTCATGCCCGAAGTCACCTTCACCATTGCCGGTGACGGTCCCGACAAGGCAGAACTTGAGGCCCAGGCTGCGGCCGGCCCGGGGGACGTGGTGTTCACCGGCCGTCTGTCTCGTCAGGAACTTCGGGTTGTCCAGGCCGCGGCTGCGGTCACGGCGGTCCCGTCACGATGGTTCGAGAACCAGCCGATGATCGTGCTCGAGTCCTACAGCGTCGGTACGCCCGTCGTTGCAAGCGACATGGGTGGACTATCGGAACTGATCGATGATGGCGTCGACGGCGCACTGGTTCCACACTCTGAGCCGAAGGCGCTAGCAGCAGCGCTGGCTCGGTACACCTCAGATAGCGATCTCTCTGCTGCAGAGGGTCGACGTGGTGCTAAGCGGGTTGCGGCCGATCACGACGTAAACGGTCATCTCGATGAATTGGAAGAGCTCTACCGGTCCCTCGGGGCACGGGCGGAAGGTGTCAAGTAATGGACTCGATGCATATAGCGATGGTCGGTCAGCGCGGGGTTCCCGCGACGTACGGCGGAATTGAACGTCACGTCGAAGAGCTCGGAGCGCTGCTCGTCGAGCGCGGCCACAAAGTAACGGTGTTCGCACGCCACGGGTACACCGACAGCGCGATCACGAAACACCGCGGCATTGACGTGGTGACGCTGCCGACAATCGGCACCCGCCATCTCGACGCTTCCGTCGGCTCCGCTTTCGCAACGTTCCGGGCAACCATCGGCGACGCCGACATCGTGCACTTCCACGCGCTTGGTCCTGGCGTGTTCTCTCTCGCCCCTCGGCTTATGCCCGGCAAGAAGGTTGTGCAGACCATTCACGGCCTCGACCATCAGCGTCAAAAGTGGGGCGGCTTCGCCTCCGCCTGTCTGCGAGGCGCCGCATGGCTGAGCGCCCACGTACCGGATCGTCGGGTTGTGGTCTCTCGTGCGCTCGAAGAGCACTACGCCGCCCTCGGTGTGCAGGCCGCCTATGTTCCCAACGGCGTCACGCCGATGGGTCTGCTCCCTCGTGGCGAAGCCCTGGACCGTCTCGGTGTTGGCAACGATCCGTATCTGCTGTTCGTAGGCCGTCTCGTGCCAGAGAAGCGCCCGGACTACCTCATTGAAACATTCAAGAAGCTCGACGGTGATCACCGGCTTCTCATCGTCGGTGGCTCAAGCCACAGCGATGAGTACGTCGCCGATCTCACCGCCAAGGCCGGTCTTGATGACCGCGTTGTACTCCCCGGGTACCTCTACGGCGATGACCTTCGCGAGGTCTACACCAACGCTTCCGGCTTCGTGCTGCCATCCAAGCTCGAGGGTTTGCCGCTGACCCTGCTCGATGCCATGGGTGCCGGTCTGCCGATTCTCGCCAGCGACATCATGCCGCACCGCGAACTCGTACCCCAGGACACCTCAACGGCCCGCCTCTTCGGTGTCGATGATGGTGCCGACTTTGAAGCTGGGCTCAAGTGGCTCATGTCTGGTGACCAAGCCGTCGCGAACTCCTCGGATCACGCCAACTTCCTCGACCGGTACAGCTGGGAACGCGCCGCGGATGATCTCGAAGCCGTCTACTGCGAGGTCCTCGGGCGAGAACGAACAACCATCTCGGTGCCGTGACCCAGCTACGTGACGAGAGCGCGCTGACCCAGCAAGACTCCGAGACCGAACTGCCGACGATCGTTTACATCGTTGGCACAGGGCGGAGCGGATCAACACTTGTCGCCAACCTGCTTGGTGAAGCGGCGAGCGCGTTCTCCGCGGGCGAACTTCGGTACCTGTGGCGGCGGGCAATTCTGGAACAGCGGATTTGTGGCTGCCAGAAGTCGGTTGACGACTGTGAGTTTTGGTCCGAAGCGTTCGCCGAGAGCGGCCTGGACGTTCATGACCTTGCGCCCCGGGTTGACGCCGAGATACGTCACACCACACGGGTTCGCCGGCTCCTAAAACGTCAACCGGTCAGCACCGAAACGTCGCACGCATTGACGGCGTTGTACACCGCCGTCGGGACAACCTCCGGCGCTCGGGTCATCGTCGATTCGTCAAAGCTTCCCGCCTATGTCTCGCTTCTCAGGCGAGAGGTGCCGATGAACGTGCGGATGCTACATGTCACCCGAGATCCTCGGGCCACGTCGTTTTCGTGGCAGCGTTCCGCCGCTTCCACCGCCGTCCGCGGTATCGAGGCCGAAATGCACCAAATCGGGACGCTCAAGGCGTCGGTGCTGTGGCATCTCTGGAACCGAGTTGCGAGAGGTTGGGGTCGGCGCGACAAATCCGCCTACTTACACGTCCGATATGAAGACCTCATCGCCGACCCAAAATCGACGATGGAACGTATGGGTGCCTTTGCGGGCATCCCGCTTGATGAGCTACCAGACATGGAAGGTGGACAGGTGCAGCTGCAATCGAATCACACGATCGCCGGCAATCCGGGCCGCTTCCGTAGTGGACCAACCAAGCTAAAGAACGACAGTGAATGGCAAAGCGGCTTGTCGCCGTTTAGGGGGGCCTTAGTTACCGCGTTGACGTCGCCATTGCTTCGTCGGCTCGGGTATAGCTATCGATGGCGGGCCTAACGCCATGAACGCGCCTTCAGATCAGACCACCGACTTTTTCATCGGGTCGGGCCGCTGTGGCTCGAGCGTTGTTCACGAGGTCGTGTGCCGTCATGAATCGGTTGGTTTCCTCGACAACATCGACGATCGCGTCGGTCGTTCGATCATTCCGCGTCGCAGTGTCGGCCGTCTCTACCGGGACCTGCCACCAAGCGTCACCCGCAAAGGGCGGATCCGGCTTGCTCCGTCGGAGGGGTATCGGGCGCTCGAGCGAGAGGTCAGCCCCATGCTGTCCATCTCTCACCGGGACCTGGTCGCCGCCGACGCGACTCCCTTTGTCGCAACCGCCGTCACCGACTTCTTCGATCGGCGCCGCAACAACATGCCGGAGCCGAGGTTCGTTCACAAGTTCACGGGATGGCCTCGCATCGGTTTCCTTGACGCCATCTACCCCGAGGCAAAGTTCGTCAACATCGTTCGTGACGGTCGCGCCGTGGTGAATTCCTGGCTGCAGACCAACTGGTGGCGCGGCTATGGCGGGCCCGAAGCGTCGCAGTTCGGCGCACTCAGTGTCGAGGAACAATCGGCGTGGGCCGAGAGCGGAGAGAACTACGCGCTGCTCGCCGGGTTCGAATGGCGCCGCCTGGTCACCGCGGCCTACACCACCGGTGAGGCGCTCGGCGCGGATCGATACATGGAAGCTCGGTTCGAGGAATTCCTGCTCGAACCGGACGTCGTCATCGAACGAATAATGAAATTCTTGGATCTCGACGAGGACCCCGGGTTCGCCCGGCGGCTCGAGCGTTTGCCGGTGCACAAGTCCCGAGCGAACGCGTACGAGAAGGACCTGGGACCGGCAACGGTTGAATTGTTGACTGACACCTTGGCGCCAGTTCTTGGCAGGTACGGTTATGTATCATGACTAGCGCCGAGCGGCTGGCGGTCGTCTTGATGTCGAGCAGGTCAATGGGCGGTCAATCGTGAGTGCTACAAGTGCGAAGACTCCACGGACGACGTCGTTGTCTCGACCTGTCCCGGCCAGAGGTAACGATGATGCCAACAGCGACGCTGGCATCCCTGGCGCCCTACGCGGGCCCGAAACGCCAACGCCAGCCCGAAATCGGCCAAGCTGGGTCGCCGCCTTTGTGCTGTTGGCACTCATTGAGCGCCCGCTACTGGACCTCGCAAAGTCAAAGGGTGTCGGGCGGTCGATCTTTCAGCCTGCCAGTGCACTCTCGCTGATCTTCCTCGCCGTCGGTGGCTGTTGGCTGCTGTGGCGGGTTTTCCGCAATCGTAAGACCGGCTTCAGTCATCTTGATCTCGCCTGCGGCGTTTTAGCTGGAGCGGGGTTCCTCTCCATACTGTCCAGCCCAGACAAAGCCGGTACCTTCGAGGCCGCCGTTCGCTTTGCCGCTGCCCTTGGCATGTACGTGATCTTGCGGCGGCTGCTGTGGGACAGGAAGGTTGGGGCGTCCTGGTTACTCGTTGCCCTTGGCGCGTCCGTGTTCTTGGTGGTCGCCTACATTGTCGTCGGCGCCGTCCTCGGCGTGAACATCGTGGACGCAAACCGCGGCACGTTCCGCCTCGCCGGACCGTTCCTCCAGGCCAACACGCTGGCCAAGTTCCTGTTGCCACACGTGGTGATCGGCATTGCATCGTTGAAGCACCTGCAGGGCCGATGGCGTATTGCTGTCGGGCTGCTCACCGCCGGTGCGGGCATCTCGCTGTTGTTGACGCTGACCATCACCTCGTGGATCGGTCTGGCGGTTGCAGCGATGATCATCGCGCTGATCCAGAGTCGTTGGCTGCTGGTCGCCATGCCCGTCGCTGGCATCTTGTTCCTTCTCATGGTGCCGAGCGCACTGGACCGCCTTACCGATATTGAGCCCGACCCGGATCAGCCGCGGGCGGAGAGTTCGCTGGAATGGCGGATCGAGTACTGGGGTCAGATCTCCACGTTGAACTCGAGTAATCCGGTGACCGGCGTCGGCCTGCGGGCCGTCAACCTGCTCACACCGGAGGGCAAAGAGCCGCACAACGACTACCTCCGGGCCTACGTCGAGATGGGGATCATCGGTCTCGCCGGCTACCTAGCGTTGATCACCGGTCTTCTGCGGATCGGCTGGGAGGGCATCAAGAGAACGACGACCGGCATTCGACGCGGTCTTGCGGTCGGCATGTTCGCGTATGCCGCCGCGTTTGCGTTTACCGGCTTTGGTGAGAACGCGTTCATCGCCGTGGTCACGATGTGGTACGTGCTCGCCTATGCCGCGCTCACGGAACACATAACCTACGTCGAAGACGACGACCCCCTGGCACCGCTGTCCCTTCCCTTGGTCGGAGGGGCGGGCAAGTACTTGGAGAGGATGCCCGAGTTCGGCGATGTGACCGAGTCGAAGGTGAAGGTCCGCACGCTGGTTGCCGTGGTCGGCCTTGCCTTCCTGGCGTTCATCGGTTTCGATCGCACTCCGACACAGTCCACGGTGTCGCTGTCGACGCTGTTCGAGGGACCGCAGGTGGCGGCGGGGCCCGAGTGGCCGACGTTTGGTACCCAAATCGACGAAGTGCTCGTCGCTCCCGACGAGCTACTCGCCGCATCCACGGTGGACCGACTGTCGATCCGGTGGCGGGTGCCGATTGGCGGGTCCTCGTTGACTACCCCCGCGGTGGCAACGGTCGATGAAGTCCCACTGGTGGTCGTTGGCGACCAGCGCGGCTTTGTGACCGCGTTCGACGCCAACAGCGGCGCACGCGTATGGAGCGTCGACCTTGGTGGCAACATCACCTCGTCCCCGGTCATTCACGACGGCGTGGTGTACGCCGGTTCCAGTCGCGGGCAGCTGCACGCGTTGGACGCATCGACTGGCTCCAGCCTCTGCGCTACCGAAACCACCGGCAACATTCAGTCTGCTCCGCTCGTCGTCGATCCGGACGGCACCGGGCCTGTCGGCACGTTGGCGTACTTCGGTGATGCCTCTTCCGGCGGCGATCTCTACGCGGTCCAGGCACCGACCGGAAACCCGGCGACCGACTGCTCGATCGTCTGGGTGTTCGGCGGCTTTGCCAGCCCCGCTGGCCGGGCCCCCGGCGGCGTGGTGTCAAGCCCGACGATGGGCTGGGGCCCTCGCGGTCGTCCGACCATCATCACCGGTAGCTCCGGCCCCGGCGGCCAGGTGCACGGCATTGACGGCCTGACCGGCGAGGAACGGTGGCGCTTCCGGATTCCCGCTCTCGCTGGCGTCGGCGGCATGAGCGCTTCCGCGGTTGTGTCACCACCGGCCCACAACGAGTTTGCCAATGGCGTTGCCTACGTAACGTCGGAGAACCGCACCGTCTACGCGCTCGACCTCGTCGACGGATCACTGGCCTGGGAGTTCGCCATGGGCGCGGACTCGCCAGAGGCCACAAGCGCAATGCGGTCCACCCCGACGCTGGTCAGAAACCGTCTGTACGTTGCGTACGGTCACGGCGTGTATTCGCTGAACGCCCAATCCGGTCTGCCGGTGTGGCGCAGTGAGTCCTTCGCTCCTCGCACCGATGACATCGTTGGGTCCCTGTCGGTCTCCGGTCCCCGCCTTGACCGGGTGGTGCTCGCTCCAGACGTCTCCGGCGAAGTTCACGCTTTCGGCGCCTCCAACGGCCAGCGCTTGTGGTCGAGCGACTTTGGTGCACCGGTACGAGGTGGCGTCTCGGTCGTCGACGGCCGTGTCTTCGTTGCCGACGCCGACGGGTTCCTGTCCCGGTTCGACCAGAACGCCAGCACGGTCTCGGCTGCGGCCACCATCATCAGCCCGGCCGACGGCTCCAATCCGGAGAATCCCAACGGTCAGCTCACGGTGACCGGAACAGCGACCAGCTTCAACGGCGTCGGCTCGGTGGCGGTGGCCATCAGAGACGAGAGCAACGGTTCGTGGTGGAACGCCAGAGCCCGAGAGTGGTCGGTTGGATATTCCGAGAGCGCCGCACTGCTTGAGGAACAGAACGCCCAAGAGACCAACTGGAACCTCGGGTTGTCGTTGCCGATCAGCGGCGGCGAGTTCCGCGTGATTGCTCGTACGGTCACCCTCCGGGGCATTCTGCAACCGGAACCGACCGAGTCGCAGTTCTTCGTACCCAGCCGATTCGGCAGGCCGGACACCGTTATCCAGACCCCCGTGGTTGGTGAGTTCTTTGTAGTCGAAGGTTCCGAAGAGACGCCTCTGACCATCTCCGGCCTGGCAACAGATCGTCGGGGCAACAGAACGGGCGTTGCGCGAGTGATGGTCACCATCACCAACCTTCAGGACCAGACCTTCTTCTGTAACGACAGTTTCTGCGGGGCGCCGGAGAACGGCACCGGGATCTGGACCAAGACTTTTGCCAGGGTTCCGGCGGAGCTCGCAGACTCTGGCGCACAATCGACCACATGGGAGGTGACGGTCCCGATCGAGGGAGATCCGTCGACCTACCGCATCGATGCACTGGCCGTGGACCGAGACGGGGAACGGGACCAATCGCCGGCTCGAGTCGAGCGGGTCTGTTTCCTGGCCCCATCAGATCGCATATGTAGGTAGTGGCGATCCCGCCAGACGAACCTGTGGGTAGTGGGGAGACTAGTTCCAGATGACAGCAAATCGGCGGCCACCGAACGGGCCGAGTGCTGATGGTGAAGATGAGAGGGGACCGATCGGCCTGGTCGGCGGTCTACTTCTTGCTGTGGTCGGCATCATCGTGCTTGCCATGGTGCCGTTCGTCATCAGCAGGGCGAACAGCGGTCAGGCCGTAGAACCAGCTGGTGAAACCGGCATCGATCAGGTCGACCCACCGGCCTCCGATGACGTTGGAAGCATCACCGCAGATGAGGGCGAGGCCCAGACAGCAGTCGTTCCCCGCTCCGGTGTCACCAACCCCGCGGCGCTGCCGTTCGGTGTTCCCGAGGTCTTCCTTGCCGTGACCGCCGACTCGGTCGGGCCGGTGTCCGAAGCGGGTACGGGGCTTGTCTCACCATTGGATGGCTCGGTCGTCACCGAGTCGGCCCCGGCGATCTCCGGGGTCACCTCTGCAGCGGCAGGCGTTTCCACAGTGACCGTCGAACTTGCGAGTACCTCGCTCAATCGGGCCTGGGGCGACGAGCCGCTGCAGGCCGAACTATCCGACCCCGGAGCGACAACCACCGAGTGGACCCTCCCGGCAAGTCTGCTTTATGAGAACCGGTCCGACCTGTGGCCGGGACAGTATCTCGTGGCGATCAACACCACGGATGCAGACGGCGCTGAGGAAGTGGTCTACGGACGGTTCTGGGCGGAACGGCGGGGGCCGTTGATCCAGCTCAGTGAACCGATCGGCAATCAGATCGTCGAATCGCCCGATCTTGTCGTTTCCGGCACGGCCCGTGATGATGTCGAGCTCATCGCCGTCGAGGTTGCGGTGGTCGACGAGAGCGGCAATTGGCTGCAACCGGACGGCTCGTTCCGAGGTCGCCGCACCGATATGCCAGCGGAAACGACAGGGCTTGACCGGCCGGCGACCCAGTGGAGCCTCTCGACAGAGCTGGGGTCCCCCGGGCGCTACACCGTCTTTGTCACCGCGTATGCCTGGGATGGGCAGAAGTCGAATCGGCGTCGGACGTTCGAGTACCGGCCGAGCGGCGCACCACCGATCGGCGGACACGCGACGATTCTGATGGCTCGAAGCCTGCTCGGCGTTCCTGAGAACTGTGGCGACAGCCCCCGGGTCCGTAGCGACAGTGTTGGCCTCGTTGCCGTTGCCGAGGCGCTGACCGAGCGGGGCCTTGTCGCCACCGCCACCGCCTCTCCCGATCGCCATGCGGCGTCGGGTTCGACATGTCATTCGCTCGGCACCACCACGGTGAGCTGGAACGTGATGGATGGCCTGCGCGATGACCACGGCTGGACGTTCGTCAGCCACGGCCAGACCTACGCAACGATGGATGACCTCTCCGCCGCCGAACAAGAAGAGGAGAGCTGCGGGTCTCTCACGTCATTCTCCGAGCGGGGACACGAGGATGCCTGGGGAATGTTCGCGTACCCCCGAGATGTGTTCTCCGAACAAGCGCAGGCCGACATCGTGAGCAAGTGCTTCGCCTACGGACGATCCTACGGATCGGAGTACAACGACGCCTCCACCTTGGATGCATCGCAGCTGGTGACCGTGCAGTCGGCGTCCGGTGGCCATTGCAACGACGAGGCGCTGCCGTGCTTCAACGCCAACCTGTTCAACGCGGGTCGACGCTACACCCCACCGGAAGAGCTCAAGGAGCTCATGAGGGTGCCGGAGGGGTACTGGGCGATCATGCAGTTCTACCGATTCGTCACCGGAGTGAGCGACGAAGGTTTCGAGCGCTGGGATTGCAGCAGTGCCAATGCTGCCGCGCACTGGACCAACAGCAGCGAGCTGTATTGCTGGGAAGATTTTCTGGACGTTGTAGACTCGATCGAGGCCGAAGTTGACGTCACCGATCCCGCTTCGATCGCTCGCCAGTACGGCAACTCGGTGAGCGAAGCCAACTGATTTACCCAGTTCGTTGGGTGGGTGTCTTAACCGCCCGGGTCCGCGAGGATGAGCAGATCTACCCAGGGTGTGACAGGTGTCTACGCGGCCTCTGAGTCGGGGCAGATCTGAAACCTCAGCGTTCGCCTAGTGAAACGGCGGTAGGTAGGCGATGAGGGCCCATAGGCCCCTTGTTCACAGTGGTTATCTTGCGAAATTATTTCCTTTGGCCGCCTCATCCAAGCTGATACCCTCGCCCTGGGGCGAGAAGAAAAGGCGAACCTTGAAGAAGCTACGTAAGTTTGTTGTCGCACTGGTCGCGCTGACCGCTGCGAGTTTGTGGTTTGGCGCTGGGGCGGCATCGGGCGACTATGCCGAAGGTGCACCTCCCAACTCCTGGGACATCGACGGTGAGTTCGTTTACGACATCACCAGGATCGACGACCGTATATATGTCGGCGGCGATTTCAACGGCGTTTTCTCGCCGCAGGACGTGCCGACAAGCCAACCGTACCTGGTTGCGTTCGACGTAAGTACCGGTGACTACATCCCGACGTTCACGCCCAGTCTCAATGGGCTCGTCGAGTCCGTCGAGGCAAGCTCTGACGGCTCGGTGCTATACGTCGGTGGCAACTTCACCACGGCGAACGGCGACACCCGTCTCGGTGTGGTCGCTCTCGATCCGATCACCGGCGCAACCATTCCTGGATTCGTCGCCGACGTGAACGGTGGTCCGGACGCCAGGACCGTCAACGACATCGAGGTTGATGGCAACGACGTCTACATCGGTGGTGACTTCTTCACCGTCAACAGCGCCAACATTCCTCGTGTTGCCAGGATCGACGCAACGACCGGCGCAGTGGACACAACGTTTGACCCGAGGCCAAACAACACCATTGTCGACATGGCCCTCACCCCGGACGGCAACCGCCTGTACCTCGGCGGATTCTTCGACGCACTCGACGGTGTGTCGGTGACCCCGCTCGTGGCGATCAGCCTGCCGAGCGGCACTCACGACACGTCCTTCGTTCGCCCCGAATCCCAAAACGTTCGAGCGGTTGAGGCGACCAATGATCGTGTGATCGCAGCCGATCACAAGAGGAACTTCATTCGGGTCTACGACCCCACCGGCTTTGAGATTGCCGAGCTGTCCGGCGACGGCGACTTCCAGGACCTGGAACTCGTCGGCCGGCGTTTCATCATCGGCTCACACTCAAGAAGGCTCAATAGCAACACCTCGGTCTCTCGCCTCCAGGCTGCCTTCGTTGCTGATGGTGCGGTCTCCGACACCCTCACCACCGAGGTCAAAGCGTGGCCCGGCGTGTTCTCGACCTACGCTTCCGGTCCCGAGCTCTGGGTCGGCGGCAAGTTCTTCAAGATCGGTACCACGTTCCGCAAGGAGCTTGGACGTCTCGGCATCGAGGACGGTCAAACCGGTCCCACTCAGCCGCTTAACCTGATCGTCAGTGCACCGGCTGCGAACCAGCTTGAGCTGAACTGGACAGCGTCGACAGATGACCTGGGCGTCCTTGGCTACCGGGTTCTGAAGGGCGGCACCCAGGTCGCCTTCGTAACCAGCGGAACCAGCTGGCTCGATCTAAACGTCGAGGTCGGTGTGAATCACCAGTACCACGTCGAAGCGGTCGACACCGACGACAACCTCTCTCTTCGTAGCAACGGCGTTATCGCCGCCGCCACCGATGGCAGTGACACTGTGGCACCGACCGTTCCCACCGACCTGGCCACCAGTGCGGTGACCGCAAGCTCGGTATCGCTTACCTGGACTGACTCGTTCGACCTTGTCGGCGTTGATCACTACGACATCGTCCGCGATGGCGTCGTCATCGGATCAACCCCCGATGCCACCGCTGCCTTCACCGATGATGACGGTGGTCTCGGCCTGTCGTCGAGCACGACATACGTCTATGAAGTCAAAGCCGTCGATGCCGCTGGAAATGAGTCTGGCCTTTCAACGGCACTGCCCGTTGCCACGACCGATGTGACGGCCCCAACGGTCCCGACCGGCGTGGTCGTTACCGGCAGCACTGTCGATACCGTCTCGCTGTCCTGGGCGGCCTCCACCGACGATGTTGGTGTGATTGGCTATGAGGTGCTTCGTGACGGCGTGGTGGTTGGTTCGCCGACCGGCACAACGTTTGACGACACCGGCCTCACGCAAAGCACGTCGTACTCCTACACCGTGCGGGCCCTCGATGCTGCGCCGAACACCTCCGCTGAGTCGGCGCCGGTGGTTGGAACGACGCCCGCACCTGACACCGTCGACCCAAACGGCACCGTCTCCAGCCCGACCAACAACGAGGTTCTGATCTCGACGCCGGTCACCCTCACGGGTAACACAACCGATGACGTTGGGATTGCTTCGGCGGACATCGCTCTTCGAAACTTGACCGTCGGGGACCCCGACCACCTGGGCTGGCTCCAGACCGACCTGGTCACCTGGGGTTCGTACAAGCGGATTCCCGCAGACTTGGTTACCCCGGGAGCAACCGACACCGACTGGTCATTCACCGTCAATCTGCCAGAGGGTGACTACGGTTTCCGTTTGATCGCCGTTGACACCTCGGGCAATACGGATGCGTCTGGCCCATGGGTGAAGTTCTCGGTCAACACGACCGATACCGAGGATCCATCGGTGCCAGGTGTGCCGACCTTGACGGCGGCCACCGAGACGTCGATCGAATTCACGTGGGCCGCATCGACCGACAACTTCGGTGTTGACCACTACGACATTCTTCGTGACTCCGTTGTGGTCGGATCCACTGCGGACGCAACGGCTTCCTATACCGACACCGGCCTGACCGCTGCCACGGCGTACTCCTATGAGGTCGTCGCGGTTGATGCTGCGGGCAACGAGTCTGATCCATCACCTGCTGCGTCGCTGTCGACAACTGACGGCGAGGCACCGACCGTGCCTACAGGTCTTGCAGTGACCGGTACGTCGACCACTTCTGTCTCCCTGGCTTGGACGGCGTCTACCGACAACGTTGCGGTGGTCGGCTATGAGGTGCTTCGTGACGCCGTGGTGGTCGGTTCGCCGACCGGTACGACGTTCGATGACACCGGCCTTACCGAAGGTGTCTCGTACACCTACACCGTGCGGGCTCTGGATGCTGAGCCGAACACCTCCGCTGAATCAGCGGCAGTGATTGGAACAACCTCGGTCACCGACACCACCGATCCGGACGGCACTGTTACCAGTCCGACCAACAACGAGATCCTGCCTTCGTCGCCGGTCACCTTGACCGGTAACGCCACCGACAACGTAGGAGTTGCGACGGTCAACGTTGCCGTCCGAAACCTGAACGTTGGTGACCCTGACTATCAGAGCTGGCTCCAGGATGACCTTGTGACCTGGGGAGCCTATGAGCAGATTCCTTCGACGCTGGTGACGCCGGGAGCGACCGATACCGATTGGTCGTTCATCGTTGGCCTGCCCGATGGTGACTACGCCTTCCAGCTTGTCGCCAAGGATGCGGCCGGTAACACCGACCCGACCCGGCCCTTCGTGAAGTTCTCGATCAACACCGCGGGACCCGACAGCGAACGTCCATTCGCTTTCATAGACACCCCGGTGGCGAACGAGCAGCTGACCGCAGGCGTGCCCTTCAGCTTCACCGGTACTGCGACTGACAACATCGGGGTCAGCACGGTGGAGATTCTCATCTACAACACCGTGACTGGAAAGTACCTGCGCACCGATGGCAGCTTCGGCCAATATCAGCGCCTGGCGACGGCGGAGGGCTCCCCGGGAGCAACGTCGACCACATGGACGGCGGACTACACGCTGCCCGCAGGGAACTACTGGGTCAAGGCCCTTTCCTTCGATGCGGCCGGCAACGTAAACCAGACGAAGCCTAAAGTCTTCTTTGACATGAACTGAGACGGCTGATGTTCGCTTGCCGCCGGAACAGCGCTAGTAGTCGCAACACAATCTGGAAACGCAGTCGTGCCGGGGCTTAACGCCCCGAGCACGAAGCGTATTGTCGCTCGGCTCCGTCGCGAGCTGGTCGGCGCGCTACCGGTCGGTTCCGGCCAGCGGGAACTGCCGTCATACCTGATCGTTGGCACCAAACGTGGGGGCACGTCGTCGTTGCACGAGTACGTGGTGCAGCATCCCGACGTGCGCCGGGCGTTGACGGTGAAAGGCACTCGATACTTCGACGTGCGATTCGACCGGGGTTGGGACTGGTTCGTCAAGCAGTTTCCGACCACCAAGAGTCTCGACAAAGCGCAGGCCGCCAACAATGGCGTTCGGCCGCTGCTCGGTGACGCCAGCCCCTACTACTGCTTCCACCCGGAAGCGGTTGGCAGGATCGCCGACCGGCTCCCGAACGCTCGCCTCATCTTGTTGGTCCGTGAGCCCGTCGCTCGGGCCTGGTCGCACTACAACTACGAGAAGGCCCGGGACCGCGAAACCCGGACGTTCCGCGACGCCCTCGACCGTGAAGAGGATCGTCTGCGAGACGGCGATGGCGAACACAGCGCCGAGTACTGTCATCGGCACTTCGGCTACCGAGCTCGGGGCCACTACGCCGAACAGGTTGAGCGGATACTGCAGCACTTTCCCCGAGAGCAGCTGCTGGTGATGGAGAGCGAAAAACTCTTCAGCGAACCACAGGCGGCCATGGACGATGTCTTCGCCTTCTGCGGGCTGGCACCATACGTCGGTGACTTCACCGAGACCGTCAAAGGCAACAGCTACAAAGGCATTGAGCCCGACGTGCGAGCCGAGTTGGATCGGTATTTCGAGCCGCAGAACGCCGCGTTGGAAGCGCTCCTCGGCCGCCCGTTCTGGCAGAGCGAGCAATAACTAGCAGGCGCTTGGACCACCAGGCGCCCCGGTTACCAGGAGCCGCCGCCCCCGCCACCACCTCCGCCTCCGACGCTGCCGCCACCACCCCCACTGCTGCTACTGGAGGGTGCTCGCAGGGCTGAAGCGGTGGCCCCGGACAGGTTTGAGCCGACGCTGGCCATGTAGAGCGCGTTGGTTGGGTAGAGGTCCGGATCATCGACCTTGGCCTGCTGCATGGCATCGGCCCAGTGGTCAGCCTCATCCAGTGCAACCGCCCACGCCGTGTATTCCAGCAGCCGGCCCTGCTTTGCCGCCGCCTCGACGTGTTGTGCGTCGGACCCGTTGATGAACCGCCGGAACGACTCGATCAGGATCCACAGGCCGCTGCCCTCCGGGGTTCGAATGCGCAGCTCCCAGCTGCGGAGGATCGTGGCGAAGCCTCCGCCAAAGATGGCTGCGCCGAGGCCGACGCCGATCAACCAGATCGGTCCGGCTCGATTGGAGGCGATGGCGAACACCAGCATCAAGAAGAATCCGGGGAAGAGCATCAAGAACCCGATGATCTGAGCCGCCGTTCGCTGTCGCTCTCCTGTCGGATCCCAGAACGGCGATCCCTCCTGCCACTGATTCAACTTGGTCTCGAGTGCCGACCAGCCGCTGGCGAACTGCTCGTCGTACTCGCCGAGCTTGACCGAATCACGACCACCGAAGAGCCGCTGCAGTGACTCGTGTTCGGCAGAGTCGACGCGCAGGTCATGGATAGTGAGATCCTCGTCGTTTCCATCGATTCGAATTTCGCCAGCGATGGCCCGTTCCAAGAGCCACGCCGACAAATGATCCTGCGTGGTTTGCTCGGCGTACAGCACCCCGCCCTGCCAGGCCGTCAAACCCTTCGGAGGGGCAAACTCGGTGCTGGCCAGCTTGTGGAGCTCATCGTGATCGACCCGTCTGACCGGGTAGGTGTTGTCGAACTGTGGGCCGAACGCCGCGTCTGCGCTACCTCCGGCCCAGACCAGCTCTTTGCCTCGCGAGCGGATCAATCGGGAGGCCAGACCGCCGGCAATGAGCGCCAAGAGCGCCGCCACCCCGGCCGGTAGCCACAGGCCGGAGCCAGGGTCGGGAGCGTTTGGACCGTCCTCGATTACGGCGGTAGGGCGTGTCGCAAGCGGGCTGCCCGGTACCGCAGAGAGCGTGACCCCCTCAAAGCTGTTCAGCTTGCCAAGCTCGACAACCAGGTGGCCGGGCTCCGGCTGGGTCGCCGTGCAGCTGTCCCACGACCCGGCCTCGCCCATGGAACACTGAGCCTCGGACAGTTCGAACGGAGCGAGCAGATGCAGCTCGACATTGCGGATGGCAACATCCCAGTTGGCGCCGACGGCGTTCCACGAGATCAGTCCATCCTCAAACTCAACACCGATGGGGTAGGAGATGCGGTAACGATGTCTGCCATCGATCGTCTGGTCCGGGTCACCGATCCGGATGCGGGTCTCGAACGCGGAAGGCTCAATGGTGAATTGGTCGGGAGCGGTGGCGGACTCGACGGTGATCGGGTCGCTCGGGTCTAGTCCGGGCACGTCGCGGAAGATCCCGTGGCGGTCCGGCGTTCCAAAGTCGTAGTCGATCACTTCGGTGATGTCGGCGTGGTCGACATCGACCTCGGCCGTTGCCGAATATCGATCGATCCGTTCGGTGTCTGCCAGCATGGCGATGAGTGCTGTTATGCCACCCGCTACCAGTGCCGTGCCGGTGATCATGACCGCGTCGAATCGTCTTCTGCCCCTGTAAGCCACCGGTTCAGTATGGTCGATGGGCGCTATCGGTTTGCGTCTAGCTCGTCGAAGATCTGGACACCGTTGCTCAACGACTGCATCACGTGGCCCTCGCCGGCTCGAATGTCGAGGGTGACGTCTCCGCCAAGGTCGGTCAGCGTTGCAAGGGTCTCCTGCATGGGGGCGACCCAACCGGTGTCTTCTTCGCCGACGAACAGCCGAACCGGAATGTCGCGCAGCGTTTCCAGCGCAGCGGTGTCTTCATCGCTGCGGGGGAAACCGGGAAAGGCGACGATCGACGCAAACCGTTCCGGCTGGGCCGCGGCCACCCGGAATGAGCTGATACCGCCATTCGAGATGCCTGCGACGTGGGCCCGATCACCTTCGAAGTCCACCCACGTTTCCATCCAGTCCATCAGCGAGGGGATCAGACGTTCCGAGCCTTGGAAGTAGAGCTCGCCGTCCGGGGCTGCCGGGCTGAGCACCACCCAACCCCTCGCCAACGCCTGTTCGGCGTAGGTCCCTACGGTCACCGAACGGGTGAGGTCGAGACTCTGTCCGCCGGGCGGCAGTGCGAGCAGGACCGGCGCGGTGTCACCAACCTCGAAGCCGTCGGGGATAACCGTGACGTAGTCAATCGTCGTGCCATCGATGGTGACCTGTCCTTCGGTGACGTCGCCCGGGGCGATGGCGGGTGCCTCCTGGGAGACCGACGCCGCGTCGTCGTCACCCGATCCGCACGACGCGAGACCAACGATGCTGATGCTGACGAAGGCGATGGTGGCGGTGAACCTCGTGACTCGCATAGGTGCAGAGTAGGGCCTTCCACACGCCCGCCATAGGTCGGCAATCTGACGCCGATGAGGACCGGAACCTAGTATTGCCACTAGGGAACGTAAGTAGATCGAGAAAGAGCGTGGACAAAGGGGAATCGCCATGCGTATAGAAAGCGCCGCAATCGGGGACTACAACCGGATCCGGGTGGAACCGGTGACCGGGTCGATCGGGGCCGAGATCACAAACGTTGATCTCCGAGAACTCGACGATGAGCTGCTGGCCGAGCTACAGCAGGCCTGGCTTGACCACAAGGTGTTGTTCTTTCGAGATCAGGACCTGACCCATGAACAGCACCTGGCGTATGGCCGTGCCCTCGGACCCATCGAGGTTCATCCGTTCTCCGACCAGGTCGAGGGCCACCCGGAGATCCTGGTGATCGACTCCACACCCGACAAGTTCATCGCCGCAGAGACCTGGCACAGTGACGTGACGTTCCGGGAGTGTCCGCCGCTCGGCTCGATTCTGCTCGGGCGGATCATTCCGCCGTACGGCGGGGACACTTGCTTCGCCAACATGGAACTGGCCTACGAACTCCTGCCCGACGATCTAAAGGAAGAGATCGACGGCCTCTACGCGGTGCATTCCTACGTCAAAGGCTTTGGGCGGGGCATGTCCGAGGAGAAGCTGGCCGAAACCTACCAGAAGTACCCGGACCAGAAACACCCGCTCGTCAGAACCCACCCGGTCACCGGCCGCAAGTGCCTGTTTATGGCTCGTAACTTCATGCTCACCATCGATGGGATGACCCCAGACGAGTCTCGTGACCTGCGCTACCGCCTCTACGAGCAGTCGAAGATTCCCGAGATCCAGGTCCGGTTCCGGTGGCGCCAAAACAGCATTGCCCAGTGGGACAATCGGTGCACCCAGCACTACGCCGTGCCAGACCACGGTGGACAGCGTCGCCGGGTTGAGCGGGTGACCCTCATTGGAGACCGACCCGTCTGATGACAGAACTACAGGTTGATCGACACGGCGGCACCCACGTTCTCACGATCGATCGGCCCGAGTCTGTCAACTCGCTGTCCCCCGGTCTGATAGAGGAGTTGCCGCAGGCGATCCGAGCCGCGTCCAGTGACCGGTCCTGTCGGGCGATCGTGATCACCGGTTCCGGAGAGCGGGCGTTCTGCGCCGGGATCGACGTGAAGTCCGTGGCGGCGAACGATGCAAAGGCCGCTGGTGCTGGCTCAAACGACAGTGCCAGCACCGGTCCCGGAGCCAATGGTAGTGAACCGCTCGATCCGGTCGTCGCCGGGTTCGAGAACCTGCATCTTCGTCTCAGCGGCATCATCCGCGAGATCCACCGGGTGCCGGTGCCGGTCATCGCCGCGGTGAACGGGCACGCCATCGGCGCTGGGTTTGCCATCGCTGCGGCGTGCGACTTGCGGCTCGGCTCGGCTAACGCCACGTTCGCTGACGGGTTCGTGAGGCGGGGCATTTCCGGGTGCGAGATGGGCCTCTCGTATTTCCTGCCCAAGATCGTCGGTCCGGCGCTCGCCTTCGATCTGATGATGACCGGCCGCCGAATCGGTGCTGAAGATGCGAAGGCGACGGGTCTCCTCAGCGACGTCACCGAGCCTGATGCGTTGCTCGGCCGAGCCCGTGAATTAGGCGAAGCGCTGGCCGAGAACGCGCCGATGGCCATCTCCATGACAAAGGAGGTTATGTGGGCCAACCTGCATGCCGCGAGTCTCGACCATGCGTTGGCGCTTGAGTCGCGCACTCAGGTGTTGACCCGGACCACTCGTGACGCCAAGGAAGCCCGAGCCTCCTTCCTGGAGAAACGTCCCCCCGAGTTCGGGACGCCGGCAGGGGAGCGGCCGATCTAATGGCGGACGAACGGGCATCGATCTATCCGTTCCTGCCGGGAACGGTCCCGCCGATCACCGTCACCGGCGGGTCGGGAAGCTATCTCCACACCGCGGACGGTCGCCGCATCCTGGACGGTGGCGGGGGCGCAATTGTCACCAACATCGGCCACGGCCGTCCAGAGCCGGGAGAGACGGCGATGGCCGCCATGTCCGGCGCGGCGTACGTCGTGCCGGTGTGGGCCACCGAGGCCCGGTTGTCCCTCATCGAACATCTGCAGGACCGTTGGCTCCCCGATGGGTTGACCCGGTGCATGTTCGTTTCCGGCGGCTCAGAGTCGGTCGATTCGGCCATGCGGATTGCCCGCCAGTACCACGTTGCCCGGGGCGACATCGACCGCTGGAAGGTCATCGGCCGGGAGATCAGTTATCACGGGGCAACGCTGGCGACGCTGTCGGCATCCAACCATGACCGCCGTCGAGCCACCCTGGAGCCACTGCTGACAGAGCAACCGAAGGCCGACTTTTTCGATGCCGAGTCGGTCCGGAAACTGGTGGAGACCGAAGACCCGGCAACCGTGGCCGCCATTGTTGTCGAGCCGGTGAGCGGGGCCTCCGGGGGTGCGCTGGTCCCGCCAGATGACTACCTGCCGGGTTTGCGAAGCATCTGTGACGACCATGGCATCCTGTTGATCTGCGATGAAGTCATGACCGGCTTCGGGCGGACCGGGGCCAAGTTCGGTGTCGACCATGTGAATGTAGTTCCCGACCTGCTCGTCGGCGGAAAGGGTCTTGGCGGCGGGTATGTGCCGATGGGTGCCGTCTTCGCCACCGACGAGGTGGTGGCCCCGATCGCCAGCGAAGAACTGACCGTCATGTACTTCACGTTCAGCGGCGCCGACGTTGCGTGCGGGGTGGCCGACAGGGTGCTGACCATCATGGAGGACGAGGACCTTGTCAATCGTGCCGCTGTGATGGGGGAGCGGTTGGCGACGTTGCTCGATGATGCGCTCGGTGATCACCCAAACGTGATCGATCGGCGGGGTCGAGGGCTGATGCAGGGCGTCGAGTTGGTCCGTGATCGTGAGAGCGGTGCCCATTTCGACGGGGCGTTGGCCCCGGCGGCCGTTGCCGAAGCCTTGGACCGCGACTGCTGGATTTACCCCGCAGGATGTGCCGGCGTTCCCGATGCGCTGTTGTTCGGCCCGCCGTTCACCGTGAGCGAGGCCGAGCTGGAATCGATGGTTGGCATCGCCGCCGAGTCGATCGACGCGGCGGTCGCCGGACTTTCCTAGGGCACGCTTGGGCGCTACAGCGTGTTGAGTGGCGCAACGACGTGTTCGCAGAACAGGTCGAGTGACCGCAGCGCCTCGTCGTGGGAGAGATCGCCGAACGCAAACACGCCGACGGTGTAGTCGACCAGCCCGCCTGCTTGCAGCTCCTCAACGTGGCCTCGTACGCGCTCGGGAGATCCAACGACGACCGCCTGGACCTTCTTTGCCATCTCGTAGTCTCCTCCGATCGTCGGGTCGTTCGGTATCTCGACGCCATACCGATTGAACAGTCGGCCGAGGTGCTCGCTGAACGCCGGCCAGGTACGCCTGCCGAGCGCATCGGCCTCAGCGTCGGTCGGGGCGACGATCATCTTGCGGATTGCGCCTACCTTGGGCTCGTGTCCGCCGCCGACACCGGGTTGGAGCTCCGAGCGGAACCGCTCGATTGACTGGTTGACCAACTCGGTCGGCCCGCCGACCATCGTGCTGACGCCGAGCGCCGCTGCGGTGCTGACCGTGCCGGGCCGCCACAGCGGTGGGTATGGGCGTTGGACCGGTCGTAGTTCTACGGGGACGTCGTCCAGTTGCCAGAACCGGCCATCGAATGAGAACCGATCTGACTCACACGTCAGACCGGCCAGCAGCAGTTGCACCATCTCATCGGTTTTGGCGACGGCTTCGTCTGGGTCGAGGCCCCACAGCTGGTGTTCTGGTGCGCTGATTCCCTTTCCGAACCCGAACTCAAACCGCCCGTCGCTGAGATGGTCGAGCATGCAGATCTCCTCCATCAGCCGAATCGGGTGATGGAACGGCAGGAGGTGGACGAGCGAGCAGAGCCGAATGGTGCTGGTGTGCTGGGCGAGCGCGGCCAGAAACAGCCCGATGTTCGGCGCGTGATCGAGGGGGATCATGTGATGTTCGGACTTGTGATAGCCCCAGAACCCACCGTCCTCCGCCCGCTTGGCAAGCTCGATCCGGCTCTTGTAGAGCGCGCCAGCATCGAGGTTGCCGGGTTGTTCTGACTGGTCGAACATGCCGAACTTCATGCTGAACCTCCGCAAGGCGACGCTAGCGCGCCGCCGAGAAATAGCGAAAGCTGTGCGCTCCGGCCGACCTATGCGGTTTCGGTGTTGGCCGCTCCGTGGAGACCAAGGTCTGCGATGGACTTCTCACGCATCTCGATCTTGCGAACCTTGCCGGTCACCGTCATCGGGAACTCCTCGACGAAGGTGATGTAGCGGGGGACCTTGAAATGAGCGATGGTGCCGCGGCAGAACTCTTTGATGTCGTCCTCGGTGGCCTGCTCGCCCTCGGCAAGTTGCACCCACGCCATGATCTCTTCACCGTACTTCTCATCTGGCACGCCGATGACCTGGGCGTCGGCCACCGCAGGGTGGGTGTAGAGGAACTCTTCGATCTCTCGGGGGTAGATGTTCTCGCCACCACGAATAACCAGGTCTTTGATTCGCCCGACGATGTTGACGTACCCGTTCTCGTCCATGACGGCGAGGTCGCCGGAGTGCATCCAACCGTCGGCGTCGATGGCCTCGGCGGTCTTCTCCGGATCGTTCCAGTAGCCGAGCATCACGTGGAAACCCCTGGTGCAGTACTCACCGTCGGTGCCGCGCTCCACCGTCTCACCGGTTTCGGGATCAACGATCTTCGCTTCGACGTGAGGCAGCACCTGACCAACGGTCGACACCCGCAGTTCTACCGAGTCGGTGGTGCGGGTCTGGGTGGACACAGGCGAGGTCTCGGTCATGCCGTAGGCGATGGTGACCTCGCTCATGTTCATCCGCTCGATGACCTGCTTCATCACCTCGATGGGACATGGCGAGCCCGCCATGATCCCGGTCCGCAGCGTCCCGAGCGCTCGGTCGTCAAGGTCGGTCTGGCCGAGCTCGGCAATGAACATGGTCGGCACGCCGTACAGCGAGGTGCAGCCTTCGTCCTCAACGGTCTGCAGCACGGCGACAGGATCAAACGTTGGGCAGGGAATGACCATGGCGCTGCCGTGCACGGCGCACGCCAGGTTGCCCATCACCATGCCGAAGCAGTGGTAGAACGGCACCGGGATGCAGACCCGGTCGGTGTGGTCGTAGTCGCACATGGCGCCGACGAGGTTGGCGTCGTTCAACAGGTTGCGGTGGCTGAGGGTGGCACCCTTGGGGAACCCGGTGGTGCCAGAGGTGTACTGGATGTTGATGGCGTCGTTCGCGTCGAGCCCGCGACCGCGCTCGGCGAGCTGTTCATCGGTGATCGACGCGCCTGCGGCGATAAGGCCCGCCCAGTCGTCGGTGTCGAAGTAGATGACCTGCTCGAGGTCTGGTGTGTTGTGGCGAACCGCCTCCACCATGTCGCGGTAGGCCGAGGTGAGGTACTCGGTGCGGGTGACCAGCATCTTGGCCCCGGACTGCTTCAGGGCGTACTCAAGCTCGTTGGTGCGGTAGGCCGGGTTGACGTTGACCTGGATGGCGCCGATCTTGGCGGTCGCATATTGGATGTAGACCCACTCGGCGTAGTTCGGGCTCCACATGCCGACCCGGTCACCAGCATCGATACCCGATGCCATCAGGCCCTTTGCCACCTGGTTCACGGTGTCGTTGAACTGGCTCCAGCTCTGGCGCACATCCTGATGGGGGACGATGAGCGCGTCACGGTCCGGGAAGGCCTTGGTTATGGCGTCCAGTTGGTCGCCGATGGTCAGTTCGATGAGCGGCACATCGGTTGCGCCCGAATCGATGGCAAGCATGTTGCGTCCCCCGTTATCTGATTGCTCTATCTGAAGATCTCTGTCTAACAGCGCTGTCTGTCCGAACGGCCCGAAAGGCTGCCTCTACAGAGTACAGCATGGTTTCGGGCTCTCTGTCTAACGTTTGTTAGGGAGCGATTGGTGCGCTAGCGTTGGGTTGTGGTCGCCGATCAGAACCAACTGGCAGTCGGGTCGATCCCGGCCGGAGGTGACGCCGGAGACGCCGGAGTCGATGCAGACAATCCCGGCCGTCGCCGCGTGCTCGACGCCGCCGCGGCCCGTCTGGTGTCCCAGGGGTACGCGGCAACCACTCTGCGCCAGGTCGCCGCTGACGCCGGCATCAAAGCGGGGTCCATCTACCACTACTTCCCGTCGAAGCAGGACCTGTTCACCACTGTGTTCGCCAACGGCATTGTGGTCATGGTTGACGCTTTCGACCGTAGCGAACCCGGCCTGGTGGCCCACGTGCGGGCCCACCTCGGTGCGCTGTTCGAGCACGGGCCCTACACGGCGGCCCACGTCACAGCGTTCTTTACCGCACCACCGGCGGTCCGCCACGCCGTCGTCCCCGTGCGCGACGGTTACGAGACGCTATGGAACTCACTGCTGGAAGAGTTGCTTCCCCATCTCGATGCTTCAGAGGTCGCCTTGCATCGCCTGATTCTCTTCGGCGCCATGAACACCACCATCGAATGGTTCGACCAACGTGGGAGCCTGACCCTCGACCACCTCGCCGAAGCCATCGCCCAGCAGTTCACACACGGGGTTGGCTCAGGACCGGTCGACCAACCATGACGAGCACACGAGGTGCCACAGCTATGAACGACGCGAGAGGCACGGTATGAACCGTCTGACCACCAACATCGATCCTGGAGCGAAGCTGTTCCAGGAAAACGCCGAGGCCTACGGTGAGTTGCTGCAGACGCTGGTAGAGCGTCAGCAGGTGGCGATCGACGGCGGCCCACGCCGTGAACGATCCATCGAACGGCACCTGTCTCGGGGCAAGCACATGGCCCGCGACCGGGTGGACATGGTCACCGATGAGGGCACCCCGTTCCTGGAGCTCTCAACGTTGGCGGGGTTTGGCCAATACGACGACGAGGTTCCCGGCGCCGGCATCATCACCGGCATCGGCGTGGTGCACGGCGTGCCGTGGGTCTTCATCGCCAACGATGCAACGGTCAAGGGTGGCTCGCTCGTCCCGATGGCCATCAAGAAGCATGTGCGGGCGCAGGAGATTGCCGAGGAGAACGGGCTCGGTGTGATCTACCTGGTCGACTCCGGCGGCGCGTTCCTGCCGATGCAGGACGACATCTTCCCGGACAAGGATCACTTCGGCGGTTCGTTCTACCGTCAGGCTCGGCTATCGGCCCAGGGCCTACCCCAGTTGAGCGTTGTGCTTGGTGGTTGTACCGCAGGGGGTGCCTACGTTCCGGCGCTGAGCGATGAGGTGATCATGGTGGAGGGGATCGGCCGGATCTTCCTCGGCGGGCCGCCCATCGTGAAAGCCGCACTCGGTGAGATCATCGACCAGGACGATCTTGGCGGTGCGGCGCTGCACACCCAGGTGTCGGGGGTCAGCGACTACATGGTCGCCACCGAGCGCGAGGCATACGGCAAGCTCCGAGAGATTTGCGAGACCACGAACCAGCGTTCCGTGCATGATCGCCAGGGATGGATGGACTGGGCAGAACCGGCGCCGCCGGCGTTCGACCCGGCCGAGATCTACGGCATCATCAGCGCCGATGATCGCATTCCGTTCGATGCCACCGAAATCATCGGCCGACTGGTCGACGACAGCCGCTTCAGCGCCTTCAAGCCCGAGTGGGGTGAGTCCATCGTCTGTGGGTTCGCCCGCATTTGGGGTCACCTCGTTGGGGTGATTGCCAACAACGGCATCATCTTCAGCGAGTCGGCGCTCAAGGCCGCTCACTTCATCGAGCTGTGTGAACAACGCCGGGTGCCGTTGCTGTTCCTGCAGAACACTTCCGGATACATGGTCGGCTCCGACAGTGAGAAGGGCGGCATCGCCAAGAACGGCGCCAAGATGGTGGCCGCAGTCGCCAACACCACGGTGCCCAAATACACGGTGCTGATCGGCGGATCCTACGGCGCAGGCAACTACGGGATGTGCGGGCGCGGCTTCAACCCTCGCTTCCTCTTCGCCTGGCCAAACTCCCGCATTGCCACGATGGCCGCAGACACCGCCGAGACCGTGCTGGCCGATATCCGCCTTGCCGGTTTGCGGGGAGCGGAAACCACACCGGAACAGATTGCCGAGATCAAGGCCGAGATTCGCGGCCAGTACGAGACCCAGAGCGACCCGTACTACGCAACGAGCAGGTTGTGGGACGACGGCCTCATCGATCCCAGCGATACCAGAGACGCGCTGGGCCTCTGCCTTTCCCTCGCCGCCCGCCAAGACGAGCCGGCCCCCGGCCCCGGCATCGTCTACCGAATGTAGTTGATGAGGCCAGAATGTAGATGTAGATGAGGCCCAAATGTTGATCACACGAGTGGAGTGCCAATGCGAATCCTGATCGCAAACCGCGGCGAAATCGCCAGGCGGGTAAACCGAACCGCGCTCGCCATGGGTCATGACACCGTCGCTGTCTTTGCCGACCCCGACGCGGACGCCCCCCATGTGACCGAGGCGACCATGGCTCGCAACATCGGTCCGGCGGCGCTGACCGAGTCCTACCTTTCACCCCAGGCGATCTTGGCCGCCGCCGAAGACACCGGTGCAACCGCCATCCACCCGGGGTACGGCTTCCTGTCGGAGAACGCCGAGTTCGCTCGAGCGGTCATAGGCGCAGGCATGGCGTGGATCGGCCCGAAGCCGGAAGCGATCGACCGTATGGGGTCCAAGATCGAGGCCAGGAAGCTGGCGGACGCGGCGGGGGTTCCCATCATCCCCGGCTTCGACGAATCTCAGGACCGAGAGGAGCTGCGGGCAGCCGCGGAACGCATCGGCTACCCGGTCCTGATCAAGGCATCGGCCGGTGGTGGAGGCAAGGGCATCCGGATCGCTCATGAGGTGAGCGAGTTTGATGATGCGCTACAGGCGGCATCAACCGAAGCGGAACGGTCCTTCGGCGATGGCAGCGTCATCGTTGAGCGGTTCATCCAGGCGCCCCGACACATCGAAGTCCAGGTCGTTGGCGACAAGCACGGTCGGCTGGTGGAACTCGGCACGCGGGAGTGCTCGGTTCAGCGCCGCTACCAGAAGGTGCTTGAGGAAGCGCCGGCCCCGAACCTCCCGGAACAGACCAGGGCCGGTCTGCGGTCCTCGGCGGTATTGCTTGGTCAGGCCATCGGCTATGACTCTGCTGGCACGGTCGAGTTCATCGTCGACGACAACACCGGCGAGCACTTCTTCTTGGAGATGAACACCCGCCTCCAGGTCGAGCACCCGGTGACCGAGTATGTGACCGGCATCGATCTTGTCGGGGTCATGATTCGGGTCGCCGATGGTGAGCCGCTGCCGTTGCCCGATGAGGTGGTGCTGCGAGGTCACGCCATCGAGGCGCGAATCAACGCCGAGGACCCCGCCAACGACTTTGCGCCCCAAACCGGGACGGTCCACCAGCTGCGGGTGCCGGACGGTGTTAGGTGGGATGCTGCCATCGAGGCCGGGGGAGTGATCTCGCCGTTCTACGACCCGATGATCGCCAAGCTCATCGTCGGCGCCGAGTCCCGAGATGCCGCCATGGCCAAGATGCGAGCTGCCCTCGACGAGCTGATCATCGGTGGGGTCACCACAAACACCGGCCTCCAGCGCTGGCTGCTCGACACCCCGGAATTCGTTGCCGGGCGGATCACCACCAGGTTCCTGGACGCTGGCGCCTACCGCCCGTCGTCTGATGAGGGCGTTGGCGACGCTACGAGTATTGCCGCGGCGGCCTGGGTCGAGGCCCAACAGGCGGCGTCGGCAACGTCCGGGGCCAGCCCGTGGGTCGGGTTGCCTGCCTTTTCGGTAACCCCCGCTCGGTCCCGACGACATATTGGACTGCAGCCGATCGGCAGGCAGCCGGTCGACGGTGACAGCGACGGCCTGCACGAGCTGCAAATGGACCCGACGGCAGCAGCCGTCGAGTCAGCAGACACAACGGCGGGATCTAGCGCCGTTGTTGACCTGGCGTCTCGCCGGGTGTCGGTCAACGTCGGCGGGCAAACGTTCGCATTCGACGTGCCGCCCCGCAGCGAACGATGGTCGGCGGACAAGGCGGGTAGAGCGGGGACCGGCGATGCCATCGTCTCTCCATTCCCGGCCGTCGTCGCCGAGATACATGTTGCGCCGGGAGACACCGTCGCCGGAGATCAGGTGCTGATGACCATTGAGGCCATGAAGATGCTGCACCCGATGAAGGCATCCGGGGCCGCTGTTGTCGAAGAGGTTCGAGTCAACGTCGGCGATCAGGTCGCCGCCAACCACGTACTGATTACATTCGCTGAGCAAGCAACGCCGGGAGATGCGCAATGAGCGTCACGACAAACCACCGCAATGTGTACATGACCGATGAGCTGCAGGCCATCTACGACCAGACGGTCGAGTTCGTCACCAACGAGGTGATGCCGCACGGTGAACAGTGGGAGGAGGACGGCAAGGTTCCTCGCGAGGTCCTCAAACAGATGGGCGGCCTTGGCATGCTTGGGCTGCGGGTCCCGGAGGAACATGGCGGCCTCGGCATGGGAATGCTGGCCTCGGCCACCTTTTCCGAAGCGCTGGGCGCTTCCACCTTCGCCGGGTTCGATGTGACCGTGCTGGTCCACACCGACATGGCCGGACCGCATCTGTTCAACTCCGGTTCCGAGGAACAGTTGGCGTACTGGGCGCCGAAGGTCCTTCAGGGCGAGACGATTCTGTCGATCGGGGTGAGCGAGCCAGACGCCGGCTCCGACGTTGCCGGCATCCGGACCAAGGCGGTCAAGGACGGCGACGGCTGGCGCATCAATGGCACAAAGACATTCATCACCAACGCGGTCTACGGCGACATGACCATCGTGGCGGCCCGGACTGACACGGAGAACAAGTACGGCATCTCAATGTTCCTCATTCCGTCGGAGACCGAGGGCTTTAGTGTCGCCAAGAAACTCAACAAGCACGGTTGGCTGTGCTCCGACACCGCCGAGCTGTCACTGGTGGACGTGTGGGTTCCCGACAGCCAGCTGCTGGGTACGCCACACCGCGGGTTCTACGAGACGATGAAGAACTTTCAGAACGAACGCATGGTGCTCATCGGGATGGGCGT
>CAZSTV010000006.1:0-10484 GCA_964609665.1 uncultured Acidimicrobiaceae bacterium
TGTCCTCGCAAGGGGACCGTGGGTTCAAATCCCACCCTCTCCGCGCCGGTGTGCTTCGCACACCTAACAAGAAAACCCGCCACACCCGCAAGGGGAGGCGGGTTTTCACGTTTCTCACCAACCGGGCCAACCTCGCAGCCTCGTAACGGCAGGCAGGCCGAGACGAAGATGCGGATCGGCCCGAGCAAGGGTGACTGCGTCCCGGCGGAAATCCGCGAGTCGCTGCTGTTCGTTATGGCCACGGTGAATGGACTAAGACCCTCGGCGTGAAGAACTCGAGGACAGTGGAAATTGTCTCGGAGTGCACCTTCACCGCCGCCTACGGGGCGCTATGAGGTCAGCAAATTCTCAGCTAGCACGTTTTCGATGCGAATTCTTGGCTCGTTGCCAATCTCATGCCATTTCAATACCACCGCTTCGGCTTCAGGCTGCGAAAGCATCTGCCGCTCATAGTCTCGATATACCTCGACTACGACATCGATGTAGCCAGTAGATACCTGACATCGCTTGTCGGCCGATGCAATCCGCATTTCTACATCATCGGGTTCCTCCTCAAGGAGATTCTCGTTTCGAGCTTGATCCGGATCACTGTAAGCCGTTCCTTCGGTGGATCGATAGCCTTCGTCCGCCATACAGCCAGACCACTGTGTTATGGAGTCAATTAGCCGGTCGTCAGCTTCAACACGAATGTCAACATCAGACCTCAGCAAAGACATGGCCGATGCAATTGCCGACAGTTCGAAAGCCTCTTGACCTCCCAGCAGTGTTGTGGCCTCACCGATGCAACCTGTTTTGTTTGCGGAGACTCCAGCGATGCCAAAGTCAGCCTCGTAAAGATCACCAGCGCTGCTTGAGCCGAATAGCGCATCATACCAGGCCTGAGTATAGGCCTCATCGGAGCCTCCGCCTGATGGTAGACCACCCCCGACGGTTTCGCCATCATCAACGTTCTGTCGATACCCGTTCTCGGTCGGCTCCCATGAGTCGAAGTCGGCACGTATCAAGCCACTAAAACCGTCGGAACTCAGTCGTCCAGAGTACTCAATGCTGGAGACGCTGCTCTCGTATTCAAACCCCTGACGACGCATGCACTCGGCGACTAGCAAATCGCTGGCGACCGAGAACCGCAGCTGATCTTCCTGTGCCTGCTCCATCATTGCATACCAAGCGGCCGGAGCCACGACAGGTTCTGCTACATCTTGACCAGAGGAGCAAGCGGACAAAGCCACGCTCAAGACAACGACCGAGGTAGTGAAGGCTCTTATCGAGTTAACGAAAAAGCCCCTCACCACGAAGTTACGAGCCAGGACACGACCTATCCAGACGGAACCATTTGTGCGATGACAATCCATTTCCAGTATTCCAGTTCTGCCCGCGAAGCGAACGGAACCTGAAGGTGGCATGCCCTGCATCTTGGTAGTGGCAGACATCATTTCCGATTCCACGATTCTCTAGTTTGTTGGTGGAATCGTTCAAGTTGCACTTGCCTCTTCGTATCCCACACCGCGAATGATCGAACTTATTGTTGTTGTAATTCCAATCATTCCACTTGTACTCTGCTACTCCATTTTTCCTGTCTCGATTGTTGTAAAGGCAAACCAGTCCTGCACGACAGTCATTGTCCTCGCTTGCCCCATCGTGGGCGTTGACTGGCGGCGCTCCGAAACCGACAACCATTACCAATATTGTCACAAATACTGCAATGCTCTCAGCGGCATGTCTTTTTCTCACGACTTACCTCAACCTTCGCTTAGTAAATCTATTTTGTTGTCTTGAATCTATTGAGTTGTTCTTGTCAAGAGATGATTCTCGTCCAGCACCTTTGCTTTGTTGGCAGGTCAGCGGCTTTAAGGGGCAAGATGGTCTCGAATCGGTTCCAGTTAGCGCGTCTGGTGAATAACCAGCGTGGCCACAGGAGTCTTCGGGCTCTATGCACCATGACCTAATCCCAGGCTCCGACCTAGAGCTACGGGTCACGGCTGATGCGAACCGCGGCGCGTCGCTGCAGAAATCCTGAAGCGGCGTTCGCCGTTGACGGCGGGCCAGCGGGTGCGAGCGAGTGAAGCTTGTAGCGGCGTTGACTCGGCGCGTCTTGGTGGCGACTCTTGCCATAGCAACCGGTCAAACCACAGCACCAACGCATGAAGGTGCAGCGCTCCCCTGGTTGTTTCTCTGTTATGGCCCGCAGACTGGACTACATGGACGAAACGGCACCAAACGGACTCGACGAGGCGTTCGGGATGGTGGTGAATTTCACGCTCAAGGAAGGGCATGCCGAGGCCTTCGACGAACTGATGCGAACGACGGTCGCCGACATCCAGCGACTGGAGCCCCGGACCCTGGCCTACGTAGTGCAACACGTCGAGGGCGAACCTCTTCGCCGAGTCTTCTATGAGCTGTACGCCGACCAAGCGGCGTTCAAGCACCACCAAGACCAGGCCCACACGCTCCACTTCATGGGACAGCGAGAGCAACACCTGGCCGACACGTCGGTCGATCGCCTTGGCGTGATCACAGCGGCGGGGATCAACGGCACCGATTGAACGACTGATTCAGACGCTGGGGCAACGAGCCGACACCGCTCGCAAACGCATAGGACCGACTCGGTCATCCTCGGCCGACCTCCGACCTCCGACCTCCGACTTCGGCCGCGTGCAGAACTTTCTTACCGTTGATTATGGTAGGCGAGACCCCATCGATGCTCTGCCGGTTCATGCCCGAAGGCTCCGGGGATCGATCCCGTTGCAGGAGCGGCGGTTGGTTGGGAGAATATCGGAGCCGGCTAGCTGGCGATTTCAAGCCTTACAGGTGGAGACAATGGCGGATATTCATGGTGCTGATCTTGAATTGTTGGTCCGGTTGGCGCGGGATTTGGAGCGCAACGCCCAACGGTTGAACCAGCTGACCAGCGCGGCGTCAGCTGGTGTTAACTCGCTGCCAGCCGTTTGGGATGGTCCGGACGCTCACCAGTTTCGTCAGCTGTGGCAGTCGACGCATCGACCGAAGCTGTTGACGGCTGCACGGGAGTTGGGCGATGCGGCCGCAACGGTTGATCGGAACCGTCAAGCCCAGGAGACCACCAGCGCGACCGATGGCTTCGGCGGTGTGACAGGCGTCGGCAGCACGGGCTCGATATCGGGAGCCCAGGGCCAGGGCGAGGGAGAGGGTAGCCGGGTTGATCGTGCCCTCTCATGGCTTGGTGTTCCCGACCTACCCGAGTTCGACATCGGTTTGCCGAATCTTGATTTGTCCAACCCCGCAGCCGCCATTCCCCGACCTACAGCGTTCGGATTCGGCATGCCCGGTATCGATCTACCGGACCTGAACCTTCCCGACCTAAACCTTCCTGACATAGATCTGCCAGATCTCAACCTGCCAGATGTCGATGTCCCCGACATCGGGTTCCCAGGCATCAGGCTCCCCGACGTCGGAGTACCCGATGTCATCAGCGACACCTACACCGAAGGCCGGGAGCGGTTTGGTGAGTACAACGAGTACCTGGCCGAGGCGAACCAGCGCAGACAAGATCGGAACGGGCCGTTCTGGTTCGCCGATCCGGGCAGCCAGATCGACGCGGTGTTCGAGGACGGCGCGGCGGCGATCGGCATTCTCGGAATGGACGGCGAGCTCTACCACGGCGACCCCGACGGCTATTGCGGAGGAGACCATTCCTGCATCACCGGAGTGGCCACACCCCTCGGCGGAGCCATCACTCTCGGCCATACCGTGCTCTACACCCGAGACGAGCCGGGGCCAGACATCATCGCCCACGAGCAGCAGCACGTGTACCAGTACGAGGAGCACGGCACGCTTGGCTTCCTCAGCCGATGGGCAGGATCGGGCGCGGTCGACATCGTGCTCGGTGGCGACGGCTACCTCGACACCGACCACGAGCGCGAGGGTTACTACGTTCAGGACCACTACGACGAAGGCGTACGCCCCAGTCCCGACCTTGTCGTCCCCGAGGACTACTACCCCTCGGACACCCGTGACTACAACTTCACCATCTACCCTGGCAACGACAGGCCAGACTTCATCCGAGACGTGTCAGCCAAGATCACCGAACTGATCTGGCTATGAACGACACCGCAGCCGACACCGCACCAATAGAAGGTGAACGGAAACACGCGGTGTTCCCGTCGGACGAGTTTCCTGGGCCACCAACGATCGGCCTGTCGGTCCCTTCCGATTGGGTGCTGATCGAGCCTGCTGACTACGTGCAGCCGCTCCGCAAGATCGATCTCGCCGTGTGCGCCCCCGCCCCGATCGACGGCGTGACACCAAGCGTGGTGGCCAGCGTGATCAGAACCCTCCCGGTAGAAGACCCCGAGTCCGTCCTGACAGATCTGCTCAACCGAGAGGTGGCTGAACAGAGTTCGTCGGAGGTGTTGACCAGTCGCTACCAGACAGACCCGAGACCATCGCTCAACGCGCTCATTCGAGACCAATTCCCCGGCAAAGTTATGGAACACCTCCAAGTCTTGACCTATGTTCACGACGACCGCCTCGCCCACATTCTCAACGTCACCGGCGTCTACGCTGCAGGAAGCAAGCAGGGACGCCGAGCCATCTTCGACGTGATCGGGCCAACAGGAGCAGTTGAATGAATCGAACCACCACCATCACCACTGCAATCGTCCTGACCGTCCTCGGTCTGGCGACAGGCTGTGTCGGCGACCCCGGACGCGGCATCTCAGCACGCAACAACTGCGACGGCGCAGTCCAGGTCGCCCTGGGCGCTGCCGAGTCGAATCTTCCGGACGTGCAAACGAAGGACATCTCCCCCGGTGAAACGGTCGAGCTCGGCGGCTTTGGCGACCTCAGCACGCTCTACGCCCGGTGGGGGCCAACCGGCGTTGAGCTGGACGACTCGTTCCCCACTGCCGTCTTCGAGCCGGACGATCTCATCGCAGCACCGGATCTAGGCGACGACGAGTTCTACTTCGTGATCGAAGGCGACGGCTGCCCGTAGGCGCTTGATACCAGTACATCCTCGGTCTCGGCGTTCGCCACTTGGACGAGCCGGGCGACGCCGGCGGCGACAAGGAAGCCTCGGCCGGGTGGGAATTCCTTTGCTGCTCGCAACGGCAGGCGGCTTCGAAGAATCTCGCCGTGATCCGGCTGCGGCTGCAGCAGCAGGCCGGTTCGTGAGGCGAGCACTTTCCGAAGCCACGGTGGCGGCATGCTCTGTAGCGCCTCGGGCCAATCGGCGACGACCAGCCACGTAGTGGTACGGTCGATGTCTTCGAGGGCTTTGGCGGCTTCGTCCGAAATCCAGCTCATCCCATCGATCAGAATCAACGTCCGCCGATCGGGATCGATCGCCTCAGGGTCGAAGACGGTCACGTCCATCGGCCAAGGATCGCCTTGGTCGGCCACCATCAGCTGACAGTTGGGATCGGATTGGCGGGCCGCCATCGCAAGCGCTCGCAACACGGTGGACTTTCCGCTGCCAGAACTTCCGGAGACAACGACGTTCGATCCGGGGCGCAGGTCCAGCGCGGCGACCGCAAGATCCGTGTGCTGTTGACCGAAAGCAAGACGCCACGAGCGGTCGGTTGCCTGTGACTGGTCGATGATGCCGTCCGGCGCAATGTCGGTGCCCAGTACCGCCACACGGCCCGGTCCCTGCTCCGAAGTGACCGGGCTCAGATCACCGATGATGCCCTGCGCGTCGCCATAGTGGGCCATCTGTACCTCGAGCCCCGTTCCAGGGTCGACGGCGCGGCCGGGGCCGAGATCGGGCATCTCTCTCAATCGCAGGCCGAATGCGCTGTACGAGTTCGGGTCGGCCATTCGAAGAATCAATCTCGATTCGATCTGTCCCGCCACTCTGGCCGGGATGCCGCGCTCGTGGTTGGCCGTGGCAACCATGTAGACCCCGAGGCCCGGACCGTCTCGCACGACGCGCTCGAAGCGGTTCCCGAGTTCGAACTGGTTGGTCTCTTCGAGGTAGGCCAGCATTGCGCCGTAGTTGGCGATGGCAAGCACGGTGAGCGGGAGACCCGAGTCGGGTCCGATACGCGATGTCCCGGCTGCCCGCGCCAGCTCGCTGCGACTGTTCAACTCGTTCTCCAGGAGGTCGATGACCCGGATGAGGCGCTCCTCCTCCGACGGGGTGACCACCGCTCCAACATGGGGCACCTCGCCGAGATCCGAAAAGGTGCCACCACCCGAGAAGTCGATCAGATACACGTGCGCCTGATCACTGTCGTTGCCACGGGCCAAGCCGAGCACCAGGGTGGCCAACACCGCAGAAGTCGCAGCGGTGTCGTTGCCGTACACCGCCAAGTTGCCCACCTCGGGAGTCCACCAGAAGGTCTCGGTTCGTTGCTCGTCTGGCAGGTCCACGAGTCCGATGGGGGCGGTCCACGGTGCTGGGTCTTCGGCGCCGTCCAGCGTTGTGGCCTCCACCGAGGTTGGCAGCGGCGCCGGCCACGGAACCCGTGCCGCCGGGAGGGCAAGGTGCGCATTGGCGGAATTGGCCGCGTCGACCAGGGAGGCCAAGTCGGTCTGCGAACCCGTCGATGCAGTCGACGGCGTCTCGGCATGGCCGATAGGGGTCGATAACTCGAAGCCGGTGATCCGCAGCGGAAGTGGGGCGTCGGTCGAGCTTGCCTCGGAGACCAGCGCAGTCTGGAACTGGACAAGCTCGGACGCGCCGAGCCGGACGTAGCCCCGCCCGGGCGACCGTCGATCGATCGACGCGGCCCGTCGATCGCCAATGACGTCGTCCGAGTCGGCGATGTCTTGCACCCGCAGCGATACACGAAGGTTTGTGTTCGCTCTGATCTTGGCGTCCACCACCCCGCTCGGTCGCTGCGTGGCGAGAATCATGTGGATCCCAAGGCTTCGCCCTCGCTGCGCCACGTCGACCAGGGAGGCCATGAAGTCGGGGAGTTCGGCGGCCAAGGTGGCGAACTCGTCGACGACCACCACCAGGCGGGCGAGTGGATCGTTCGGGTTGTCGTAGTCGCGAAGGTCGCTGACGCCCGCTTCGCGGAGCTTCCGCTCCCGATACTTCAACTCGGCCTTCAGGCACCGCAGGGCTCGGGCCGCCAGGTGCTCGTCCAAGTCGGTCACCACACCAACGGTGTGAGGCAGATCGGCACAGGCATCGAAGGCGCCTCCGCCCTTGAAATCGACGAGGACGAAGTTGAGCTTGTCTGGGCCCTGCGCCCACGCCAAAGAGGCGACGAGCGTGCGGAGCAGCTCACTCTTACCGGACCCGGTCGTCCCGGCGATCAGCGCGTGTGGCCCGTCGTCGACCAGGTCGAGTCGAAGGGGGCCGTGCTGGGCCACACCGATTACTCCCGCTGGGGTCTTCGCCCCGCGTGCCCAATGTTCTGCAATCACCGGCGCCGTAAGTTCACCGCCGATCAGGGATCGAAGGTCACACATCTGGGGCAGGTCGGATCCCTCGTCTGACCGTTCCGGGTCGCTGTAGGCCGAGAGCTGGCGGAGGGTGTCGGCGGCTCTGCCTCGGTCGAGGAGGGTCGGCGCCACGTTGCATCCGATGCGGCCAGACGTCATCGACGTCACGGTGGCTTCGCCGTCGTCGCCAATCTCGACGACGAGCGAGCAGATCGCCGGCAGGTCGGACGCTTTCTCCGCCACCACGATGGCCCGAGCCGATCCGCTGCGAATCGCTGTCGACAGCGCGGTGAAGCTTCCCGAGAGGAACACGTCCCCATCCACGGCCACCACCGGGAGCGGGCGAGGCAGAGTTGCGGTTCGCCCGTTGCGGCTGTCGGCTGGCGGCGGAGCAAGTGAGCCAAGAAACGCAGCCGCGCCGGTCGCGTCGGTTGCCACGTACCGAAAACCACGGTCGTCCTCAAGGTGAGGCGCCCACTTGATCCAATCCCAATCCCTGAAAACGCCCGGCTCGAGCAGCAGGCCGATGAGCACGTCGGCCGGGCCGTGTTCGATCGCCGTCTGGACAAGCAGAGCGGCGGCCATCTCTTGGCATTTGGATCGGTCACCGACAATTCCGATGGCGCCGTCGGCCGCCAAGTCGATTGTGATCGGCACGTCGGACATCATGTTGGCAGACAGTCCGACGGCGTTGACCGGGTCGAAGTCGGTGCGGTCAAGGTTGAGGGAGACGTCTCCGAAGCCGACATCAAGGGTTAGAAAGTCGCCGTGATCAGGGCGCCGTTCCCACAGGCCAGGGTTACGAGAGCGGATCTTCTGACACAGTTGGCCGATATCGGGACGGTTGCGGTGACGGTCTCGGTGCAGGTCGGCCCTCCACGCTCGGAGGGCCGCGGCGTAGCCGATTGCCAGCTCGGACGACTCCTCGGCGTACCGGCGACGGTCTTTGGCCGCTCGACGTTTGCCTTCGAAGAACCGACCGAGGGCCAGCAGCGGCGACATCAATATGAACAGTAGAAAGAATGGGCTCTTGAAGAAGAACACCGCTCCGATGGCCAACGGGATGGGCACGATCAGCACCACCCAGGAAAATGTGCCGGGCTCCTTCGGATCGTCCGGAGCACTGGGCTGGACCGGTGTGGGTCGCGACTCGGTCGGCTGCCGCCGAGGCGGGCGTTGATGTGGGAGCCGACCACTTTCGCTCAGCGCCATTGGTAGCTGACGGACCTCGTCGTTGCGATCGATACGGAAGACGTCTCGGCCAACGCTGATCCGTTCAAAGCCGTGCTCCTCGTCGCGGACGATCGGCTGGCCATCAACCAGCACGACGTCATTGTTCAAACGGGACACGGTCGGCGGCAGGTCGCCGACAAGCTTGAGTCGGAACTCAGGTCGGTCGGTGTAGTCGCCGGTGCCGTACCCAACGTCGGTGATCCCCGGTTGCAGATCCCATGTCTTGCCCGCTCCATCCCCCGCCACCTTGGTCAGTCGGAACGACGAGCTGACCGGCGAATCGACCGATGACGAAACATCGCCGCCGATGACCGACCCGTTGTGGAGCGGTACGAGACCGACCGCATCGTCGGCTCGGTACGGCCAGCCATCGACGACGACCTCCGGCCCCGGGAGTCGACCGGTGAGGGCGGTAAACACCTCACCGATCGGTACCTCCGGGTCGACGATGGTTACGTCAACGTCGAGCGTGATGTCGTCTCTGCGAATCGTCAGGCGCATCGCTGCTCGTTCCCTCTCGGTCGGCGCCGGTCGGGTATCAGAATCGAAGGTCGGTAGCCGACATCTGTTCGTGTCGCGCAACGTGCGATTCGCCCTTGTCGGCAGCATCGACGAAGGCGGGTCCGTTGCGATCACAGGAAGCGGTGAAGACCCGGGTGATCTCTTCGACCGAGACCCGCAGGCGCTCGGCGGCGGCCAACGCTTCGCTGTAGGTCGACTGGTAGTTGGTACGGGCCGTACGCACGGCGGCCTCGGTGTCGGCCACCGCCGCAACGAGATTGTCGCGGCTACCGCTGACCCACGTGGCGTTGTTCAGGTTGTCGCGAGCACCGCTCACCGCAGCGTCGAGCTCGTCGAGGATCCGGTTGACGGTGGTCTCGGTGGATCGAAGCTGCTGTACGGCACCATCGACCTCGCCCAGATTGGCGGTCGCCTCGGTTGATGATTGACCGCACTCATCGCCGGCCAGGCGGATGGCGGCTGTTGCCGTCCTTGCGTCATCGAAGTTGATTTCGGTGAAAGTCATTGTCTGTCTCCTTGGCCATGCGCCGATTTGGAGCACGGTTATGGGAGGTACGTTCCTGCTGCTGGAACGGTTCGCGATTCATCCCAGATTCGACGGGAGTGGGTGGAGCGGTGCAAACAAGATCGCTATGGTCTCTCGCGTGACCACCATGCTCAGGAGAACGGCGCTCAGGCTTCTGCGGTGGCTCGGGATCGGACGTTCGCCGGTTGTCGGAATCAGCTACAACGATCGGTTCGTCGTCGCGGCCTCGGTTCAAGCGGACGACCGTCACGTGCGGGCAGTGAGCGTGGTTGAACTCGACCCCTCGACCGTGGTGTCAGGGGCAATCGAACGCCCAAACGAATTGGCTCTCGCCCTTCGCGAGGCGCTGGACGCGCTGCAGGTCCCCGTTGGTACCCCAGTAGCGGCATGCATCCCGGTTGGCATCGACCATCGAGGTTCCGAATGGCCCGCCAGTGCGGAACCAGCCGGTCCCGGCGACCACCGCACCGTCGTCGCTGACGTTGCTCAGTCGGTCGGCTTGGACGTGCAGGCCGTGGTGCCCGTGGCGGTAGTTGGAGCCCGGTTGGGTGAACTCGCATCGAGCCACGGGAACGACGACGATGGGCAACGAGGGCCAGTGTCGGTTGTGGTCAGCAGCGGCTGGTTCAGCGCGGTGGTCACGACGGCCATCCGTCACTGCGAATCTCGAACCGAACGCAACGACCTCTTTCAAACCCCTCCCGACGTGCGGTGGGGCGTGTTGTCAGACAAGGCAGGATCGCAGATAGATCCGTTCTCGTGGCCGAAGCCGACGCGTCACCAACGACAGATCGCCATACTGGCGGCCGGTGCAGCCATGGTTGCCTGA
>CAZSTV010000006.1:10584-26507 GCA_964609665.1 uncultured Acidimicrobiaceae bacterium
ATGACGGGAATGTCCTCAAGCTGCTCGGCGATCTCTGCGAGGTTGACGCGGTCACCCAAACCGAGCCCGGTCGCGTCGCCGATGTTTGTCCCGAGAACTTCATCGATCAATTGAATCGGAATGGTGATGCTGACCCCGGGGAACTCCGGTGGACCTCCCGTCTCGGGCTGTTCCGGGTTCGTTATGGTCTCAACATTGGTGCTGGGGATCCCGCCAAAGAACTCAGCGACGGCACTAAAGACTGCTCCCACGACTACGCCAAATCCGGTCGGACGTGGATCGTCAATGTCGATCCTTGCTCCGGTGTCGTCGATTGTGCGTCCGCCGTCTTCGCCTTGGCCTCGACCAAAGATCTCTGCCGCTCCGGCTACGCTCGCACCGAAGACAAGTTGACCAAACGTCGGTGTCGTGCCGTCGCCGACGCCGTTGAGGTTGTCAAGCACCTGCTGGCTCGGGGTTTTGCCTGCGAACAAAATTACCGGACCGTCATCGGTCGCTACGATCGGGTACGTCCCGTACTCCGTGATGGCGTTGCCGCCATCGACGGTGACGTCGGTCTTGGTGCCGTTCGAGTCGATCATATAGAGGTAGTCCACGTATTCGTATTCGTCGGGGCCTAACCGCCTCTTGCGGCGTCCCCTCCTCAGTGCACGTCCTTTGGTAATAATCGGGTCGGTTTCGGCGACCAGCTTCGCTAGCTCCTCGGCCAGCAGCTCGTCCGCTATCGCTGTCGCTTCCGCCAACCGAGCCGCGTCGACCTCCGCAACCACGTCGACCGCAGCCAAGTCATCCTCAGTGATCTCGCCCGCCTCAAACTGGCGAAGCCGTTCACGTAGCGATGACGAGCCGAGACGCCACTGCGTAGCGACGGCATTGAGCCGAGCTTGCACCGCTGGCGCCTCCACGGACGAGAGCTCGGCGACCGCAGACAATTGCTGCTGCAACCCGGCCCCTACGTCTTCGGCCTGGCGGGAACCAAGCCCGAACCGATTGGACAGAACCTTACCCCATCGGGGTCAAAACGAAAGTCGATCATGTTTCCGATACGCCCCGGCGACGCCCTTTGGTTCCCGCGAACCGATTGCGCCGAACAGTCCGTATCAACCGTGGGAAGGAGGTTGCGTTGCCATGGTCGAACCAGACATCAACACAGCAGTAGTAGAATCTCTAACCGATGAGCTACGAGGCTTGGTGGTGCCTATCCGGCAGGCCGCAGGGTCTGAGGTGCTCTTCGGTGGACGGCTGGCCGCGTCGGTCGATGAACTTATCACCGCGGGCGAGGCCGAGATACGGGCAATCGTCGCTGAGCTGGAGGCCTTCACCGCAGCAGCCCAGACGGCAGCAGCCCAGACCGCTGCCGCCAGCGAAGACTAGAGCTGGAGTACTGCGGTTCGGCCTGCCAGCAGGCCATAGGTTGCATTCCGATGACGTACGCAACGATGCCAGGTTGACCGGCGTCAAAAGCCCAGAGTGCCAGATAGTCCGGCAACCAGGCCGAGGCACGGAGATGGACAGGGACCGCAGATGATGAATCGAACCCGCAAGACGATCTTCAGCGCCGCCCTCGGGAGCTTGGCCCTCTTGGCCGCTGGGTGCACGACCGACGCAAAGGTCAAGGTGCTAAACCAATGCTATGAGACCGTAGTCTTCGCCCACTTCGAAGAAGACGTCTGGGCGCCGGAGTTCCGAGACGAGAAGTTTGCAGAGGTCGAATGGGTCACGCTGGAGCACGGAGATTCGTCGAATATCTGGCGAGCCGCGGAGAGCGACCCTTCGACGACGCTCACCGTCGTGGCCGAAGGGGCCGAGCTGGTCTGGGATCCAGTCGAGTTCGACATCACTCTTGAGGACCCCGAAGACTGGCACAACGGGATCATCATGCTCACCGGCGCCAGTTGCGGTTGAGCCCCCATTCGCCACCTGCAATTTGATTCAAACCTGTAGAAAAGACCGGCCCGATGTGGCCCCTTCCCATAGCATTTGCCTACTGCTATTGTCACTCTTGTCAAGGCGGAGACAGCGGATATAGAGCCTAAGACGGGCTCAAGTGGCGGAGGTTTTAGTGGGGACGACCGCGGGCGTTCGGCGGAGTGCCGTAACTCGTTTACTCGTAGTTTTCTGCGTAGCTGGCCTTATAGCGGCCGCCTGCAGTACCTCCGATGAGACGCCAATCAACGAAGCCAATTCGACTGACTCGACATCGCCAGACACGCCCACGGCGGCAGGGTCGTCAGCAGACGGTGGGAACAACGTTGCTGCGGGTGAGCAGACCAATCCGCGTTCAGACCGTGACTCGTCCACCACGACATCGGCAGGCGCCAACGGTGACAGCTGCGACGCAGATTCGTCTGTGGTCAACACGAGATCCGACGCGCCGTCTGCCGACGACAGCACCACTACCAGCACGACTACAAGGGCCACCGCAAAAGCAAAGACTGAATCGACCCCAACTACTCAAGATGCCGCAGCAGGGACAGCCGCCGCCGCTGAAACGACCAACCCAACTCAGAGCGGGGTGCGCACCATCGAAACGTCAACAACGACGGCACCCACAACGTCGGTATCGACATCAACAAACTCCACGCTCAAAAAGACGCCCACAGACCACGGAGATACCACCACACCTGACGACGTCTCGAGCACCACCACGGCTCCGGATAACGTCTCGGATCCGACGCCAACCATCGTATGCGCCGAGGTTGACTTCGGCGGCGAGCGCCTCATCGGCCTCAACACACTCGGACCAAACACCACCGACCCTGTAGCGATCGATCTCCCTAATGGCGAATACCGCCTTGTACTGACCTCAACCGATCCCAACCACAACTTTCGCGGGCAACCACGCCAGCCCGACGAGCGCTGGATACTCGAAGGGCTCGACGCCGATGGCGTGGTCGGCTTCACCAGTGCCGCCACACGCGACCTGCCCGACGCGCTCGATGAGATCATCGTCGATGTTGGCATTGTGACGGTGACCGACATCGTGTCGGTGCGGGCCCAACACGCCAAGATCAGTGACATGGGCAACTCCATTATTCCGACAGCGGCCCAATTCGCTCCGGTGGGCGATACCTGCCCTGAGCGCGAGCCGGACGGTCCGGGACCTGAGGAGCCACCAACCGACGATCCAGAAATTCCGGATGAAATACGAGACGCCCTTGTGCCGTTCCAGGAAGACCCCAGCACCCCGATCGACCTCGGCGTCGACGCCGGTGCGGGTGACGTCGTGTTCGCAGGCGGGCCCGGCCTCGACGGCGTGCGGATCGTAATCGACAGCAGCGGAGGCCTTGCCGCACCCAACGTGCAGGTGCAACCCGACCGTGGAGCCGGCTACACCCTGTCGCAGTCCGTCGGTGTCTCACAGGTGTACGACGTGACCATTCCCCGGCCCGATGCAATGCAGTCGGCCACGATCACCCTCCCCTATGACGAAAGCCTCGTTGGCGACTTTCCTGAGGACCAACTCCACATCGCCACCCTTGACGAGCAGTCCGGATTCTGGCGACCGGTCGACAGCCCTGCGGTTGTCGACACCGACGCCAACACCGTGACGGTGAGCACCGACAACTTCTCTCTGTTCGCCGTTGTCACCGGCGTGGAGTTGGATGCTGGTTCCAACTTCGTGTGGAGCATCCTTGCCAGCACGGCGTTCTTCGGTGATCGACCCGTCGTGTGCACCGACGGTGAGGGCGGCAACTCCGTTGACGTGGTGTTCGCCATCGACAGCTCGGGTTCGATGCTCACCAACGACCCCGGTTTCTTGCGTCTCGACGCAGCGCGCACCTTCCTCGACGCCATGAACGATAGGGATCGAGCAGGGGTAGTAACGTTCGGTGAGCCCGCCATCGTGCTCCTCCCGCTGACTGATCTGAGCACGGGCCGCGGCACCGTTCAATCAACCATCGATGGAAATACGGTGCTGCGGGGAGCGACCGACATCGACGGAGCGATGGAACTCTCGAACAACCTGCTGGCCACGGCGTCGAGCGATCGACAGGTGAAGGTTGTCGTGCTTCTCAGCGATGGGCAGAACACGGGCCTCCTCGACGATTCGTTCATTGACGTGGCCGCGGCCAGGGGCACCACGGTCTACACGGTGGGGCTTGGAACCTCTGCCGACGTTGGTTTGCTCACCCGCATCGCAAACGGAACAGGCGGTCGCTTCATCAACGCCACCATGGCCGAGGAGCTGAGCGACATATACGAGGATCTCGTCACCGATATCATCGACGACGGCACAGACAGCGACGAAGACGGACTGACGGACTGCGAGGAGGTCAACGGCCTCTTCTCTCCTCGTCCGTCGTTCAACTGGCGCACCGACGAGACGTTCCTGACCGATGACGCCATCTACTCCTTCACCGATCCCGACGATCCGGACAGCGACAACGACGGCAGCGACGACGGCGAAGAGGTGATCCGCCGGATGTTCGTCGACAACCCCGACGTAGCGGCCGATTTCCCGGACCTGATCCAACAAGGCCGGGCGACGTACTTCGAGCTGGTAACGGGCCGGCCGGACGAGCCAGACACCGACTTTGACGAACTCGATGATCCGGTGTTTCCGCAGACCAGAGAGTTCTGCCTCCAGAATCCCGATAACCAACCGAGCCCGTTTGAGTACGATAGCGACAACGACGGTGTGAGCGACGAGATCGAATGCGCCAACGGCACCAATCCACTGGTAGACGAGCTTGACAGCGCATACGGTGTGCCCGACTTCCGGGCCTCAATCCTTGTAGCTCCCGACCTCTACGACACCTTTGGGTTCGCTAATCCCCCGGTTGCCACGACCTGGCAGAACGTGGATGGTTCGGTCACGTTCGTCGACATGGAACCAGGCAATACCGTGTTCTACGACGGGGACTACAACTGCGTCTCGAACTGTGCCGCACTCGTGGCCTATGCCCAGGATCGCCCGAACGACAACGGCTGGCGATGGTGCAACCGTTTCAACACCTCGGCCTGCACCACCGACGAAGGCCAGATTCAGGACAAGATCCGCGAGATCGTCGAGAAACAGGGCGCATTCGACGACGACGGTCACTTCCGGGCCGACCTCATCGCACACGAGGCCGCCTCGTATTGTCGAGTGCTCTACGGCCGGGAAGTCCAGTGCGAGTTTGATGCCATGCGTGACGCCGCCCAGGGCCAGCTCGCCTCGGTGGCGGTCGGATCGGCTTCAGTTGCCGACATCTCATCTCGCACGCTTGCTGAGCGCCTCAAGCAGGAAGAGCGCAACGGACGAGGCGTTCGGATCAACGACCGGCTACGTGAACGAATTGAGGCCGTCGCCCAGGCATCACGAGAAATTTCTCGGGTATATCGAGAGGCGCAACAGACCGACACCTCCAAACAGGAGCAGATCCGTCAAAGCCTCGAGACGTGCTATCAGTCGAACATTCTCGACGTACTGTCGATGATCGACCGCACGTACCATCCGTGCGACGTCTTTCCCGTGTTCGTCCCGTCGGTATTGGACGTTGATCAGGCAGCACGGCTCGATGCCGAGCACATCGCCAACCGACCGTTCGACATGGTGCTCAACTACCAGCCGGGAGCCCAAGCTCAGAATCGGATTAGAGCCGATCTTGCGTCGAGGGGTCTGAACATCGGCCAACCACGACAGTGGTACGTCCAGTTCGACGGCTGCCTGCCTGGCGAGGTGGGTGTCGGCCAACAGTGCGATGAGTACCCATATTGTGCGAGTTTCCAGTCGGGCCCTGGCCCGTTGCCCCCGGGGGAACAATCTCCGAGCAACGCGTCGCCCAGAGGGTCAATCCGGGCGATTCCGGCCAATCAGAACATGTGTGACGGCGTTGCGTACGGATCGTTTACGCGAACCTGTCCCACCGTCAATGCGTCGCAACCGTTCATCGTCGCCCCGGACCTTGTGCCCATCGGCCCGACCCGATACAAGTGCCCGGCGAACTAGCATCACAGCGATGACCGCATCGCCAGCAATGGACCGCGCCTTGGGTGAACTTCAGGACGCGCTGACCTCGGTCGGACACCGATGGGTCGAGGGGGCGGAACCGGGGCTTAGCCTCGACGCGATCCAGACCGAGGCTGCCCGAGTGGGATTGACCTTTCCCGATGAGCTGGCCGCACTGTGGCAATGGCATGCTGGCGGCCCGCCGACTGACTGGATGAGCGAAGGGTTTCTCCCCGGCGGCTTCTTTTACCCCCCGCTGTCCGAGGTAATCGACGGTCACGTGCTGGCCCGAGACGCCGAACTACTCGGCGACGACCTCCCCCTCGCCCCCACCTGGGTGCCTGCGATCCGCAACCCTGAACTCGTCTTCTGGGCAGACACCGGAACAGGAGCAACCGACGCCGTGCCCCTAACCCCAATCGTGATGGCCGACATCGACGCCACTGCCGAACAAGGGCGGGCGGTCCGCATTCCGTCGGTAGCGGCGATCGTCCGCGATTGGGCCCGAATGCTGACCGAAGGATACTGGGGTCGCTATCAACCGTTCGGCGTCGACAGTTTGGTGTGGTGCCGCAACCCGGAACTGGGAGATATGACGGACCGTGAGCTTGGCTACACCTGGGCGATCTAGCAATAGCTGGCGACACCCTCGGGTGGACCGACGGCGAGCCGCCGCGAGCATGCTGCTCACGCTGGCGCTCGCTGCGGTCGGGGGCTGCGGTACCGACAGCGCAGCAGACGGATCAGTCGACGGACGAACCGAGGCCGGTCCTTCGCAGTCAACAGCAGAAGCCGTTAGCTCCGAGGTCGACAGGTGCGCTCAGATTACCTTCGGACCAATCGAAACAGCGGTGAACGACGGGTTGGCTCGGCTGACCGTCGAGCCGGTCGAGCTTGCTCTGGCAGACGGGGTCTACGAGTTGGTTGTCACGTTCACTTCAACTCAAGACGGCGAAGGCGATGCCCCCATCGCAGTCTCGTGGATCATCGAGGGTCTCGACGCCACCGGCTCTCCGCTGTCCGCCATCCCAGCTGCCGCCGACGCCAGCGGCCCGAATGAACAAGACCTGCGCACTGGGCCCGTCGAGGTCGAGGACCTATGGGCATTCGGAGCGAACGCCCGACTGGCCGTGGACGGAGACAGCGTGGGCCCGGTGTTCGCCCCGACCGAGATCGAGGTCTTCTCGACCACCGGCTGCTAGGTCGACAAGGCGTGCGGGATGACGGCGAATGACGGCGCCGACACCCGGTCTAATACGGAGATTCGTACGGGTCCTTTGGCACGCCGCCGACAACCGGGGTGATGACCAGAGCGTCGGCCTCGATGATCCAGACGCCTTCGGTCTCCTGGTACGGCACCTCGGGAGCGCGCCAGATGACATCAGCGACCACCCAGGTGTCATCTTCCAGCACGGTGTTTGCGCCGCGAACGGTGACCTGCAGCGGGATGCCGTCTGCGGCGCAGCAACTGACCATGAACCTGGTCAGCTTGAAGCCGTCGGGAACGTCGGGGTCATTGACAACAAGGCCCTCAAGTCGAATGAGTCGGCCTTCAAGACTGCGCTCGGTGTCCCAGGTGGCACGATCGAGGAAGTCGATCACCCGCATCTCGATTGCGCTGTCCACGTTCGGGAGTGGCTCGAACCGGTTGGTCGACTCCGTCGGCACATAGGCGTCTACCCGGCTTGCCGCAACTGCGCCCAGCGCTGTCGGGGCGACCGAGAACAGTACAAGCAACGGCAATACCAACAGCCAGCCAACCTGCGGACCGGCGGAGCGGGGGCCACCGTCATCATCGCGGAGAGACCGCATCAGTTCATACAGGCCAAAGATGATCAGGATGATGGACGCCGCGGCCAACGGCCACCGCATACGTTGCTGCACAAACCAGCCAAAACCGCCGTCCAGGACCAACCGGCCGATCAGGGTGCCAATCAATGCCAGCAGACTGGCTCGACCAATACGACTCACAAGATCACCTGACCAATCACGACCGCCGCCAGGACAGCGACGCCTAACGTCACCGGGGCGAAGACCAAAGCGAACCGTTTGCCGAAGACGCCTGCGTGCATGGCGACGAGCTTCAGGTCAATCACGGGACCAACGACGAGGAAGACCAAACGGGAGGTCAACGAGAACTGCGGCAGCCCTGCGGCGACGAACGCATCAGCTTCGGAACAAATGGAGAGCAGCACGGCCAGTCCGGCGAACATGAGGATGGAAAGCAACTCGCTATCGGCAACCGTGTCCAACACGTTGCGTGGCACCACCAGTTGCAAGGTTGCCGCCGCCATTGCGCCGACCACCAGGTAGCCGCCGGCATGCACGAAGTCCCGGGAGGCAACATCGACGAACGACGCCCACCGGGTCTGGCCGTGGTCGTGGTCGTGGCGAACGGTGTCGAGCAGCGACTCGTTTGACCTGCGAGCCCACCACCACCCGACGGTGATGGCGGTCAGGAACGACGCAACAAACCGGGCCAGCACCAGCCGACCGTCGTTGGGGAACGCCACCGCGGTCGAAACCAGCACGACGGGATTGATGGCGGGCGCCGCCAATAGAAAGGTCAGCGCCGCAGCGGCCGGTGTTCCGGATGCGACCAGACGGCCGGCGATGGGCACAGACCCGCACTCACAGCCGGGAAGAGCGAGGCCGGCGATGCCGGCGGTCGGCACGGCCAGCACGGGACGCTTCGGCAAAATCCGGTGGACCAGATCCGGGGAAACGAAGGTGGCGATAAGTCCGCTGATGACTACGCCAAGTACGAGGAACGGTAGCGCTTGGACGCATACAGAAACGAACAGCGTGGCCCACAGCCGAAGCTCGTCATCCTCGAACCAGCCGATTTGGTTCCGCAGCAACACGGCGATGGTGACAGCACCCGCCAAGGCGAGGGGTTGCCATCCGCCGGAGCTGGAGGCCGGCGCATCCTCTGTTTCCTCAGCAGGCCCATCGGCCGGGCTCGTGGTGGACTGCACTCACCAAACATAGCCGATGACGGTGATGGACTGGACCCTCGCAACCGGACCGAGCCGTCCGAACTGCCGTCTTGTATCAAATTCGGTACGTACGTCGTCTACCTACTGCGCTACTTCTCTCAATGTGTGGTTGAGCGAGTCAGATTCTCCCTACTAGCCCGGCAGCTCAGTCAACTCGGTATCACTCCGCTGCGAACAGCCGCCGCAAGCCGTAAGCAGGAACGTCGATGAGCAGCAATTGGCTGGACTTTAGATCTAAGAAGATGCTCTCGACACTATGGGCCGGAGCCTTGACGCTCCTGATCTTGGTGATAGCAATCGGGTCGAGTTCGGCCTCGGGCGCAACGTTGTCGACAGCGGCCCCATCGTCGGCCACGACCTCCTCGGTGACCACATCGTCATCGGGCACGACCTCCTCATCGGGCACCACATCGTCGCCGGTCACCACCTCATCACAGGACACGACAGATTGCTGGACCACCACCAGCAGCGGCGAACCCTGCCCGACCACGACCACTACGACAATCGACTGCTCGACCACCACCAGCAGCGGCGAAACCTGCCCGAGCACGACCACAACAACAATCGACTGCGCGGCCACCAGCAGCGACGAGCCCTGCCCGGGCACGACTACAACGACAACTGACTGCTCGACCACCACCAGCGCCAATGACCCGTGTTCCACTATCGACACCACAACAACCACACTCGCAGTGACAACAACAACCGAACAGTCCACCGCGACCACTGACCTCGATGGCGGAGATCCCATCGTCGGCGAACCGGACGCACCAGACCCCAACATCACGGCGCCGCTACCGGCCCCGACCATCGGACCCATCGACACGATGCCTGCAACCCCTACCACCGTCGGAGTATCACCGGACCCAACCCAATCGCCAGACACAACCGCTCCAACCGAACCAGACGGACAGCAGCCAACAGACGGAGAGGCAACGACAACAGTTGGAAACGGCTCCGGCGCGATCGACACCGTTGGTCTGCGGCGCCAGTGCAACGAGAAGGCTCGCAACGCCACAGTTGCCTTCCAACCTGAGAAACGAATGGTCCTCGGGCAAGCGGAACGACTGGAGGCCATCGCAACCGTCGGTGAGCTCAAGGTGGTTGTAGACCTCGAAGGCGACAGTCCGCCGGAGATTCGTACCGGCGTCACCTTGGGATGTCAGGTGCAGGCCAAGTTGGTCGGCCTCTCGTTCGACATATCGCCAAACGAATGGACCGAAAAATCGTTTCTTGATCAAGATCAGATCGAGTGGGAATGGCAAGTGAGAGCGATCCAAGCAGGCGTCCAACCGTTGACCCTCGAGCTACAGCCGTTTCTGCTCGATGAAGAAACGGGCGAGCTGACAAGAGCGGGCAACCTCGAACCCCTCGAAATCGAAGTGGAGGTCATCGTCTCAGAGACCCGGACGGGCCGCTTCAGCCGACAGCTCGGCGCCTTCTTTTCCCACCCCTTTTGGGGCTCGGTCTCGGGGCTCAGCGTTGTGCTGGTAACCCTTGCCACCGGCGCAGGCGCAATCTGGACCGGACTGCTCGGGAGACCAATGCCAGCGCCGATTCGAAAACTTCGGGCCGGGCACAGAGCAACCCAACACCAAACGATTCGACCTGAAGAGGCAGCGTCGTCAGCGGAGACGCCACCGTCATTCTCGACCGAGGATCAACCAGACAGAGGCTCCGGCTACCTCTGACGCCTGCGCCGGCCGGAGACCAGAGTGACCGGTTGTCCGTTTTTGACCATTTCCCGTCACGATGCAACCTGGAAGTTCGGCCCGATAGCCACGATGCTGTACCAAGCGGCAACGAGGCCGCGTTACCTGCCCCCCACACAAGGAGCCCGACATGACGGCCAAGCTCGACAATGCAATTGCCCTCTACATGGAGGGCATCCGCGACGGCAACGTCCGCCAGGCCGTTGAGAGCTACACCGGCGACCGCTACACCCAACATTCCACGGGCGTGCGAGACGGGGTCGAAGGCTTCGTTGAGTTCTTCCTGCCGTTCATCGAACGCAACCCCAGTCGCGACATCCGCATCATCCGGTCGCTCGAAGAGGGAAACCACGTCTTCCTGCAGGCCTACCAGAACATCAACGACGGGGAAGCGGAGTGGGTCACCACCGACTTCTTCGACACCGACGAGAACGACAAGATCATCGAACACTGGGACATCATCGCCCCCTTCGCCCCGGCGACCCCGTCCGGCCACACCTCGATTGACGGGCCGACCGAGATCGAAGATCTGGACAAGACCGAGCAGAACAAAGCGGTGGTCCGAGAGATGATTGAGCAGGTGCTCATCCCCGGCGGTGACCCACACAGAATCGGTGAGTTCATCGCCGAGGACTACATCCAGCACAACCCCGAGGTGGCGGACGGGCTTGACTCGTTTCGCCAACTGGCGACCGACCCCAACACGCTCCTGCACTACTCCGAGATTTTCCTGATGGTGGGCCAGGGCAACTTTGTGGCAACGCTGTCCAAAGCCACCTTCGACGGCGCCCCCTATGCCCAGGGCGACATCTTCCGATTGAAGGACGGCAAAATCGTGGAGCACTGGGACAACGTGGAGCCAATCGGCCCCGAGTCCGAGTGGGTCAACTCCGGCAAGTTCTAAACCACCACCGGGGGCGGAGGTGCCGGACGAAGGTCGGCAGGTTGCAGCTCGCGCTCGGCAAGCGTCACCCCGGAGGCGGACAGCTTGGCCTTGGCCACCGAACCCTTGGTTGGCGCATCGATGATCTCCCCACCGCTGATAGTGAGCTCCACCGAGGCCACCTCGATCTCAACCTCTAGGTCAAGGGTGAGCAGTGTGGCCGACGGGGCGCCGGCCGGAGCACCAGATGGCGTTACCTCCACCGTCGGTGACTGTTTGCTCTTGATCGAATGCTCGGCCAACGTCACCACCCGACGTTCCCACGGGTTCGCTTTTGTCACTTCTATGGCCTTCTGGATCTCACGGTGCTTGGCCCACCCCCGTATGGCCAAGTTGCCAATCGGCATCTTCAGCAACCGGTGCATCGCCGATGCCACCTCCACCAGCGGCATCGCCAGTGGTCCGACCAACAATCCATGAAGGGGCAGCCGCGTGTCGCCGATGGCAACCGTGATCTGTTGAATCCGAGACTCGTCGTCGGACGTGGGAAACAGGAGGTCTGATACCGAGGTCATTGCACGGATCCTTCGTTGTGGTCGATCAATATCGTCGCTGCGGGCTGCTCGTTCAGTGCGATGACCAGGGTTGGCCCTGCTCCGGTCGGCGCTTCAACGGTTTGCGTGCCTGGGTCTGGGGTTCCCGTCAGGGTCGGGCGGGGCGCCGGCCTGTCCGGGCGCTCGTTGGACCGATCGGGCTCATCCGGTCTTGGTGGCGGCGGTCGTCGCTTCGATCGACGTTTCCGAATCCGCCGCCGCACGATCGTCACCAGCACCAGGATGACACCGACGATCAGCACCGGAATCCACCAGTCGACCGGTTCGGGATCGGGATCTGGCTGGTCGACCAGGCCCGGGTCCACGGAAGTCGAATCGGTGGTCACCGACTCCTGCTCCAGTTCTTGCTCCTGCTCCGGTTGCGACTCCTGCTCCTGCTCCTGCTCCGGTGGCGGGTCCACCGGCGCCGGGCTCGGCGTCACGGAGACGAGGATGGGAATCTCCCGAGCGGGCGCTCCCGACGGACCACGCAACGTTAGGACTCCCTCGGCGCTGAGCTCCTGTTCATTCTCGGGGTCCGGGGTGGCCTGCAATATAAGGTCACACGATTGCCCGGGCTCCATCTGGACCAGACAGTCCTCGTCGATGTCGGCTGACAGCTCGGCCCCGGTCTCGTCGCTTAGGTTCTGAAAGCCGTCGAGCGTGAAGAACGTTAAGAATGGCAGCGCGACGTTGCCGGTGTTGGACAGCGTGAGCGTCTCTCGAACCACCTCATCCTCAACGGTCAGTTCCACAGCGGAAGGTTCAATGGTCAGCTCGAACGCCGCGACGAAGGGGGTGACGGTCACATCGTCCACGATCAGCTGGCTAAGGAACCGGCCGGCGTCCGCCCAGCGAACAATCGCACCCTCGATCCGACCTTCCGCGTCCACAACGGAGATCGAAGTGTTCGCCGACGTTGCTTGAGGCGCCGCTTCGATGGTGACTTCTTCGCTGCCAACGACCTCACCGTTGCCATCAAGCCCTTCAAGTATCAACAACGCCGGTTCGTCTAGCGACGCCGAGTACCCGGCGAACAGCGTGAGTTCGCTGAGCGGCGGATCGAAGGCCATCAAGATGACAGATGAGCAGAACTCTCGGGAATAGCAGGATGTGATCACCGTGTCGCCGGACCGTGGCAGGTCGGGGCGGGGCGGGAAACTGGTCTCGTCAAAGACCAACGCCGTCGCCCCTCGTGGAAAGAGGAGTCCCTGCGAGGCGAACTCATCGGAGATAGGTGGCGCGGCCCCCGAGCCAGAAATGTTGGCCGGGTACGAGTCGAACGTGATGACCTCAGTACCGGCCGGAATATCAGCCTGAACATCACTGTCCTGGTCGCTTTCCTGACCTTCGGCAGGCCGAACCGGCACGCCGAGTAGCAGCAGAAACACGGCGCTTCCCAGAAGGACAAACAACACTCGTCGGACGGCGCGTCTGCCCGGAGAACGACGAGAAAAATCGGCGGTGATCGTCATATCCAAGGGACGGTCCGGGCGTCGGTTTTGATACGTGGACGACGCCGCCACCGAACTGCTTGGCCCGGATTGTTGCAGCACTTTCGCGACTTAACTCGGACGAGTAGCGTCATACATGCGGAAGACTCGCTTTCAACTACCTGCTAGATACACCTGCCAGCGCGAGCCGAACACGGGCGAACTGGATAGATGACGCGGCCACCAAGCCTTTGCTGAGGTGGCGACCGTCCTACCGGCTGAGCCGAGGCTCGCATGGCCAACCCACGGGAGACCGATGTGAAAACCCTGCTTAGGAGATGGTGGTGGCTACCCCTCGCCATCCTTGCATCCTTGCTGCTGAAAGGCTGGGTGGTGGGAGGAATGCTGCAGAACACCGCCCGCGAACTTGCGGCCGACGCAGCCGGCATTCCAATCGACAACGTCGAGGTCCACGATGGACTCGATGTGACCATGACCGGCTTTGCTGACACCGCATCTCGCGACCAAGCGGTTGCCGCAGTCGACGACCTCGACTCCAGCTGGGACGTCGTTGGCATTGTCGACGAAGATGCTGCACCCGCTGCACCTGCGGCCGACCCGGAGCCTGAGCCCGAAGAGGCCGAGCCTGCCGCGGTCACAACGCCTGCAGCCATATCCATCGCAGCAGCTGCCGGAGGCGCCATCGTTCTCGACGGCACGGTTGCCACCGACGAGATTCGAGACGGCCTCGTAGACCAGGCCATCGCCTCGTACGGTCCTGAGAACGTCACCGACAACCTCATCGTCGACCCTGAAGCGGTCGCCGCCGAGGGTGGTGCGATGACCATCACCGGTCTTGCTGACGACGAAGACCAGCGGCAGGAATGGATCTCCGGAGCCGAGATGGTCGCCGCAGCGGGCGGGTTGACACTCACCGATGACGTGACTGTCGCAGAGCTGAGTGTTGAGCAACAGCTGAACGCACTGTTCGAGCTGGAGCCGATCGAATTCGACACCTCTCGGGCGACCATCCGCAGCACGTCGGAGTCAACACTCGACGCAGCGGCCGAGGTCATCAACAACAACCCGGAGGCAGGTCGCCTGCGAGTGGTTGGACACACCGACTCCGACGGTGGTGACGCCTTCAACCTTGAGCTCAGTCTGAACCGGGCTCAAGCAGTAATGGACTACCTGGTCAACATTCGAGAGGTCGACCCCGACCGCCTCGAAGCCGAAGGCCGAGGTGAAACCGAACTCAAGGTCGAGCCTGAATCGACCCCTGAGGACAAGCAACGTAACCGCCGCATCGAATGGGAGTTGATCAGCTGATGGTCCCCTCCACACCCCTATCCATCAACGCTCTCAACTTTTTGAAGAATTCACGAAAGGAATCCCAAAATGTGGTGGCTTAGCTACATCTTCCTCCCCCTGCTCATATGTTTCCTGGTTGGGCTCTTGCTCGGCCTCGCATTCTGGTGGTGGCGCCGCCGGGCCGACCTGGCCGAGTACCGCCGGCACCGTCTTGAGTCGGAGATCGAATCCGACCGGCTCCGTCTACGGATGAGCTCGCTGGAATCCAGCGAAGAGCGTGCGAACACGCTGGAGACCGAGGTACTGGAACTCCGCAATAGCGCCAAGCGTGTCCCGCAGCTCGAAAGCGAGCTGAGCAAGGTCAAGGGTCGTGCTGACACGGTTCCCGGTCTTGAAAAGCAGATCATCGATCTGCGGACCAAGGCCGATGACGCCAAGCGGTTGGAGACCGAGGTTGTCTCGCTCCGAGGCCGGGCCGACGTTGCCGACACCCTTGAGAACGAGGTTGTCGATCTTCGTACCCGAGCCCAGCGTGTACCCACCCTCGAATCCGAGGTATCGACGCTCAAGACCAGGGCGGACAAGGTCTCGACGCTCGAAGGCGAACTGCAGACCGTTCGTGCAGACCTTGAGACCAGCAACAGTCGAGCCACCAAGTTGGAGGCCGACCTCACAGCGGCAACCGCCGAAAGCAAGCGCCTCAGTGCTGAGGCAGCCAAGGTCGGCGAGCTGGAGACTCAGGTGCTCGGCTTCCGTGGCAAAGCGGAGACCGCAGACAAACTTCAGGCAGATCTGAAGTCCGCCCAGGCCGAGGCCGGCAAGGTCGCCGGGCTCAACGCTGAACTGCAAAAGGTTCGCGGCGAGGCAGCGAAGGTCTCGGGCTTGACCGCTGACCTCGAGGTCGCACGAGCCGAGGCCAACAAGGTCGCCGGACTCCAGGCTGAGCTACAAAAGGCCCAGGCCGACGCAGGTAAAGTCGCCGGACTCCAAGCCGAACTGCAGAAGGCCCAGGCCGACGCAGGTAAAGTCGCCGGACTCCAAGCCGAACTGCAGAAGG
>CAZSTV010000006.1:26607-27186 GCA_964609665.1 uncultured Acidimicrobiaceae bacterium
CGCAGGGCGAAGCTCAGCAGGTGATGGGGCTCCGCTCCAACCTCGAAGCTGCCCAGGCCGACGCAAAGAAGGCCACCGAGCTCAACGCAGAGCTGGAGAAGGCACGCAACAACGCCCGGCAGCTTGCAACGGAACTCGAAACCACAAAGGCCGAGGCCAACAAGGTTGCCGGACTCAACCGAGAGCTCGCAGCAGCAAAGGCAGAGGCTGGCAAGGTCGCTGGACTCAACAGCGAACTGAGCACTGCTAGGGCCGAAGCCGGCAAGGTCGCTGGGCTCAACAGCGAACTGAGCGCAGCGAAGGCCGAGGCGGGCAAGGTCGCTGGACTGCAGGCCGAACTCGAAAAGGCACGAGCCGAAGCCAACAAGGTCGCCGGACTCAACCGAGACCTCGCAGCAGCCAAAGCCGAAGCAGACAAGGTTGCGGCTCTCAACCGAGAGCTCGCAGCGGCCAAGGCCGAGGCCAACAAGGTCGCCGGGCTCAACGCCGAGCTTGCGAAGACCAAAACCGAGGCCGGCAAGGTTGCCGGACTGCAAACCGAACTCGCAGCGGCCAAGGCCGAAGCGAACAAGGTCGCAG
>CAZSTV010000006.1:27286-60539 GCA_964609665.1 uncultured Acidimicrobiaceae bacterium
GCAAACCGAACTCGCAGCGGCCAAGGCCGAAGCGAACAAGGTCGCAGCACTCAACCGAGACCTCGCAGCAGCCAAAGCCGAAGCGAACAAGGTCGCAGCACTCAACCGAGACCTCGCAGCAGCCAAAGCCGAGGCGACTAAGGCCAAGACCTTTGAGACGCAGGTCCAGGGTCTGCGCAGCACCAATGACAGCCTGACGACCAGGGCCAATCGGATCCCCACCCTTGAGGCGGAGATCAAGAAGCTCACCGGTGAGCAACGGGCTCTGGCCGCTGCGGCCAAAGAGGCGGAGACCCTTCGAGGTCAGCAGGCCGATCTGCGCAGAAGGCTGACCGCTGCGGAGACGACCGCACGAGTGGTTCCCACTCGAGATGCGACCATCAAGTCGCTGCGGGCCGAACTTGATCGGATGCGTAAGCAGGCCGAGACAGCAAGTGCCAAAGCACCGGCCAAGCCGAAGAAGGCAGCCAAGAAAGCAGCGAAGAAGGCTCCTGCTAAGAAGGCAGCCGCATCCAGCGGTTCATGGCGGTCGGGAACGACCAAGCTGGGCACACCTGGCGCCAACCATCGGGACGACCTGAAGGTAGTTAACGGCATCGGCCCGGTTCTGGAGAAGACCCTCAACGGGTACGGCATCCAGACCTGGGAGCAGCTCGCCGCCTTCACCAAAGCAGACATCGACAAGGTCGACGACGCACTGTCCTTCCCCGGCCGCATCGAACGTGACGAATGGGTAAGCCAAGCAAAGGCTCTCCTCAAGGGTCATACCCCTGGCGAGAACACCAGCGCCAAGGCGGCCCCCAAGAAGTCAGCGAAGAAGGCAGCCAAGAAAGCAGCAAAGAAGGTCGTTGCGAAGAAGGCTCCGGCCAAGAAGGCAACGAAGAAGGTTGTTGCAAAGAAGGCTCCGGCCAAGAAAGCAGCCAAGAAGTCAGCTGTCAGGAAAGACCGTTCCGGTCGGACCCTGGTTTCCAACTGGAGCAAGGGTAAGACCAAGCTCGGTACCGCTGGTGCCGGCCACAAGGACGACCTGAAGGTAGTCAACGGCATCGGCCCGGTTCTGGAGAAGACCCTCAACGGGTACGGCATCCAGACCTGGGAGCAGCTCGCCGCCTTCACAAAAGCGGACATCGACAAGGTCGACGACGCACTGTCCTTCCCCGGCCGCATCGAACGGGACGAATGGTTGGCCCAGGCGAAGGACCTCATCAAGAGGTTCCCGCTGACCAGTCCCTACCATCGACCGACTCGAGCCACGTATCTGAATGCGTCTTCCGACGACGATCCGTGGAGCTGACGCCCAGTCGGGCGGAACGCTGAATCGGGCGAAACACTTACCCGGCCGGAACACTGACACGGCTGAGTGAGAGCCAATACAACCGTAAGACCCTCGGTGCGTCCCTGGCATCGGGGGTCTTGCGCGTCTCGGCCCCGGTGCAACGAGCGAGGAGGAACTCATCTTCACATCGTGAGGCGCAACCGGTACCGAACCTGGCAGGCTGGAGCGGTGGGACGTCAACCGTGAGCGAGCAACAGCTCGACCTGCAGATACAGGAACGGGAGCTGGTAGCCGTTGCGCTACACCCGGACACCGGCATCGCTGTGGCCACCGCCGCAGGCTCACAGTTCATTGCCACGACAGATCCAATGCGTGAACTCCAAGCACTGGATGCCTCCAGCATGCCCCGTTGGGTCTGGTGGGATCGGACGACTCCGTCCCAGTTGGCGGCGACCGGAACAACGGTGGCCCGATGTTGGGACGTGCTCACCGTGTACCGGCTGTTGGCTGGCGGCTGGCAAACCTCGGTCGCCGAGGCCTGGGCCTGGCTCAACGGCCTGGACCCCGACACCATCCCGATCATGGGTCAGCTCGATCTGCTGGCAGGAGCGGCCGACGAAGGTGATGACCCCGAGAATCCACTCCGCCCCGACGGGCACCTTCGACCGGAATGGCTGGCCGGTGGTTGGCACGGCTCTCCGGAGCGCCTGGCCCGCTGGGCCTCGCTTGCGTTGCAGGCCGCAACGGAACAGCACGTGCGACTTGGCGAACGAGCCGACCCCGACCGCGCACGTTCGACGGCGCACGCCGAATCGGCCGCTGAGTTGCTCTGTGCCGAGTTGGCGTTTCACGGTCTGCCGATCGATGAGAACGAGGCGGTGCGGATCATCTCCGACGCCGCCGGGCCGCGACCGCGCACGCGGGCCGAGGAAGAAGCCGAACAGGCTCGTCGAGACGCAGACGTGCTGCGGCACCTCAACCCACCCCGGGAGGTGAACCTGCGAAACCCTGGCGAGGTCAAGTCGATGTTGCGCAGCACCGGACATGACCTGCCAGACACCAGGGCATGGCGGTTGGAGAAGCTACGAGACACCGACCCGTTGATCGACGCGCTGTTGGTCTGGCGCAAAGCGGAGCGGATCGCCACCACCTACGGCTACGGCTGGCTCGACGAACATGTGTCCGGCGGACGGCTCCGGGGCGAGTGGTCAAGCTCCGACGGGGCAGCGGGCCGAATGACGGCGTCCGCCGGTCTGCACAATCTCCCCGCACCGATGCGTCCCGCCGTTGCAGCTGGCCCCGGTTACGCCTTCGTCCGGGCCGACCTCGGCCAGATTGAACCCCGGGTGTTGGCCGCGGTATCCGGAGACCCGGCACTCATTTCGGCAACCGCCGACGACGACCTGTACCAACCGGTGGCCCAACGGCTGGGGGTTGAGCGAGACGTGGCCAAGGTGGCGGTGCTCGGCGCAATGTATGGCGCCACCACCGGCGAATCGGCCGGCGCCCTCCGAGGGTTGCAGCAGAACTATCCCGTGGCGATGGGTCTTCTGGAACAAGCGGCGGAGGAAGGTCGGCGGGGTAGTGACATCTTCACCATCGGCGGACGCCGGGTGCGGATGGGCGGTGGCTCCTCCCCCGATGGCGACATCGAGCGGGCGATGGCGGCCGCCGCAGCTCGGGGCCGGTACGCACGAAACGCACTCATTCAAGGAGCGGCGGCGGAGTTCTTCAAAGTCTGGGCGGTCATTGTCAAGCAGCGCGTCCATCGCCATGACGCACGCGTTGTCCTCTGCTTGCACGACGAACTTCTCGTCCACACGCCGACCGAATATGCGGCCGAGGTGTCCGCGTTGGTGAGCGAGGCGGTCGCCGAGGCGGCCTACTACTGGTCTCCCGAGCGAGACGTTCGGTTCCTCGCCGACGTCAGCACCATTCAACGCTGGTCAGAAGCAAAAGGGTGAACGGCGAGCCTCGGCCAAAACGGCCACGAGCGGGGTTGCCGTGCCAGCAACCCCGCTCCGGTTAACCCCGAACACCTACGCCGCGGGACGTACCGCTTCGGCCGGGTCGAGACGTGCGGCGCGGACCGCTGGGTACAACCCGGCGAGCGCTCCGATGGCAAGCGCCGCTGCAACACCGAGCACCAACCCCTGCATCGGTAGCGCCACCAGCCATCCTTGACGGTTGGCGTAGACGGTCGTGACGACGAAACCGGTCGCCACGCCGAGCAGACCGCCGATGAGTGACAACAGCGTGCTCTCAACGACAAACTGATTGCGGATGTGGCGGCGGGTCGCCCCGAGGGCCCGCCGCACACCAATCTCACCGCGCCGTTCAAGCACGGAGATGACCATTACGTTGGCAATCCCGACCCCGCCGACCAGCAGCGCAACGCCACCAAGGCCGAGCAGAAGGTTTTGCAGGTTCTTGTCCACCTCGGCCCGAGCCGCCAGCGCATCGGAAGGTCGAGATACCTGCACCTCGTTGGGAGCTCCGGGGCTGGCGGTTCTCGCCAACACGTCTCGCACCGCAACAACGTTGCTCTGATCTGCCCGCACATAGACAATGCTCGGCAGGCCCTTCGTGTCGAACGCGTCCTTGGCCGCCGGGATGCCGATGAGAGCCGCCCGATCGATGTCCGGGTTCAGCGGCAACGGATCGAGTACCCCGATGACGGCAAACCACTTGCCACCGATGTACACCCGTTGGCCGTGATCAGCATCGGCGACCCCAAGCCGTTCCGCAGCCACGGCCCCCAAGACCACGGTGGGAAGGGTGACCGTCGCAGCGTCATGGTGACGACCGGACGCCAACGTGGCGCCCAGGGTGTCTGCCACATTGGACTCGGCGGCAAGCACGGACAGTCCGTTCTGGGTGTTTGATGGCACCAGATCATTGCGCTGGATCGCCTTGTTCACTTCGCTGATTGCCGTTGCAGACTCGACCGGGCCGATCCGTCGAATCATCGCGGGCGACTCAGCCGACATTGTGGTCGACTCACCGAAGGTGTTCTGCCCCGGCTGCACCGCAAGCAGGTTGGTGCCCAGTTCATCAAGCTGGGCCAGCAGATCGGCCTTGCTTGACGAAGAGATGCCCATGACCGACACCATCGACGCAATCCCAATGGCAATCCCCACTGCGGTGAACGCTGCCCTGGCCCGCCTGGTTCGCAACCCGACCGTGCCGGTGCCAAGCATGTCGAGCGGCCGCAGCTTCGACTGCCACGGCCCCCGCTTGCCACGCACAAAGTATCGTCGCATCATCGGGCCACCTCCAGGAGGGAATCGACCACCGCGCCGCGGGAACTGTCGGACTCGATCTTGCCGTCACGCACCGCGACCTGACGGGGTAGATCCATGGCAACCTCGGGATCATGGGTGATGACCACGATGGTCGAACCTTCGGCGTGCAGGCCGTGCAGCAGTTCGACGATCTCACCAGAGGTGGCGCTGTCGAGGTTGCCTGTCGGCTCATCCGCAAGGACGATCGCAGGGTCCCCGACAAGCGCCCTGGCGATGGCAACACGCTGTCGTTCACCGCCGGACATCTGGTTTGGGTGATGGGTCAGCCGGTGGCCAAGCCCCACCCTGGTCAGCGCGTCGGTGCTTCGCTTGCGACGCATCCGCTTTGACTCACCGCGGTAGAGCAGGCCGGTGGCCACGTTGTCGACGGCGGTCATGCCGCTGAGCAAGTGGAACTGCTGGAATACGAATCCGATCCTGGCTGCCCGCAGACCGGCCAGAGCCGGGTCGGACAGTTCGCCAGTGTCGACACCATCGACGAACAGCGTGCCCGAGGTTGGTCGATCCAACGTGCCAATCAGGTTCAGCAAGGTCGACTTGCCGGAACCGGACGGCCCCACGACGGCCACAAGTTCGCCGTTCATGATCTTCAGCGAAACACCGTCGATAGCTCGCACCGGTGGCGTCCCGGGGTACTCACGGACCACGTCGTCGAGTTCCAGCACAACACTTGTGCCAAAGTTCGCCATGGTTTGGCCGTCGCCGGTCATGACGTCTCTCCGAGAATGTCGACCGGGATGACCACCATGTCGCCCTCGTTGAAGTCGCCGGATACTTCGGCCACGTCATCGACGAGTGCGCCAAGCTCAACCCGGGTGAGCGTCGGACCGGATGGTCCGTCCACCTCAACCGCATAGCCGCCTCCGGCCAGGGCCAGGATGGCTCTCACCGGAATCAGCAACACGTCGGATGCCAGCTCTCGGGTCACCACAACACTGACCCGCTCCACATCGGACGGGATTGGCGTCTTCGGCTTTATGGTCACGTTGATCCGGCGACTGCCGTCGTCACCGACGGTCGAGGTGATCTCGCTGATGGTGCCCTCGCCCTTTTGCTCACTGCCGAGGTCGAGTTCGACGGTCGCGCCCTCCTCAACGAATCCTCTGTTCTTCGGGTCGAACGAGGCGGTGATCTGCTGATCGGCCGATGTGACGGTCAGATCCATGAAGTTGGATCCAATTCTGGCCTCCGACTCGATCCGCAGCGCCGTCGGTGTGAACAGCAGCTGGCTGCGGTCGACCGAACCGGATTGCTCCAGCCCGTTCTCCTTCTGCCACGCCTTGACCGCACGCTTGGTGCCGATGCCAAAGACGCCATCCGCTTCCAACCGTTCCTTGTCATCAAATCCCTGGTCGATCAGGAATTCCTGGAGCTGACGAACATCATCACCGTTCATGTACTTCTTGTCTGCGTCACGTTGAAGCGTCAGGTTCCGATACATCGGAGTGTCGCCCTCGGCCAGGTAGACGGGCTTGTTGCCAACCCAGATCAATGGCTCACCATGCTCGACAACGGTGCCCTTGTCGTGACGTTTTGTGACGACGCCCTGCGGCTCGATCGCCGCCGTCCAACTGTCACCATGACCGATGGCGCCAACGGCATCTTTCGTTTCGGTGAGCGCACCGCGCTCCACCGGAACGGTCTCATAGTCTCGGGCTTGGGTCTCAGATGTTTCGGGATCTGTCGTTGACGAATCGGTTTCCTGCCCACTGGCAGGGCCAAGGACGAGGCCGGCACTGAGGAGGCCGGCAACGACTGCGCCAACCACGCCGGCGCCAATCAGTTTTGCTCGAGGGTTACGGTCGCTCATTCCCCGACCTCAACTTCGCTATCGCCGAACAGACCGCTGTCTTCAAAGACCTTGTTGCACTCATCCATCGCTGCCTCGAGCTCTTCGAAGTCGGCCTCGGCGTCAACCTCGAAGCCGGCGGCCTCGCCCTCGCCGCTGGACGATATGGGGAATCCACTGTCGGTCATGCACTGATTGAATTTGGCCTCGGCGTCAGCGAACTCGACTTCCTGCTCCGGTGAGAGGCTGAAATCTCCGAAGACCTCTTCCAAGATCGACTCGCACTCTTCGTTTGCTGCTTCGTACGCCGCGTACTGGGCATCGAAGTCATCGTCCGCCTCAATGGTGACCGTTCCGCCGTCTTCCACGTCCCCGAACAGCTCATCCACGTCGACTCCGTTGTCGATCATGCACTGGTCGTAGCGGAACATGGCAGCCTCGGCGTCCTCCTCGCTGACCTCCTCCGGGTCAACCGAGGTATCGCCGTCGGCGTCATCAGCGGGTGCGGCCGACTCACCGTTTTCGGGCGGGAGCGCTGCGACCTCTGGGCCGTCATCGGTGGCGGTTGAGCCGCAGGCCGAAGCCAGAAGCCCGATGGCGAGTAGAGCGCCGACCGCCGTAGGGATCCGTCGTCTCAAGACAGCGGTTGGTGCATTCATGTCCATCATTGCGTTCTCTTTCGCTAAGGGCCGCCTGTCGGCCACAACGATTGCAATGGTGAATGATCGACTCTGAGATTCGTCTGAGAGACGCTGTCGGTTGGATCGATCGGCCTATGGCATCGAGGTGGGGGCTGCGCTGTGGCCGCGAGAATCGGTGCAACCGGAGCCGCTGAAGGGCCGGCCGTCACTCGGGAGTGGGTGGCGACGTTTGAACTCGGTCGATAGCGAGAAGTACAGCATGATCTCCGACCGGATCAGCTCGCCGTCGTTCAACAGTTCGAGCCAGTACGCCTCTCCAAACGGGTCCGGTTCTCGGCCGAGCACGTTTCGGTACACCAACCAGATGTACTCGCTGTCGGTTATGTCGCTGTAGCGGCCCTCAAACTCGACGGACTGGGAGAAGGACCACGTGATGTCCAGCAGTGTGGCGCACTCGGTGTACTCCTCCGCCCAGTAGCGAGCGCCAGTCACGTCCGGTTCCCGGTCGAAGAAGGCCCAGTACAAACGAAAGACGTCGGCGTGGCCTTCCGACAGATCGCTGCTGGCGGCGTAGGAGGTGAATTCTTCGACCCCGAACTCTTCGACCTCGATCGGCGATGAGCCGGCGGGGCCTGCGATGGCGATCGATGCCAACACCATCACCGCGCCCATTGCCACGGCGGACACTTGGCTACCAGTGGCCGAGAACGTCAAGGAAGATCGCCTCAGTAGTGCGCTCAGGTGCATCGCCTTTCGAACATCGCTGGGATACCGCCGGAGCCAACGTACTGGACCCGGTCCCGCCGGTCGGGGTTGCTGAAGCAGCACCACCGAGTCCGCGTCCGCACATTCACTGCGTCCGTTATTCCGTTGACGCTTCACCGTGATTGTTGTTTCATGATCCTTCCTTTAACGCACCGGGGAGGTGCCAGATCATGAGCAACGTCAACCAAACACCAACGCAACACAACAACGTTCTGTCCTGGGCAACCGACCTGGACGAGAAGACGATGGCGCAGGCGCATCGGACCGCCGGCTTGGACTTCGTGCACAAGCCCCTGGCGTTGATGCCCGACGCTCACCTTGGCATCGGGGCCACCGTCGGCTCCGTTGTAGCGACCGAAGGTTCCATCATTCCGGCCGCGGTCGGCGTTGACATCGGCTGCGGCATGGTGGCGCAGAAGACCGTCTTCATCCGTGACCAGGTGGACGAAAAGTTGGATGACATCCACCGTGGCATCGCAAAGGCGGTGCCGTCCGGGCAGCCGAAGCGCGGCAACCGCAACGCTGGTTCTCACGACCAGCGGGGCGCGGGCCGGGCCGACCGGTCACGCACGCTGGATCGGTTGATTCGTGAGGCGCCTGAGGTGAAGAGCGACAAGTTCAACCCTCGCAAGATTGCCGCCCAGTTCGGAACCCTCGGCGGAGGAAACCACTTTGTGGAGCTGACCGTCGACGAGGACGACCGGGTCTGGGTTGTGCTGCATTCCGGTTCTCGTGGACCCGGCAACCTGTTCGCCCAGGAGCACATCGGGCGGGCACGGAACCAGCTGAAGCGTGCGTTGGAAGCGCCACTCGAAGACCCCGACCTTGCGCACTTCGTGCAGGGAACCGAGGACTTCGAGGCGTACATCGACGGCATGCTTTGGGCCCAGGAGTACGCCCTTGAGAACCGAGCGGAAATGATGCGAGCGGTCCTCGATGTGGTGGCAACGGCTATGGAGCACACCGGCTTTGTTGCTGACGGGCAACAGATTCAGTGTCACCACAACTATGCGTCCCACGAAGAGCACCGTGGCGTTGACATGTGGGTGACCCGTAAGGGTGCGATCGATGCGTCGGCGGGAAGGTTCGGAATCATCCCGGGCTCGATGGCCACCGGATCGTTCATCGTGTCCGGCCTTGGCAACCCGGCCTCATACCGTTCGGCATCGCACGGTGCGGGGCGGCGGCTGTCGCGGACCGCAGCTCGGAAGCGGCTCAGCGAGGAATCTCTGGTCGAGGCGATGGAAGGCATCGCCTGGAACGAGGACGCCAAGGCGCTGCTCGACGAGCACCCGGATGCCTACAAAGACATTGGGGAGGTCATGGACAACCAGCGTGACCTGGTGAAGATCGAGCACCAGCTCGAGACGATCCTCAACTACAAGGGTGCTTGAACCCCGGGTACTTGAACCCCGGGTGCTTGAACCCCGGGTACTTGAACCCCGGCAAGACATACCAACCAGGGACGGAGCGGTCCTGCCGACAACTCGTCGGCGGGGCCGCTCTCGACGCGTCCAACCAACGACTCAGTCGATGTCTTCCACCTGGGCGAATCGGTGGGCCGCCGGTTCACGGCCAACGACGGCCTTGACCGCTCGGCCGGTATCTCCGGAGGTGGCCAACGCCAGATGAGCTCGACCGATGTGGGCCGGGTCCGCCATGTGCGCGGGGACAGAGCCATCGGTGATGCGGGTCATCGGTGTTGCAACGCCACCGGGGCAGACGCAGTTGATCTGAATGCGCTTTGCCTTCAACGGCGGCGCGAGCGCTCGGGTGAGGCCGACGACGGCCCACTTGGTCATGGAGTAGATCGGGTCGGGAGACCACGGAATCAACCCGGCGAGCGATGCCGTGGCCGAGATGGATCCACCGCCGGCCGCATCGAGCACCGGAACCACCGCTCGCACACCGAGGGCCACCCCATCGATGTTGACCCCGACCGCCCGCTGGTACCGGTCAAGGTCCCATGAGCCGGGATCGTCGAACGTTGCAAAGTCCTTCGGGTGTCGGAACTCCACCCCGGCGTTGAGGATGGCGATGTCCAACGCATCCATGCTGGTGACGAGATCCGCCCAGGAGTCGGCCGAGCTCACGTCGGTGGCGACGAAACGACCGCCGATTTCTTCGGCCACCGCCTGACCGTCCGATCCTGGCAGGTCCGCAACAACAACGTGCGCGCCGTCCGCGGCGGCAAGGCGGGCGGTTGCTGCACCTATGCCCGACGCCGCCCCGGTGATCAGCACCGTCTTTCCATCAAGGCCCCATGAGTCACTGGTCATCTCAGCAACCTAGCCGTCGGCTGCCTCACGCTCTAAAACCACAACCGCGACCAAATTTCCCAACGGCCCGGGAATGCCAGCCGGACCTGATTCGTTTCCTATACATCAACAACGCAGGCTCCACCCCCCAAGCAGTTGGGAGCCTGATTCGCATCGGCCCCGTACGCGGCATCGACGTCTCTCCTCCCCCCTCCGTCGGTCCCTAGTCGGGGCCGATCTGCGTTCTGTAGTCTGTCGGCAGACCCGCTACCAGTGAACGAAGGCCGTGCCGTATGCCCAACTTTGATCCGTCGCCGGGGGACGTTCTCTTCCTGATTGTCTCCGCAGGCCGGCCCGCGCTTAACACCGTCGAGCGGATTCGATCCGAACAGGCCGACGGATGGCAGGTTCGGGTGATCGCCACACCGCAAGCCGCCGAATGGTTGGACCAAGAAGCGATCGCCGAGTTGACCGGGCACCCACTGGAGGCCGCCATGTTGACCCCGGACAACTCGTGGCTGGTCCCGCCCGCCAACAGCGTCCTTGCAACACCGGTCACGCTGAATACTCTCACCAAGTGGGCGGACGGGCACAGCGACAACCTGGCCATCGGGTTGCTCTGCGAGGCGATGGGCGCAGGCATCCCCATCACCGCCGAGTTGAGCCTCAGCGAAGAGTTTGCCAACCACCCGGCAGTTCCACTGGCAAAACAGCGGCTTGCGGACGCGGGAGTACAGATCGAAGCGGTCCGGCGCTAGCGGGCCCGCTAGATGGTTGCGGAATACAGATCAGAACCGTCGTCGGTGACCCAACGCAAATGGAACGTGGAGTCCTGCGGGAGTCCTGAAGTGTCGACCTTCACCACTCCGGTGGCGTTGTGAATCGCCCGGCCGTCAGCGTCAACTTCGTCCTGCCAGATCACGCCGTTCTTTCGAGGGAGCAGGTGTTTAAGCGGCACGTTGATGGGACCGCACAGCATCTCCCAGACGTTCAAGTCTTCCCGCGGCCTGGCCAAAGCGCTTGCGTGTTTGTCGCCGGAACAGATGAGAATCTTCCCGTTGATCCCTTCGTCTCTGATCCAGTCCAGAAGTTCGTCCCGTTCCTCAGCTGACCAGTACCACGTCAACGTTCGTGGGGCGAAGATCACCTTGAGCGGCAGGCGGGACGCCCGGAGCCGGTTCTTCAACCAGGTTCGCTGCCGCTCGCCGAGCACCGAGTGGTACACCCCGTTCTGCGGTGGGGGCGGAACAATTCCTTCGCAGTTGTTCGGGAGTTCATCGGCATCACGGCGATTGTCGAGCATGAAGTAGTGCACCTTGCCGAGCTGCCAGTGGCGGTGCGCTGTTTTCGGCTGACCCTGGCCGGTTGGCGGAACACCGGGCATCAGGTCGGCGAACGAATCAATCGCAAAATCCTTGACCGTCAAGCGACCGCTGTCATCACAGCCAAGGTCGTGATCGTCCTGGACCGCGTACAGCGGCATGTTCTCGGCGACTCGGCTCAGCTCGGTACCGGCGGAGGCGATCATCTCCCGAAAGTACGTCGAGTAGCCGTCGTAGTCTTGGCTGATCACCGGGTTACTTTCGACATCGGGATAGCCCATGTCGCCCAGAAACGCGAAGAAGTTCAGCTGCTCGCGCCATCTGGTGGCGGCAACGAACGATGGCGCAGGAGACTTCTTCCGGTAGCAGGAGCCGAAGCCGAACTGGTAGTTGGCCCGCTGACGTGCGTATGGCACGAGCGGCATGATGTGGGTTTGTCCGGCCACCGGAACGCCGGTGCCATCGGCCCGTCGTGCCAGCACCCGCCACTTCCATTTGAAGCCGTTGATTTGTCGACCGTTGACCAGTTCCGCGGTGTTGCCTCTGCCGGTCGGTTTCCACGGGGAGGTGAAGACCTTGCGGGGTTCGCTCGTCTTCCACAGCTCCAAGCGAACCTGCGCTGCGTCCGACGTTTGAGTCCGAACAAGTATTTTGTCGTCGAGCAGCGTGCAGATTGAACAGATCACGACAGGATCGGTGTCACTCGTCTCCGCCTGGGCAGATGCTGCAGCAGCCGTGACCCCTGCGGTACCTACCCCGGCCAGGAGCCCACCAACCACACCGGCGCCGCCCAGCACGAACCTCCGGCGAGAGTCGTCGACGCTCGCCGAAGTCGCTATTTCGTTGTCACCCATTGTTTCCTTCTGGTACTCAGGCCCGGCCCCGCCAATCGGGCCACCTGATCAAATTCTCTAGTTCGGGAGGCAGTTGCCCACTGATGAGACAACCGACTCGAACCCGGTTACCAGCGCACCGCCGGTCCCTGGCCCACCACAGAATGCCGCAGTATCGCCACCACCGGCTCCGCCGACATAGCGGTCGCCACCGTTGGGCGGCACACCAACCTGCATGCTGTCCCCTCGCCCGGCACCCATGTTGATGTCGAGCGTGTACGGACGAGGTGCGTTCAAGCCACCGCCCGGTACGACCACATTTACCGTGTCAGGATCTGCACCGGCCTGGACCACAATTGGACCGTCGCCTTGAGGATCGAGGATGTTTACCTCGTCACGACCGTTGGCGGTGCTGATCTGCGTTGGGCCCATGTTTGACTCATCAAACTGCACAATGTCTTTGTCCTTACCGCTGAAGACCCGAGTGCTGGCTGCGGTACTACGTGAGGCATCAAGCCTGCTGAACCCATCGGACTGCCGGAAGACAAGCTTGCCGCCGATGTCGACAGCGAAGAGGCTGACTGCGTCGGCCGTACTGTCGTTGTCTCGCAGAAAGAACCGGACATCGCCGCCAATGTCGGAGTAGGAGATACTGACAGAGTCTTTCTGGTCCGACCCGACAACCGTCATGTTCTGAGCGACCGCGAGATCACCCATCCTGGCCCGGAAGGGGCCAACGCCGGTCGCCATCAGCAGGCTTCGCCACGGTTCGCTGGTTGGCGACGGATAAAAACCCTCGTCGAAGTCGTTGATGGCAACGCTGTCGTCTCCGTCGCCAAGGAGAATCTGTACCCGACCGGTGATGTTCGAGAAGCTCTGGCCGTTGACCGAGGTCGCCCCGTCTGGTTCCTGGTTGATGTTTGCAATGTCAGCGCCGGGGGTGCCGCGGATGATCATGTTTGGACCGCTGGTGGTGACTTCAAGACCACCGGGAACAATTGTTACATCCGCCGCGGAGGCTGGTGACGCTATTGCGGTCAACCCGGCTACGAGCAGGACCGCACCTACTACTGAACGAATCTGACGCATAGTCGCAACATAACATGCTTCTTCAGCTATATGCCCGGAAGAGTAGATCCGCCCATTTAGCCGATTCACTGAATGGTGGGGCCAAGAACATAGGGGTCTCTAAGGGTCCACTCAGGGACAGACCTGATACCGCAACCGTGTTGCCGGCTTCACAATGAAGACATGGCACACGACAACAACAACACCACATTCGAAGACCAGGGCACTGCAAACCACACCGGTGCCTTCACTCCTCCCACTCCTCCGCCTCCGTCGTTTCAGGCAAACAGCCCGAAGCGTCTCTACCGGACCGATGGTCCGATCGGTGGCGTCGCCGGCGGATTGGCGGACTACACCGGCCTTGATCCGGTATTGGTCCGGCTGGCAATCGTCGCCATGACCATCATTGGCTTCCCGGCGATTCCGCTCTGCTACCTTGCGGCGTGGATCATCATCCCCCGGGCCGACATGCCCCCGGTCCCGCCCATCATGGCCCCCAACCCCGAACCCCAGCGCCAGCCGGCCCCGGTTGAGGTACACCCGGATGCCCCGGCCCCCTCGTCCGACTCTGTCAGCGCAAAGTAGGAGCAACGACGATGGGTATTCCGCAACTGGGGTCCCTCGCCATCGCAGGAGGTGTCGCGCTGCTCAGCGCAGCGTGCACCTTCTCGATTGACGTCGGCGAGACCGTGACGAAGTCATTCGACGTCGAGGACTTTCACGAACTGGAGATTCGCAGCGCGTTCGACGTCGACGTGACCATCGGTGACGAGACCAGCGTTTCGTTCGACGTCGGTGAAGACGTTGTCGACCGCCTCAATGTTGAGGTGGTCGACGGACGGCTGTTCATCGATTTCGATGGCGGCTTCCTCAAGACATCCGGCCCGTTGGACGTCAGGATCACAACGCCGACGCTCTCCGCAATCGACGTCGACGGCGCGATTGATATGGAGATCGAAGGTCTCGCCGCCGAGGACTTGGACATCACGATGGAAGGCGCTTCCAAGCTGGAGGCGAACGGAGCAGTCGACACGCTCACCCTGTCGGTGGGCGGTGCAACCGATGTTGATCTCGACGATGTCTCGGTCGGCGCCGCCTCGGTGGATATTGATGGGGCCTCATCGGTGAAAATCACCGATGCGCAATCGGTGACCGGATCGATCGACGGCGCCTCCAGCATCAAGGTGCCGAACACCGGAACCGTCGACGTTGACAGTTCCGGTGTCAGCTCGGTTGATGTCGGCTAGGGAGCCGGACCCAGGTCCCGGCTACTCGTTGACCACCGTGGTCTCAAGGAAGAGCATGACCTCTCCTTGCTGGGTGGTCATCGACACGCCGGTGATCTGCCCATCGGGGTTGGTGACGTAGCCAACGGTGCGCTCGCTGCCGCTCTCCACATCATGCTTGGTCATGACGTCGTCGTCTTCGAAGTACCCGTCGTAGAACGAGATCAGCTCATCGAGTCGTGAACCGTCATAGCGCATGGTTACGTACATGATCTTTGTGTCACCGGTGTCGAAGGTCGACCCGGACTCGACCGTTCCGCCATCGGGATACGGCAGCGGAAAGCCGTCGGGGATCTCGGCGTCTGAGGTGAAGTTGAGTTCCTGATCCTCTTCGCCCTCGAAACCCTCACTGGTGACATTTACCGAACCGTCAGCGCTGTCGGCATCGACCTGCACGGTCCCATCCGGACCTTCGATGCTCAGCGAACCGCCTTCATCGTCTGCTTCGAACGAGATGGAGATGTCCTCTCCCTCGATGTTGAGGGTGCCGCTTTCCTCGTCAACCTCGATGCCGGTCGCCTCTTCCGCCGCCTGTTCAAGCGCGGCCTCGGCCAGCGCCCCACATGAGGGGAGGAGCAGAAGGGCCCCAACCGCCCCCGCCAAACCGATGAGCGTTCCGTGTTCCCGACCAGTGCTTCGCATTGCGCTTCCCTCTTCTCGGCCACTACCCAGCGAGCGGCGTCAGAGGTTTAGATCACGCAGACCTTCTCCAGATACATCACTGTTTGCGGCCGAGAATGGTCAGCGCGGCGTTGCGCCCCGCGGCACCCCAGACTCCGGCGCCGGGGAAGGTGGCGGCACCGGTGAGAAACAATCCGTCCAGCGGCGTCTCGTACCGGCTCAATTCTCCGTCTCGACCGAGCAGAGCTGCCACCGGCCCACCGGCATAGGACGCAGCGTGACCCCGCGGCATACCGAAGTCCCGCTCGTAGACCTCGGGGGACATGGTCCGCCATTCATCGATGGTGCCGAGGAAGCCCGGCTCGAACAGATCGGCCGCCACCTCCAACCACCGCTCGGGCTCGGAAGCGCCATCCCACCCACCGACCAGGTCATAGGGCGTGAACAACACCTCAATGCTCATCAGGTGCTTGCCGGGCGGAGCGACCGACGGGTCGAGGACCGACGGCATGTTGAGGAACAGCATCGGCCGGTCGGCAACCCGACCATTGCCCATCAGTCGGTGGGCGGTGTCGATCTCCGCCAAGCCGGGGGCGACAATGGTCGACGGCGACAGGTGATCGGTGAAACCGACCGCATCGGCCAGACGTTCATCCGCGCTGTGCCTCCATCGCGGGGCGGCACTGACCACAGCGTCGATCTTGGATTCGTACCCGGGGTGGCCCTCTTTCTCCCGCCACCGCTGCACCAGCGACCCGGCGCTCGGTGGCGGACTCTTCAGGTAGTTGACGATGGCCTGGCGGGGATCGCAAGCGACAACGACACAACCGGCGGTCACGGTGTCGGTTCCCATCCGGCCCTCACCGTCGACCGATGAGAGCGTGACGGCTCTGACCGACTCGCCCTCACACAAGATCTCCGTCACCTTCGTCGACGTTTTGATGGCGCCACCACCGGCCATAACCCGAGATGCCAGTGCATCGGTCAGCGCGCCACTCCCACCGACGGGGCGACCGACAGGGGCGACGTGTTTGAATGCGTAGGCCAGAGCGCCGAGCCCGGTGCCGGGAGTATCCGAGGCGAGGCCCCACACCGCAGGCCCACCGGCCATGGCCGGACCGAGCAGACCGTCTTCGGAGAAGTAGGAGCGCAGGACCTGGCCGACCGAGCGACGAGACCAGCGGAGCAGCCGAGCAGCCGCAGCGCTCTCGGTGAACATGCCGTCAGGACCGCCCACAACGGTTCGAGCCGCACGAGCCACCCCACGGGGCCCGGCCACCGGAGGGCGTGATGCCATCTCCAACACCAGACGGGCCATCGGGACGGCGTCCGCGGCGTAACGCCGGTAGCCCTCCGCCTCTTGCGGGAAGTGCACCGCAATTGCCTCGACCGTGCGCTCCACGTCGCGAAACAACGGAACCGGGCCCGGGGCGTCCCAACCGAGCCCCACCTGGCCGGGGTCAAGGTCGATGTAGCTCAGGCCGTGGTGGCCCAGGTCGAGCTCGTCGATCAACGGCAGCGTCCGCAGCAGCGAATGGTCACAGTTGCAGATGTTGACCTTGGCGCCGAAGACCGCGTCGCTCCCGGCACACCCGCCAACCACCGGACGTGCCTCGGCGACACAGACCGACAGGCCGGCCCGAACCAGATAGGCAGCGCAGACCAAACCGTTGTGCCCACCACCGATGATGACGGCATCAAAATCGGTCGGCCCGTTTCTCCCACTGCGAGAGGTCGGCTCGGCCGTGGGGAGAACTGCTTCGCCCGCCGCCACCGTCAGCGATGCTGAGGTATCTTGAGTGGCCATGCCAATACCCTCCCGTCGACTGGCCGAACTTCGGGCATCGGACGTCGAAGACAAACTTAGCTCGGAGTCGATCCTCGTCCTCCCGCTCGGTGCAATCGAGCAGCACGGACCGCACCTGCCGTTCAACACCGACCTTGTCATCGCCCAGGCCTGCGCCGAGGCGGTGGCCCAATCGGCAGGCGAGGAGTTGGACCTGTGGCTCTTGGAGCCATTGGCATACACAAAGTCGAATGAGCACGCCGGGACACCGGGCACCGTGTGGTTGGGTCCGGAGACAATGCTGCGGGTCCTCGATGACATCGGCCGGTCGATAGCGGCAACGCCGGTCAAGAAGCTGGCCCTGCTGAACGGCCACGGTGGCAACTCGTCGCTTTTGAACGTGGCGTGCCGAGAACTCAGGCTGCACCACGGGCTGGAAACGTTCCTGCTCCACCCCAGCTTGCCGCCGGACCAGGGCGGCGGAGACGACGTTGCCAGCGGTGAGGTTGCCAGCGGTGAGGTCGAAGCCGCTGTCGGTGAACTTGGCATGGGTATCCACGCCGGCCACGGGGAAACGTCGATCATGCTGCACCTCCGGCCCGACCTGGTCAAGATGGACCGGGCGGTCCGCAACGTGCCGGAACATCTGGCCGCCAACCAACACGTTCGCTTCGGTGGGTCGGTGACCTTCGGTTGGCTTGCAGCCGACTTCGGGGAGTCCGGGGTTGTCGGTGACCCGACGAGAGCCGATGAGACCACCGGCGCATCGTTGTTCAAGCTGGCGGTCGAGCAGCTGGTTGAAGCGCTCGGCGAAGTGAAGGCATTCCGCTTCACCACGTAGCCGGCGCCGAGCGCTCCCCCGGCGGACACGTTCACCGTTCTTTCACGGTTAACCGGACTATTGTCCGGGCATGGCCGGTTCCATCTCCATGATTACCCGGGAACCCGGACAGCGCAGACAGTTGGCCATCCTGGCCGGCGCGCTGGTGTTGGCCATGTCAACGTGGTTCTCCACCGCCGCGGTGCTCGGTCAACTCCGCGATGCGTGGGACCTCTCGCGCTCGGCCGGGGCGTGGCTGACCATCATGGTGCAGATCGGGTTTGTGGCGGGGGCGTTCATCACATCGGTCACCAACCTGGCCGATCGCATCCCACCTCGGCGACTCATTCTGCTTGGGACGATCGGCGCAGCGTCGGCCAACCTTCTGGTCGTCATCGGCAACTCGTACGGCGTTGCGCTCACCGCTCGGTTCCTCACCGGCGTCTTTCTCGCCGCGGTCTACCCGCCATCGCTGAAGGCAATGTCCAGCTGGTTCCGCGAAGGCCGCGGTTTTGCTTTGGGCGTCATGATCGGCGCGTTGACCATCGGCTCCGCGCTCCCCCACCTCATCAACTCTCTCGGCGGGTTGGGGTGGCGCCTCACCCTCGTCACCGCGTCGGCGCTGACCATCGCAGGCGGGCTCATTGCCGAGCGGTTCGGCGAGGACGGTCCGTACGTGACACGGGCCTCCACCTTCGACCCCCGACAGCTGGCAAAGATCGCCGCCAACCCCCGATTCCGATTGGCAAGCGCCGGCTACTTCGGACACATGTGGGAGCTGTACGCCATGTGGGCGTGGATCGCCGCGTTCTACGGCGACGTCTTTTCGTCACAGCGAGCCGCAAGCTTTGCCGCGTTCTCGGTCATTGCGGTCGGTGCCGCCGGGTCGGTGTACGCCGGTCTGCTCTCGGACCGGACCAGTCGGGCCGATGCGGCGGCAATCTCCCTGCGATGGTCGGCCGCGCTGTCGCTCGTCGTCGGTTTCCTGCTCGACGCTCCCTTGCCAATCGTCGTTGGCGCAGGACTGGTGTGGGGGTTCTGGGTGGTGGCCGACAGCGCCCAGTTCTCGACCATCGTCACCGAAGTGACCGACCCGGACTACATCGGCACCGCGCTCACCGTGCAGTTGGCGGTCGGCTTCGTCCTCACCGTCTTCACTATCTTCCTTGTCCCGGTCATCCGGGACTCATTCGGCTGGGGGTGGGCGTTCCTGCTCCTGGCACCGGGGCCGGCGCTCGGCGGGTGGGCCATGCGGTCACTGCGACGCATGCCCGACGATGTTGAGGCTCCAACGCCGCAGGAAACGGTTTTCGTCAGTCCGTTCTTTTAACAGACCCGTTTCTTGTGACGGATCCAGCTCTTCTGATCGGAGCCCGAGGTTCGAAGCGCGGAGCCCGGACTATTCGGCTTTGACGGTGAGCGACAGGCCGGACTCGCTGCGAACGTCGATCAACTCGTTTGAGATCTGGGGCGGGATCAGGTTGATCACCTGAGCGCTTTCATCCGCCGCCTCAAACTCCATCTTCAGCTCGCCCTCGTCATCACCGTCGTGGGTGACAACCAGCTTTGCCGCACCGGGTGCCCGTGACGCCAGCGCCAGCATTTCCTGCGCCACCCGCACCACCAGCAGACGACGCGACGCCGCCTCGATGGGCTTGGCCCGCCAGTCGATTTCGATCAAGGCGCCAACGTCTTCCCGCAGCGCCGAGGCCTCGATCTGCACCGCGGTGTGGACCGGATCATCGGTACTTTCAAACGGACTTGGATCATCCACCGGGTTGATCGCAACGCTGTTCCGCCACGCCCGTTCGCTCCTGGCAACTTCGAGGTCCCAGAGCATCTCGGCGTTGGCGTCATCATTGGTCAGTTCGCCGACCACCACGCCCGGCCGCGCCGCCAGCGTGACGATGCGCTCCTCGGCCGAGTTGAGCTGCTGTTGCAGTTCATCACGGGCCGCGCTGAGAGAATCGATCTGCATTGCCTGGGCGTCCGCCAACTCGGTCCGCTTACGGAGAGTGGTGGCGGTCTCATCGAGGCTGACGGTGAGCTGCTGGTTCTGATCGGTGAGATCGGCCCGCTGACCCTCCAGCGTCTTGATCTGCCCCTCGGCCGTTTCGAGCCGTTCGTTGGCCCGGTGCAGGTCCACCGTGGTTTCGTTCAAAACCCGGTTGGCCTCATCGCGTTCCTCGGTCAGGGCGGTGATCCGTTGCTGGGCCATGAACAGCCCGACCGCAAGGCCGATGGCGATCACAGCAACGATGATGAAAGCAACCAGCATCCAGAGAACCTTACCTAGGGCGGCTGGCATCTCGCTCGGAACCACAGGGTTCAGGTCGGCGTATCGCACGATCCACCAGCTACAGGGGATTAGGTCGAAGATACACCAAGCAGCGCCCAAGAAGATTCTTCGAAACGAGGACGGTGAATTTCCTCAGCGCCCCAAACGGCCACAGCGAACAGACAACCGGGCGGGATATCCGAGGAAAGCGGCGGGGATATCCGCTTGCCTAGCGGGCTTTCCCGATTGCACACCGCGATGAGCGGGTCCCAACCAGCCCCGGTGAAACCAGGTCGGCAAGCGGCTGACAATCGGGCCGCAACCGAGCAAGCGCAACAAAGTGGCCCGTCGCCAATCCCCTGCGCATCGCGTCGGACAACGGTCGGTCCACATGTTCTACTGGTTCCGAGCTCGAGCGCTGAGCACCATCGTCGGGGTCCTGGTCCTGGCCGGTGCCGCCTGCGGGCCGGTTGCCCTCTATCTGGCTGCCACCGCCGACGCCGCTGAGGCTGACACAAACCTTGAGCTGCCGGACAGCCGGGCTGGGGTCGCTGGAGAGTTCGCCGCACTGTTTGTCGCAAGCTGGCTGCGGGGAGACAGCCTGACATTCTTCAGCCCGGTCCTGGCGTCGACAGACTCCGGCCTTTTGGTGGAACGGGTCGGAGCGGTACGGACCACCGAGCGTGGCAGCGGGATGTTCGACGTGGTGGTCGCCGCCGACCTGGTCGAGTTTGTCTCAGGCTCAGAAGAACAGTTCCGACCGGTGGGTCTCCGGTTCTACGCGGTGGGTGTTGCGGCGGAAGATTCCGGAAACATGAGCGTGCTCGGCCTACCCGCCGTCGTGGAACCGCCGGACTCGGCGGCGCAACCAACCCAGGTGGTCACCGACCTGCGACGCCGCACCGACCCCGAGTTTGCCGGCCTGATCGAGACGCTCGACGGGTTCTTTGCCGCCTACCTGACCGGGGCCGGAGACGTTGCGCTCTTCACCTCTCCCAACGCTTCGGTCAGCGCCGTCGGGCCGACAACGCCGTTCGGCAGGGCCGAGGTGTTCGAGGTCGGCTGGGACGCCGTCCCAGGAATCGACGACCCGTCGATACGGCTAGCTCGTGTGCTGGTCGACGCTCAATCCGCGAGCGGCCAACAGCGCCTGGAGTACTCGATTGTCATGGCCGACCGGGACGGCCGTTGGGAAGTCTCTCAGGTATTGCACGCCCCCGTAGTTCTCAGAAAAGGAGATGCCGAATGAATGGATCAGCAGTATTCGGGTTGACCGATGCCCTCATCTATGAAGCGGGCCGACTCACAAGCGTCGCTGTGATCATCCTCGGATTGATCATTGCGTGGAAGGTGGTACGTGAGTACCTCTTCAGTGGCTTCAAGGCGGTGTTGGCCGCCATCATCGTCGGCGGGATTGCCCTCTGGGGCATCGTTGCCGGGCCGGACTTCTTCCGGGATCAGGCGAGCAAAGAGGCAGACGCCATCATCAACCAGAGCGGGACCAACGCCCCGGTCATCGACGTCACGACCGACTGAGCAACCGCCGCACCGGACCGAACCAGACACTCGGAATCAAGGACACAGGTATCGCCGCCGTGGATCGCCAACAGGAGACCTTCAGCATTCCCTGTCACAACTTCTCCGACATCCGCCGCCGGCCGTTGGTGATTGGCAAGCTGGACCAGGTCCGGCTGCCGTTCGTGGTGACCATGCCCCAGTTGGCCATGGGGGCCATCGTGTTCGGGTTGCTCTTTCTGACCCGCCCGGTCTGGGGCGCCATCATGAGCGACCGGTTGCACATCGTGATCTTCGTGGCGGCGCCGGTGCTCATCGCCCAGCAGATCTCCCGGACCAGCATCGAAGGGCGGCCACTCTCCAAGGCCGTGGTCGGACTGTTCCGGCTGTGGACCGCTCCCCGCTATGGCACCGCAAACGGCCGCCGCCTCGGACCGACTGAGGAACAGACGGTCACCATCCAACCCCTGACGACCATCGATCGACCCCGCTCTCGATCTCGATCCCGTCGGAAACAGGGACGGGGACAGAAACAGAAACAAAGACGGGAACGGGGATCCCGACAAGAACGCGAACCTTCGCAACACAGCCGCCGCCCTCGTGCACGAACCGATCAGGTTCGCCGGTCCGAGATTTTGAACGGGTCTCGGACCGGACGCCGGGGTCGCACCGCCGGAAGGACCAGCCGATGAACCTGATGCCGGTCGAGACGTTCGATCACATCATCATCAACGCAGCAGGAAAGCCGTGGGCCGTCTTCGAGTTGTACGAGCCGAGCGGAATGAGCTCCTACCGCTTCCATTCCGACTCGGTCTTGGTCGGATACGCGGGGCAGATTCTCGGCTGGGTCCGAGGCCTGCCCCTGGAGAGCCGCCTGCTCTCGGTGGCGACACCGATATCGGCTGATGAGTTGTACGACGCCGTCATCTCCGCTCCCAACCTGATTTCCGAGGTGACCCGGGACCGCCACGAGGCGTTGGAACGCCAAGCGGAACACGCCGCCTATCGCGCACTTGAGCAACCGGCTCATCGTCGTAGCCATTTCCTGTGCGTCACTCTGGACGGTGCGGACACGCTCCGCTCATCGGCCTCCGAGGCGCTCTCCCAGGTGTCGCAGATGGTCGGCAAGCGACGGGCGCCGTCGTCACTTGCCCGCCGCAACGAACTGCTGACCGCGGCGGAGCTGACGTTGGCGTCGCTCGGCGGTCTTGTTCGCCCGGCGTCACAGCAACAGATCCGCTGGCTGATGCAACGGGCCGCGACCCGTGGCCTCGACGAGCAGCCGACGCCCCCGGCCCGACCGAGCAATCGGCCCGGCAACAACCAGCGAATCACGGACTCCGACCCCGACGGCGGCCGGGTGCGGCCGACATCTCATCCATCCAGGCCCCTGCTGGACGCAACCCTCATCGAGGGTGGGGACCGCAGGGCGGGCGGCCTACCGAGCCATCGCCAGCTTCTGACGGTCGAGTCGACCCATGGGCGTTCGTTCCAGACATCGCTCGTCCTGGCGTCGATGCCACCGGAGTGGCAGTTTCCCGAAAGCGGCTACTGGCTCGCCGCCGCCGACGAGTTCGACTTTCCCATCGACGTGACGGTTCGCATCTACTCGCCACCCCAGCACGAGACCAAGAAGCAGTTCCGGAGGCGCCACAAAGAACTGGCCGCCCAGCCCGAACAGTATTCGGGCATGACCACCGGTGTGCCGGACGCCGTCTTCGAACTGATCGACCGATCTAACGCCGCCCAGTCGAAACTTGAGGGGTCCCGGCTCAACCGGATCCACCGGACACTCACCTGCTACACCATCTCCGCCGACTCACCCGAGGAGCTGAAACGACGGGTCGCAACGGTGAAAGCGGAGCTTGCAGCCGGCGGCTACGAACTGCACGCGCCGACCGGTGACCAACAGGACCTGTTCTTCCTCGGACTGCCGGGAACGTCGGTACGTCCGGGCGGCGTTGTCTCGGACTACGACCTTGATCTGACCGCTGAGGCCATCGCCTCCGGCATGCCCGGCTACACCCCGGAACTCGGTGACGAGCGTGGGGCCTACATCGGTCACCGCTTGGACGTTGGACCGGCAATGCCGGTGTTGCTCTCGCCATCGGTGGTGACCAGCGCTTCCAACATGGGGTTCGGGGCCAGCGGCGGCGGAAAGTCGTTCACCGCAAAGACCATCGCACTCCAGGAACTGGTCGGCGGCGCCCAGGTGGTGGCCATCGACCGAACAAACCGCGGCGAGTACGTTGACTTCGCCGCCGGTCTCCCTGACTTTCTCAGCAGCGAGGTAGTTGACCTCTCCGGCGACGCCAGCATTTCGCTCTGCCCGATGTCCACCTTCCCTCGGGGCGACCGGGCGGAGATCACCACCAGCTTCCTCTGCCTGCTGGCCGGGGTCGGCGCTCGAACGATGGAGAGCGCCAGGATTGCCCAGGCGGTCGAATACGTTGATGAGTACAACGGCACCACCCAGGACGTGCTCGACGTGCTGCGGGTGTGGGGTGACGAAGGTGACTCGCTCAGCCGTGACCTCTTCTACCGGGTGACGCCGTTGGCGAGGACCCGCTTCGCCCAGCTGGCGTTCCAGCCCGGCGCCGGCATATCTGTCCGCGGCGCCGACCTGATCGTGCTGCACGCACGAGGTCTGGTGCTGCCATCCAAGGAAGAACTGCAAACCGGTGATGACCTGGACGCCAGCAAGGCGGCCAGCATCGCCATGGTCTACCTGCTCATGGCCTTGGCCGATGCGATCGGCAACACGCCGAACCGGCTCAGCTCAATCATCCTCGATGAGGCCTGGGCGTTCCTCGACTCTTCGTTCGGACTGGACCTGGCAAACCGGGTCCTCCGAGACGGCAGAAAGGACTTCAAGAAACTACAGCTTTGGTCCCAGCATCCAGCCGATGCCCCCACCGACCTGTTGAACATGGCGTCGAACGTGTTCCTCACCAGACAGGTTGAGGGGGCGGGGGCAGCCGCTCTTCGAATGGTTGGCGCCGAGCCGACCCCCGAGCTCATCTCCATGGTGGAGCAGCTCGGTGTCGGGGAGATGGTGATGCGGGACGAGTACGGCCGCCTGGGGGTTATCCAAGTAGCTCCACCTGCTGACCCCCGGGTGGCCCGGGCCTTCGACACCAGACCCCGATCGGGGCACACCGACTTCCAGGCCGCGATCGAGCCCGAACCGGAGCCTTTGCCCCCCGTGCACGCGCCCGAGCCAATGGTTGCGTTGGAACCGGCGCCGGCAGAACTGGTGCAGGAGTCCGAATTGGCGCCGGAGCCCGAGGAGATCGTGCCGACCAGGACCGGGCTCCGGCCCGAGCCGGTGGCCGACGGCAGGCGCAACGGTTCGGACCTGTTCGAACGGCTGCTTAGCAGCCCGGCAAACGACGGACGGTCGGTGCCGGTCAGACGGCAACCGCTGGACGTCACCGCCTACGTGGTGCCGACGGAGTAACTGTCGCATGCGACCGGTGCCCACTGCAGTGCTGGGGTTTCTGCGAGCCCTGGCTCTGGGAGCCGTGCTCATCTTGGCGACGACGTTGTTCTTCGCCGGACCGGCTACGGCCCAGGAACCGAGCGATCCGGTGCCCTGTGATGTTGCGATGGTGGTCGGCTGTGTCGCCACCATCGAAGGCGAGGATGGCACCGTCTCGATGACCCTGCGGGTATCGGAGACCGGTGACCAGTCGACCGCGGATGGGACCGATGCCGTTGTCACCGACGGCACAGCGCTCGACGCTGACGCCACCGAGGGCGGACCCGACGGCGAACGGCCTCGCTCCAACGTGGACCCGTGGGAACGAGGTGGACTGACCTCCAACTTCGGAAGCCAGTCCATTCCCATCTCCCACTATCAGATCGGCGCCGATGTCAACGGTTGGCTCGGGGTGCCGGACCCGCTCGACTCGTTCGTTGCGTCACAGACCAACTGGGCGTTCACCACCTCGACGTTCCTGGTCATCCTGGCCACCAACTCCCTTGACTGGGCGTTCGAGTTTCCGTTGGCCGAAGACCTGGTGGGTGACGCCGGGGTCCTGGCCCAGAGCTACACCGTTGACTTCTTCGGGTTCGGCCTCGCCACCTCGGTGTACGGCCTTGCGCTGTCGGTCACCATGGTGGTCGCCGGCTTCAAGGCAGTGACAAAGGGAATGATCGCCGCCGGCTCAGAAGTGCTGCTGGCCTTCATTGCCTACGTCGTACTCATCGTGTTGACGTTGACGGCAGGGTTCGGGAACGCGGGCTTGACCGTGGCCCGGGTCAGCTCCGAGCTGTCGTCGTCCATCGCGTCGTTTGCATCCGGACAGGAACGTCAGGCCGAATGCGCCGCCCAACTGCAGGCCGCTGAAACAACCGACGCCGCCGGACAAACGGTGCCGCTGGCGGGAGCCGAGGCGACGGCCGATGGCACAGCCACGTCGAGCGGCGCGGCCTCCTCGGCCTGCAGCTTTGGGTTTGCCATGCAGCGCAGCCTGGTCGAACTGCCATATCAAAACCTGCAGTGGGGTCAGGTCCTCGACGGCGTGAGCGGCAAGGAGCAGTGCGCCGCCATCAACCTTGAACTGCTGGCGGAAGGACCGTGGGGCAACGACGACGAACCGCGAAACCGGATGGGGGCCGTGGCCGAATGTGAGGAGAACGCCAACTTCAACCACCAGGCGACCTACATCAGGCTCGGCATCGCTTCCGCCAACACCATCGCCGCCGCAGCGGTCACCATGCTGGTGCTCATCGTTGCCGCAATGCTGCTCTGGCAGCAGGTCAAGCTGCTGTTCCTGACCGTCACCATGCCTCACGCGCTGGTCTTTGCCATCCTGCCAGGCCGGTCGAGGAAGCTGGCGTGGCAGTGGATCGAGCATCTGGTCGGAGTGGTGATCCGTACCGTCATCCTCTCGCTCGGTCTAGTGGTGTGGCTGTCGCTCTTCTCGTTGATCGTGCACGAGCAGCTCACCCTGCGGGGCATCTTCCTTTCGTTGTTCGCCGCAATCGCCATGGCATTCAGTGGCTTCTATGGCCTCTACCGAATGAGCGGCATGACAAGGCGGGTCAATCCCGCTGTCAGGCGAGGCCGTGGTGGTCGAGGTGGTGGTGGGGGCGCCGATGACGGTGACGATGTTGCCGATGGTCGGGGCGGCGATGGCGCCGGAGCCCGGCGGGTGATGAGCGGCGCACGAGCGACCGCCCAGGTGGTTGGTCGGCGGTCGCTGAACCATCGTTCGCCATCGGGCGGGTTTGGTGACCACGCGATCGGCGGCGGCCCGGGCGACCAACCGGGGGGTGGGGCCGCCGCTCCTTCGGCCCGAGGCCGAGACTCGTCTCGGTCGTATCCCGACCGGGGGACGCGGGGCGGGCCGTCCTCCACCGATTCCGCCGCACGGTGGGGCTCCGCCCCGGTCGGGGCGGGCCGATCATGAAACGGTTCGTGGCCGACGGCGCACGGAGAGGGGCCAGGCGCCGGGTTGCCAGAAGGCTCCCCCGCAATCCCTATACCGCCGCCGCAGCGTTCGCCGCCGACAATCCGCGGGCAGCGTTTCTGACGTTCGGGGGCGTGGCGGTGGTCGGTGGCATGGCGTTGCTGATCATGGCGTCGTCGGTCCAGGCATTCCTGGTCATCTCCCAACAGAGCGATTCCAACAATCAGGGCCGCCTCTCACTGGTTACCGACCTCGTCACCGATCCGGAGAATCTGACCGAGGAGGAGTTGGCAGCGGCACTGGTACAGGCGGCCGATGCCGACCCGTTGGCACCGACCGTCGCCGCCACGCCCATCGGACAAACACCAACCCAACCGGTCACCGCAGACGAAGTGGTGAGCGTCTACGGCATCCGCGTACATCGTTCAATTGCGGACAACGTCCGAGCGCTCATAGACGCGGCGGCTGCGGACGGTATTGTGTTAAGTGGATGGGGTTGGCGTGACAATGCAACCCAGATTCGACTTCGGCGTGAGCACTGTGGGAGAAGCGAATATGCGATCTACCAAATGCCGTCTTCGCAGTGCAGCCCACCGACAGCACGGCCAGGCCGGTCCCAACACGAACGTGGTTTGGCCGTAGATTTCACCTACAACGGAGGATCGATAGGAACCCAGCGCAGCCCCGGATTCATATGGCTCAATGCGAATGCCGCAGCGTATGGGTTGAAGAATTTGGCGAGTGAACCATGGCACTGGTCGACGACAGGACGATAGTTATGGCGGACAAGAAGGTATTCCTCGTGGCGGCGTTTCGAAACGATGCGACAGCTGACGATGACCCCTCGCCCGTCACCGGTATGGCCGAGGACGTCGTCGCCGTCATCGGCATGGAAGGGTCGCACAAGCGGTTCGAATGGGTGGGCACCGACGAGCATGATTCGATCGCCAACCCTGCCCTGGTCACCCCGGTCAAGGTCCGGCTGGCGCTTCCGTCTCCGTGGCACCCCGCCGACGACGACATCGTCACCGGGCTTGTCCAGTTGGCCCCCACCCAACTCGGCACCGGAACAATCGATGACGACGTCGACCATCTTTTGTCGGAGTTGGCTAAGAGCCGAGCGTCCGGGGGCGTCGCCGGCGCCGGTTGATCATCAGCCCCGGCGTGGCCGCTACGCCGGTGCCGCTAGTTGTTGACCGCTTGAATCTCGCCGACCTGCACGGACTCCACCGTTTCTCGCTCAATATCGTCGAACGGGCCGTAGCTGCCGGGGGCGTTGGTCTCGATGTCCACATTGAACAGGACGGTCGCCGTCAGCTCGAAGGCGTCAAGTGACGCACCGGCCGACGACGTGCGGTAGGTGTAACCACAGTCGGTTGCCGAATCGTCGAGGCCCGGTTGCCACACGGTGCCGGGACCCTCACAGGCAACAAGGCCTTCACCGTCACCCATGTCCCAGATCGACTCCGACGGGGTGACCACCGCGGTCACCTGAACTCGACCGGCTGCGGCCGTGGCCCGCCGGTCTGCAAGCCAATAGGCCGGCTCGATGGCCAGCCAGGACTGCAGCTGGGTGAAGTGCAACGTTTCCGGGGTGACCGCCAACTCCGGCTCCGGTGGGTCGACCTGGTCGAGCGCCTGCTGCATCAGACCGGCGATCGTCACCGGCGGGCCGCCCTCGGGAACGACGGTGATGACGCCATCGCAGCTCGCCGCGTACCAACGGCCGGTCGGCGAAAAGTGCCGCATGAACGTCGGCAGGCTGGAGGGAAGGTCGGTCGGTGAAGCGGTGAAGGGTATCTCGCCGCCCGCAGCGAACACCCGCCACTCACGGTTCACCGGCTGCACGAAATCATCTTCGACGATGAGCGTCACGCTGCTGGTGGTGCACGACGACGAACCGCCGGACCCATCGGACCCTGTCGGCAGCCACTCCGATCCGGCGGCCACCGTCACCACCCCGCCGTCGGTGCCGGACTCGCCGTATTCACGAGGCGGCGGGTCGCTCTGCGCGGATGCGGGCGCAATGAGCAGTACCGAGAGCATGCCGAGCGCCGCTGCACCAGCTATGAAACGAGAGTTTCGCATTGTTCGTACCCATCTGATTCGATCGTGGCGCGCGACACTCCGTCGACCCGCCATTCTCCGTCTACGACTGTCATTACCACGTTCATCAATTTCGCTTCTTTGCCTTCATCGACGACGACACCGTCAACGGTCTGTTGCACAAAGTCGTCGATCCAGCAGTCCTGAAGGATCACTTCGGCTCCCTCCTCTTGGGTGAGGACCGAGGTGTTGGGAATTCTGATCATGTGTTCGGTTGCCGAGGGTTCCGGCAGGGCCAACAGCAGACCGTCATCGGCAAACGCCTGGAGCTGGCGTTGCAGTGAACTCCAGTTCTTGTCGGTCGAAAGTTCACGGAGAGGTCCGTAGTCCGGGTCGGCATGGGGCGGACCGTGGGCCGCGGCGAACGCTTCCCAGTACAGCCAGTACCGCCCGTAGACCGCTTCGATGGCGCTGTCCCATTCGGCGGGAATCTCCACCACCGGCCTGATCGCAACCGCGTCAGCATCGTCTCCCGCCTCTTGGTCCGAGTCGCCGGCCTGGTTCGAACCGCCCTCTGCATCGACATCGCCGGCGTCGGCCCCGGAAGCGGACCCGTTCGCACTCTCGATCTGTTGCTCCAGGGTGGACCCGGACGCGCCGCTGCACCCGGCGCCGAAGAGACCGAGGAGGGCCAACACCAACCCGAAGGTCAGGCGGTGGTCGGCGAACGTCATTGTTGTGGCCGATCCTTGGTTCGGCCGTCCGACGACAGCTCGTTGTACACCTCTTCAAGGTCTGGGTGAGAGCTGAGGTCCGGCATGCCCTCCTCGGGAGCACCGGAGAATTCGAGCGATACCTGCAGGTCTGCGAAGGCCCGCACGATCTCCTCGGGGTCCTGTAGGAGCAGGGCGGCACGGCCTCGTTTGACCAGCAGTTCGTAGTAGCCGGTCTCGGTCAGGAGACCCTTCTTAGTTGCCCACACCGCAAGGCGGTAGTCGCCGAGTTCGAAGGCGATATCGGTGAGCGCCACCGCGGCCTCTTCCACCTTTATGATGGTCGCTTCAATCTCGGGAATGGCCCACTCGTAGCCGTCGTGGGGCAGCGTGAATGGCCGACCACGCACCAGCTTCAGCGCGGCTTCCCACTCCCGCTGCTGCACCTGCATTGCTTCGGCAGCGCGAGCGTTTGCGCAGTGCTGGGCGAAGTCCCGAAGGTCGAGCCCGACCGACGGTGCCAGCTTGTAGAACGGCTCGGTCGGCGAGGCATGTGGCAGGTGGTAGGCGTCGTTGCGATCCTTGCCGAGCGCCTTGGTCCGAGCGTCGCTGACCAACTGGTTGAGCCGCGGCCGGTTCGGCGGTTGTTCGGGAAACAACTGCTCCATGAGCAGGTCCTGGCTAGCGCCTCCGGGGTGCAGGAGCAGATAGAGGATCAGCTCGGGTGTCTTGGTGTACTTCCAGGGCTTTGAGCGATCGCCGACGTGATGGTCTTCGATGGCGAAGTTCCCAAGCACCGACACCCGGATGTCCTCAGTGTGGTCGATGTCTTCCGGCGAATCGTCGCCGCCGGTAGGCAACCGCACGTCGTCAACCGGCGCAGACGGGCGCATGGCAAGGTCCGAGGTGGTGGGCTCAGCCTGCGGGACCTCGAGAGGCGCTGACTCCCGAGCGTCCGCTGTGATCCCCGTGTCTTGAGAGTGTTCCGTGTCTTCAAGATCCACTGCGTCTTCAAGATCTACTGCGTCTTCGAGGTTCGCCTGGCCCTCGGGGTCTTCCCGGTCGTCCAACTCATCGGGCGACTCGTTGTGGTGGTCCACCAGGCGGAGGTGACGGCGGCTGCCACCACCCGGTTCATCGGCTGCCGACCCCGGGTCAGACGGCGGCGGGTCGATGGTCGGTTGATCGTCGACGCCGGCGCCAGTGCTGCTGCTGGTCGTGGTGGTCGTGGTGGTGGGGACTTCGGTGAGCGGCGGGTGGTGCTCTACCGAATGCCGTAGCTGCTTGAGGGCGGGAATCTCGGTGTCGGGCCAGCTGTTCGGGTCAACAGTGCTGATGCTGTCCCATAGCTCGTCGGGGTCCTGCGCCGGGCTGACGTCGTCATTGTCCACGACAACGGCGATGGCCGAGCCGCGGTTCTCCGATGGCTCTTCGGTGCGGTCAGGGTCGGTGACCGAGCGCATGGGGCGCCAGCTTGCCTCGTCGGAATCTGCCAGGTTCCAGGTGTGGTCGGCGCTGGCCGGTTCCATCGGCTTCCAGAAGTCGTCGTCGAGTTCGGCGTCACCCCACGGCTCGTCGAACAGGTCGGGAATCAGTTCGACGCCATCAAGTTCGGGGCGCTTGAAACTGTGACTGGCCAGATCTCCCGGCAGGTTTGGGCACGACACCCGGTCCCCATCAACTCGCATGGTCCAGCCGGTGCCGGTGGGGTACCCGCAGACGGCGGTGACGCCGCCGTCGGTCCGGGCCGCAAGCTCGATCATGGTGGCCGCGTTCGGGTCGTATTCGTCTGCGTGGAAGACGATCACCGGGTTCCACGTGTCGGCGGCGCCGTTGCCGACGCGGGTGGCGAACGGGCTGGCATCCCCCGCGGCATACACCGCTCGTCCGGTGATGGTTTCAAGGTCGGCCAGAATTTCGGAGATGTCGTCGACCACCATGACCCGATCGAAGGTGGCGAGCCGGTGCCCGAAACCGACGCAGACGATCTCCGCCTGGTCGGCGGTCTCGCTCGTCGCCAGTTCGAGGGCCATCATCGTAAGCGCTTCGATGGTTGACGACTCGTCGTTGGCCTGGACCGAAATCACCCGCCCCGCTTCAAGGTCGACGGCGAACAGCAGTGAACTCGACAGCCCGTACGCTTCAGCCGGGGTGCGGCTGTTGGTGGTCAGCGCCAGATCGAGGGCGGTGGTGGTGCCAACGGTGGTAAGCAACGGCAGCGGTCCGTTCGCCCCCCGAGCGACCTGACGGGCGTGATCAAAGTCGGCTCGACGCAGGCTCCAGCCCGACCCATCAGCAAACTCGGTAAAGGGTTCTGGCGGGGTGGCCCGTGGCGAATCGTCGGCGAGGGCGATGACCAACCGGTTGTGGCTCACCCAGACCCCGGAGATCTTCGGGAGCCGACTGTGGGGCACGTTTTGCAGCTGTCGGCCAAGGGCCCGCAAGCCGATGTTGACGAATTCGGGGTGTTCGGGCTGTGCGGCCGCTGCCAATCTCCTGGCGACGCCCCTGGTCTTTCGCTTCGGGGGGTTCGGGCGGCGACCGGGATGACGATGGCGGAGCGCTGTTTCCCTGCGCCGCCCGCGGGCCCGATACAGGTACCCGCCAAGAAGTGTCAGCGCTGCAAGTCCGACAAACACCGGCGCCCGGTCGGAGTCGGAATCCAAAGCGTCGAGTTCGCCCGGCGTTTGGCTGGCGACCAGATCAGACTCGGTCAACTCACCTGCGGTGCGGAGATCGATGTCGGTCGAGTCCGGGCTTGAAAGGCTGAGGTCCTCCTCGCCGATCCGCAGCGTCTCATTCCCTGTCGAGCGGGCCGGCGCCTCTCCGATGCCGCGTCGAAACTCGCCCGTAGCGGACGTCGTCTCGTCGCTCAGATCCAACATGTCGTTGGTCTGCAGCGAGAGCGGTTCCAGCGGCCGAGGCCGACCTTCTGCCACCGCGGTGGCCCCTGCCAATGACTCACCGGGCTCGGGCGAAGGCCCGACGCGCGCATCTTCGGCCATCCGCTCAAACTCTGCATCTTCGGATGCCGGACTCGACGTGTCCTCTGCAGCGGCCGAGGTGTCCGAGGCAGCCGTCGTCGGTGCAGCGGTTGTTGGGGCCGCCGTCGTGGGCGCAGCGGTCGCTGGCGCTGCAGTGGTGGGAGCTGCAGTCGTTGGCGCGGCGGTTGTCGGCGCCGCCGTCGTCGGTGCAGCGGTTGTTGGGGGCGCCGTCGTTGGCGCGGCGGTGGTGGGGGTAGCAGTCGTCGCCGGGGCAGCAGTTGTCTCCGCCGCGGCGGTTGTGGCCGGGGCCTCCGTCGTCTCCGGAGCAGCGGTTGTCGCTGGTGCAGCAGTCGTGTCGGGAGCCGCAGTCGTTGGCGCCGCGGTGGTGGGAGCCGCTGTGGTTGGGGTCGCAGTTGTAGGTGCAGCGGCTGTCGCCGGAGCGGTCGTTTCAGGAGCGGCCGTTGTCGCTGGGGCTGCGGTCGTTTCAGGAGCGGCCGTTGTCGCTGGGGCTGCGGTCGTTTCAGGAGCGG
>CAZSTV010000007.1:0-2820 GCA_964609665.1 uncultured Acidimicrobiaceae bacterium
TGCCTCCTCTCATCAATCCCAGCGACGGACGCCTCGACGTTCCGTTCGACGTGCAAGGACAACCAGTATGACAACTGAAATGGCGCGGCCAGACACGCCCTCGACAACCTCATGTGACGACAAGTGGGTGACCGATGGCGAAGGACTCTCCAGTCGCGTCGGTGGCCGACTGCTCGTCCACTGCTTCATCGTGATGTTCCTTGGCTTCATCGGCGGCTTCGTGTGGTTGATCCAACTGGCCGAGGGCGCCTTCCACATCCTCCCGCTCCCGAAATTCAACGTCGACGTTCCCGACGAGAGCGAGCTGCTACGCAACGCTCACACCGGACCGATTATGAACTCGACGTACGTGATGGTCATGGTGCTCCTGAGTCAGCGCCTCAAGTTCAGTGCCCGGCAGGGCAAGTGGTTCTACTGGGCTGCGGTTGTCACTTTGTGGGGCAACACCATTGGCTACTCAGCGGCGGTATATGCCCCCGAGCGTGGGCTGCAACCGACCGCCGGGTTTGCCAACCTCGTTTCCTACGGCACGTTCTATGCAGCGGTAGTCGGAGCGACCATCACCACCGCCATCTGTTTGAAGAACGCCATCGCTGTGTCGAAGGGGCAGGCATGAGGTTGGGCGACGGCGACCGGGGGCGCCATACTTCGGCGTGGCCCGACCTAAGAACTCTGCTGAAGAGGTAGCGAACACCCGGGAGTCGTTGCTTGAGGCCGCCCAGACGCTGCTTGAAGAGGGCGGTACCGAGGCGATGTCGTTTCGGGCGATCGCCAGCAGCGCCGGGTGCAGCCACAGCAAGCTGTACTCGTACTTCAACTCGAAGGCTGACCTCATCGACGCCCTGCGGCTGCGGGCATATCAGATTCTGTCCGACAGACTGTCCGCGGCCGCAGCAATTGGTGACGACCCAATCATGTCGCTCCGGGCGTTGGCCGAAGCGTACGTGCGGATCGGGTTGGAGCGGCCACGGATGTATGGGCTGCTCTACTCCCGCGAAGGCGAGCTTGGAGAGTCTGACTCGCCGCTCTATGAAGCGAAAGTTGCGGCGCTGGGCATCTGTCGGGATGCGATTGCGGCCGCCTCAGACGCGGGACTAATCGACCTTGCGCTCGACCCGCTGACCGCGGCCCACATCTTCTGGTCGGGAGCCCACGGTCTTGTCGAGTTGGAACTCGGCGGATTCCTCGTCGTTGGACGCTCGGTCGACGATCTCTCGGTCGACCTCGTCACGGTGCTGATCGACGGACTCTCGTCCAGCACGAACTGACCTGGCAAGCTCTTCGGACTGGCGCGTCCCCGGCCGCCAGCCCTCGGTGTAGCTGCTGCATTTGTCTGCAAAATGTCTTCTTCGCGACCCCACGACTAGGTTTGGGATTCGACCTGTAGGGCAACCGAGAATGTGAGACAACCGTGGCATGGGACTTTGAAACCGAACCCGAGTTCGAGGCCAAGTTGGCGTGGATGCGCGACTTCGTCAAAGAAGAGGTGTTCCCGCTCGAGACTCTGGCTCCAGAGTTTCGCAGCGAGGAAGGTCGGGCGGTTTACGCCAAGATCACCGAGCCGCTCAAGCAGCAGGTTAAGGACCAGGGACTGTGGGCGGCCCACCTGCCTCCCGAACTCGGCGGCGGCGGTTTCGGGCAGGTCAAACTTGGCCTCATGCACGAGATCCTTGGCCAGTCGCCGTTGGCGCCTCGCATCTTTGGCAACAACGCTCCCGACTCTGGCAACGCTGAGTTGCTCTCGCTCGGCGGCACCGAGGATCAGAAGAAGAAGTGGATGGAGCCACTCCTGGCCCAACAGATCCGGTCCTGTTTCTCAATGACCGAGCCCGGAGCCGGCGCCGACCCGACGCTGCTCACCACCCAAGCGGTGCGTGACGGTGACGAGTGGGTCATCAACGGTCACAAATGGTTCTCTTCAAACGCGTCGGTTGCCGACATTCTGATTGTCATGGTCAAGACCAACCTCGACGAGGAGGCGTCGCCCTACAGCGCCTTCTCGATGATTGTCGTGCCGACCTCGACCCCCGGCGTCAACATTCTGCGTGACGTCCCGACCATGGGCGAACCAGACCACAAGACCGGCGAGCCCGGTGGTCACGCCGAGATCATCTACGACGAGGTGCGTGTCCCATTCGACAACATCGTCGGCGGCGAAGAAGGAATTGGTCAGGGCTTTGCTCTCGCCCAAAAGCGGCTCGGTCCCGGCCGGATCCACCACGCCATGCGCTGGCTCGGCCAGTCCAGTCGTGCCTTTGATCTGCTGTGTGAGCGGGCGCTGACCCGATACACCAAGGGTTCGATCCTGGCCGACAAGCAGATGATTCAGGACTGGATCGCCCAGTCGTACGCGGATCGCGAGGCGGCCCGCCTTCTGACGCTGCAAGCGGCCTGGAAGATGGACAAGTTGCACGACGCGGGCGGCACCTACAGCGACGCACGCCTCGAGATCGCCATCATCAAGTTCTGGGGCGCCAAGGTGCTTCACGACGTGATCGACCGGGCCATTCAGATCCATGGATCGCTCGGCTACACCACCGACTTGCCACTCGAAGCGATGTACCGGGCGGCCAGGGCGGCCCGGATCTATGACGGACCGGATGAGGTGCACAAGGTGACGGTGGCCCGTCAGGTCTTGAAGCGCTACCGGGCATCGGACCCGTCGATCGACCATGTGCCAACCCGGCGAGAGGCGGCGCTGGCTCGCTACGGCGACTACCTCGACGAATTGGCCATCAACTCCTAAAACCAGATCGGGTTCCCCAGGCCGCCCGGTTAGGCGGGCCGGGGGGCCCCCGGGGCGGGTGGGGGGGTGGGGGG
>CAZSTV010000007.1:2830-8091 GCA_964609665.1 uncultured Acidimicrobiaceae bacterium
CCCCAAAAACCCCCCCGGGCCCCCCCGGCCGCAAATTTTCGGCGGCCAGTGGAGCCCGGGCTGAGTTTGAAGATCTGGTCTGTAGTGAGGATCAGCCTCGGTTGTTGAATGCCGTGACGAACTCGGCTGACTCGGTGAAGCCGGTCATGAGTTCGCCGCGGGTCATGCCCTGCTGTAGCTGGTTGATCCAGTAGGCCCGGCCTTCGGCATCGGGCTGTCGGCCAAGCACGTTCAGGTAGACGAGGTCGACGAACGCAGCGTTGTCGGCTTGCCCGTACCTGGTTTGGAACTCCGCTGAGAGGGCGAACTGCTCCGATACCTGGGCCAGAGTGACGCCGGCTTGACGTTGACCGGTCCAGTAGGTGAGGCCGTCTGCATCCGCCAGCCGCAAGAAGTAGCCAAGATAGAGCCGCTGGATTTCCGGTGCGCCCACCGGGGCGGGATTCGCCACGGGGTCAGGCTGGGGCTGAGGGGCAGGCTGAACCGGGGTTATCGGGGCCCCGCCATTCAGGTTGGCGGTACCGGTTCGGTTCATGAACTCGTTCGACTCGGAGAACGCAAGCATGATCTGGCCCCGGGTCACACCGGCCCGGAGTTGGCCAAGCCAGAACGCCCGGCCGTCATCGTCGGCGGGTCGGCCGAGAACGACGTTGTAGATCTGGTCAACGAATTGGCCTTCTGACAGATTGCCGTAGCGGCCGACGAACTCGGGGCTCTGGGCGAAGAAGTCAGAAATGGCGGCCAACTCGGTGCCGTTCAGCAGCGACCGCCGCCAGAACATGTAGCCACCCTGGTCGGGGTTGCGCTGGAAGTACGCCTGGTACAACCGAACGACCTGGCCATCGATGGTGCTGTTCAGCGTGTCGGGGCTGGGTGCGTTGACGTGGATGATTTCCGACTCTGACGGAATGTCGTTCTCGTCGAGCACCGACAGGAGGTAGAACCCTGGGGTGACCTCGGCATCGTTGGCCGGGAGCACTGCGTTCACGTTGTTGCCAACGACGTTGAAGTCGAGCTCAAGGAATCGCTGATCCATGTTGAACGAGTGGGTGACCGAGCCGGTCTTGACGAGCGTTACCCGCCGCACGTCTGCACCGTTGGACACGGCGAGCCCGACGTTTTGGCCTGCGGCCAACTCGGTGTTCGACACGCCCTGGATGGCCAGGCGAGGGCTTGCGCCGCCGCCCTCGGTCACCAGGTAGTCGGGTGAGTAGATCTCGGCGTCGGTGTTGACGATCGGGCCTGGGGCTCCGCCACCAGCGGACAGCACTCGACCGTCGGGGAGGAGTAGCGCTGTCGAGTGGTACAGCCGGGGAACCTGGGCCTCATCGCCGACGGTCCACTGGCCCGTCTGCGGATCCCAGATCTCCGCACTGAGGTTGGAGTCGTAGGTCTCGATGCCATCGAAGAAGTTGGTGGTCGAGTTCTTCACCGAACCGCCGGTGGCAAGCACCCTTCCATCGGGGAGTACGGTGCTGTTTACCCAGGAGCGATTGCCGCTGAGGTCAGCGGTCCTGGTGATGACCGGGTTGCCGCTGGTCACATCGATGATCAGCGCCTTTGCGGTCTTCCCGCCGAAGAACAGAATCTTGCCCGGTTCGAACATCACTGCCGTGGTGTCCTGGCCCCAATAGTCAGCGTCGAGCGTTCCAACGATCTGGAGCGTGTCGAGCTGCTCAGAGATGAAGTACATGTTGCCGTTGTTGCCAACGCCGAAGATCCGGCCGTCGGGAATCACGAAGTTCTTCGGGTAGTTCCAATAGATGGTCGAGGTGTCGAGTGGCAGCAGACGAGCGCCGCCCTCGGGGGTCCAGTGCTCGGGGTGGTCTTCGCCATCGAGGCCGCCCTGAACGTAGATCGATCCGTCGGGGAGCGTGGTTCCTGTCGCATACCACCGGGCCCTGTTCATGCCGGGTAGTGCGGCCAGCTGGCCGGTCGCCGCGTCGAGTTGGTTGATGTCGGCGTTGCCCCGGTTGTTGGTCATGTTGCCAATCCAGTTGTCGCCACCAAAGATCAGCATGTCGCCGGTGTCGGCCCTGTTTAGCTGAAGGCTGCAGAAGAGATCGGTGTTGGTCGTGTTGGCCAACGTGTTGTGGCCTGCAGCCGCAGATGCGTTCGGCGTCCAGATGTCGTAGATGAACTGACCGGTCTGGGTGCCGTCGGGGTTGGTCCCGTAGGTGACGACTCGACCGTTCTTGTCGAGGGCGGCGTGAATGCCGACCATCGGCCAGTCCTCCACGGGGCCCCACTGCCCGTCTTCGTTTAGGTCGACCGGAGCGGCCGCTGCAGGTGTTGCATCGGCAAGGCCGATCCCTGAGAGCGTTCCGGCTCCAAGCGCCAGTGCCACTAAGTGGGACCGGAGTCGCCTTTCTCGTCGAGTTTTCTTGGACGGGGTTACCCGTCCGGTCTTGCCTTTGGTGGTGATGGTGGTCACTGCGAATCCCGCCTTTCGAGACCCGAAGGTATGACCAGCTTCAACATCGATAGAGGGTGAAAACTCCCAAACCCACATGGGTGCCCAAGGGGCGTTTACCGTTCTGCTCAGCGGACCTTGGGCGATCCTCCCGAGCGCCAGGCCGTCCGACCTACGGGCTGGTTCCCGGGCGCTGCTTGTCGCTGCTTTCGTCGCCAAATGAACGCTGGGGGACAGGTACTGTCGGGGTCTGCGGGAGTATCAACAGATTCGAAAGGTCCGTTCGTGAACCCACATCGCCGATCCCGACTAGCCGGACTCGTGCTGCTCTCAGCGAGTTGTCTCCTCGTCGCTGTACTGCCGGCCGCAGCGCAAGAGGCCGAACCACCAGAGCTTGAGTTGATCGATGACAACAGCTCCCTGAAGACCGGTGAGCTCTACCACTACGAAAACCTGGCAACCCCGCTCGGGGGTCGCTACTACATCGCGGACGTGCTCACCCCCGAGTCGGAGTGGCGCACATGGGATGGTCAACCCACATCGGTGTTTGACCTGGACGAGCAGACCTCGGTCAACTACGACTCCGAGCACAACCACTACCAGACGCTGCTCGTCGACCTGACCAATACGCAGCCGAACGCAAACGGAGTGCCGTTCTGGGCGAACGGGGCCGCCGTCACCGACGGGGCGCTCGCCTGGGGTGGGTTCATGTCCGCTCGGAGCACCTGCAGTCGTGCGGCGGTGGTAAACGTCGACAGCGCCATCCCGACCTCGGCAACCGAAAGCGGCGCGTGTCCCGAGGAATTCGACGCCCAGCTCATCGGGCTGGAAGTCGACGTCCTCAACGAGGGCAAGCCGGGAGTCTTCGGCAACCAGGCAAAGCATGGCCTGCAAGTCGTTGGGTTCGGCAATCCGAACTCACACGCAATCTCGGTCATCGCCCACGGGTTCGACCTTCCCGAAGGTCAACAGGACGGGCAGTTCGAGACACTGCTCTACTCGCAGAAGTCGATTCACCCCGAATACGGGCGACTCATCGTGAGCGATCAAGCGGCCGCAATGATCGGTCTTGACCTGGACCAAACCGTCTTCTCGCAGGGAGCCATCGCCATCAAGTCCGAGAACATCGGTCAGGGGATCCGGTTCAACGACATCGACGGTGGGGAGATATTCGCCGGCCAGCGCTGGTCCGCCCCGGAATCCGCCGGTTCGCAGTGGATGACCCTGCGTTCTGCCCGCGATGGGTTCCGGCTGGTGTCGACCGACGCGACCAAGGAGTTCCTGGTCTGGGACGAGAGTGGGACGCTGACGATTGACGCCGACCTTGTCGTCAATGGCGAGGTCACCGGTCCTGCCATCGGCGACAACGAGTCCTCTGGGATCTTCTCGTCGTACACCCTTGCAACGATTCTCGCCGCCGGCGCCTTTGCCCTCTCACTCGGGCAGGTGATTTCAAACCGACGTCAACGCCGGCTCGCTCCGGCCAGAATCGGCGGCGTCAGCATGAGCTAAGAGACTGTTGGGCTGGGCTGGGTCCGTGCTCTGCGGGCGGAGCTGTGACACCTGCCGCTGACGGTCTTACAAGATCTTGTTGCCAGCCTTTCGCTTCCCGCGCATCCGAATCCGAACCTCTACGACATGACCGCGCCTACACGCCCACCAGTATCTGCCGAGACCTTTGCCGAAACCCGACCGCCGAATCGACGGGTGGGGGCACGCATCGACGAATGGATCGCCAGCCAACCGATTTGGGTGCTCCTGATCCAGGTCTTCATCGGTCTCGGCTGGCAGCGAGCGGCCGCTGAGAAGTTGTTGAGCGGCCCATGGTGGAGCGGTGATGTTATCCGGACGTTTCTCATCGAGCACCAGGACGCGACGCTCGACTGGTACCAGCCGTTTCTCGACCTGGTGGTTCGACCGTTCTCGCCGCTGGTAGCAGTGGTCGTTTTGGCCGTTCAGATCGTTGCGGGGGCAAGCTTGCTTCGTGGTCGGTTCGTCGGGTTCGCCCTGGCTGCGGGGGTCGTGTTGAACCTGAACTTCATAGCCGCGGGAGCCGTGAACCCTTCGGCGTTCTATCTTGTGCTGCAGGGGGCGATCGCTCTATGGCTGGCGGAACAGACCCGAGCGGTGCGGCGCACCGGCCGGGCACTGATCGGCGTGTCGGTTCTCGGCGGGGGCCTTGCAGCGCTGAGCCTGCCGTTCATGTCGAGCTTGGATCCTCACGGGGTGATCGATGATCCGGCGGCGATGATGGTCACCGGCGGTGTCCTCGCCGTCCTCAGCTCAGCGTTGGTCTACGACCGGATCGCTAGTCCCGACGCGGCCCGCAAGCTTGCCGACGGCGAGTAGTGGCATCGAGATCGATCGGGTATCGGAGGTCATGTTGGACTACTCGGGTAGTGCCTGCAGGCTCATTCGATCTGGCAGGGCGTCGCTCATGATCTGCACATCTATTACCGACGGCAACTCACTGTCGAGGGCCTGGTGCAGCGCTGGCACAAGGTCATCGCTGCGGTCGACCCGTAGGCCATGGCAGCCGAAGGCGTTGGCGATGGCGGCGTAGTCAAGCTCGGAGAAGTCAGTGGAGATGTAGCGACCGTCGAACAGCAGCTTTTGGTTGGCCTGAATGTACTGAAGGTTGGAGTTGTTCATGATGCAGATGACCGGGCTGGCTCCAGACCTTCGGGCCGTCTCCAACTCCTGCAGCACCATGGCAAAGCCACCATCGCCGCAGAGCGCAACAACGCGTCGGTCGGGACGGGCCAGGGAGTGGGCGATGGCTGCAGGCACCGAGAAGCCCATGACCCCCGAGCCGCGAGGTCCCATGTAACTCCGCCCTGCACTGTGC
>CAZSTV010000007.1:8101-24596 GCA_964609665.1 uncultured Acidimicrobiaceae bacterium
TCCGCCCCAGATCTGGTTGAAACCCGAGTCGCAGATCATCACGTCGTCGGTAGCCATCGTGGTGCGCAGCGCACGGATCACCTGCAGCGGGTGCACAGGTTCACGGTCGTCGCCGGTGGCTACGGCGGATTCGATCCCGCTCTCGACGCGCCAATTCGCGGTGAGCGTTGACACTTCGTCATGAACCGCTTTGTTGCCAACGGCGCTGTTGGTGCCGACCGAGTTCCGGGCGCCGATCTTATCAAGCATTGCTCGCAGGACTGCCTTGATGTCCCCGGGCACGGCCTGGTCCACGTGATAGTTGCGGCCGATCTGTGTGGGCTCGACATCGACCTGCACAATCCTGGTCGTGCGGCGCGGGATTCTCCACGCTGCGGTGTCCACGTTGGTAAACCGGGTTCCCAGGGCGAGCGCCATGTCGGCCTGGAGCAGATAGTCGTTGGTTGCCGGTCGACCGATCAGGCCAAACGGCCCGAGGGCCAGCGGGTGATTCTCGGGCAGCGTTCCCTTGCCCATGAACGTCGTGGCGACCGGCAGGTCGAGCAGTTCAGCGAGTTCTCGCACCTCGGCCGCGGCATCCGATGCAATGACCCCTCCGCCTGCAAGGATGACCGGCCGGTCCGCCGAGGTCAGGGTGTCGACGGCCGCGGCAATGTCTTCTGATGGCGGCAGTGCCCTGACGGCGGGGAACCGACCGTACCGGTCGTCGACCCGAAGGTCTGCCGCTGCGAACTCATGCTCGCCTCGGAGCACGTCGAGGGGGACGCTGAGCAGCACCGGTCCGGGCCGACCCGTCGTTGCGATCTGGAAGGCCCGTGCCACAAGCTCGGGAACACGCTCGGCATGGTCGATGGAGAAGACCTTCTTGGTGACCGGCCGGAAGACGGCAACCTGGTCGACCTCCTGGAATGAGTCCCGCCCCCGCCAGTCCGAGCGCACGTCGGAGGCGATGGCCACAACGGGGATGCCGGACATGAACGCTTCCGCGATGCCGGTGAGAAGGTTGGTCGCACCCGGTCCGACGGACGCGTCGCAGACCCCGACCTTGCCTGTCGCCCGAGCATACGCATCGGCCATGTGCGCCGCCGCCTGTTCGTGTCGCACAAGGACGTGGCGAATCTCGGGTCGGCGATAGAGGGCGTCGTAGAGGTGCGTCTGATCGCCAGGCAAGCCGAACATGATCTCCACGCCGAACCGTGTGAGCATCTCGACGATCGCCTCGCCGCCGTTGAGCTTCTGTCGACGGTCATCGGTCATTCTTGTGCGTCGTTCCACTGCGCAGCGCTGGCGATCGCCCTGTGGCGCGCGGTGCGCATGTCGTCGGGGAGGTCGGCGAGTTCGATGACCCTTCCGCCGTCGCCGAGTAAGTATGAGAACTCCACGCCCCAGATCTGTCCGTCCTGGCCGAGCGTCATGCCGGCATGGAGTCCGGCGGCGAGCGCAGCTTCATAGTCCGCCGGATAGAAGCAGATGTGTTGCGCTCCCTCGCCGTAGGTATCGAGCAAGTCTCGATACATCGATGGTGCATCGTTTCCTTGCGAGATGAGTTCTATCTGGACGTCGCCCATGAAGGCCAGCCCAATACTGACCTCAGCGTCGGTCGGTGCGCCCTGGTAGTGCAGCCTGTCGAACGGTGCCGGGTCGGCGACGCGCCACGGTCCAACGCCGATGGTGTCGGTCCAATGCTGCATCGCTGTGGCGAGGTCATGAACGATGTAGCCGATTTGGCCGATCGGTCCCCACAGCTCGCGCAACGCCTGAGGTGCTTGCTTCGTCATGGCCTGACGCTAGTCGTCGCAGTTACGTGAGCTCAACAAGTCGGAGGACCGGACGTTTGGCCCTACTGGCTCGCCCGTCCAAGCGCAACGATCAAATCATGGACATGCCGACCAGACCGACACCTCCCACCCAGTACGAATCGGGCTTCGCAATGCCGCTTGCGCCGTCCGAGCTTCGGACCCATCAGCAGCGATATCTGAATGCCCCGGAGTATCGGTACGGCATTCCGGCGCGCCTGTTGTTCTGGGCGGCAGGCAAGGCGTTCCCGCAGGGGCGGAGCTTTGAGTTCTTTGCGTTCGTCGAACTGGTGGCCAGGGTGCCGTACATGGCGTGGGAGCACGTTGGCCACATCGCCCAGACCCAGAACCATCGGGACCACCGATTTGATCGTCTCATCCAAGACCGGGTGCTGCTGGCCAGGGATGAGCAGGACAACGAGTTTTGGCACCTGCTGATCATGGAGGAGTTCCTTGAAAACGCCGGCTACAAGCGCCGCTGGTTTGCCGACCGGATCTTTCCCCAGCTGCTGTCGGTCCTCTACTACCAGCTGTCGTGGCTGCTGTTCGTGCTTCGCCCACGATGGTCATATCGGCTCAACTCAGACTTTGAGGATCATGCGATGCGCCAGTACGCCCAGTTCGTCGAGGAGCACCCCGAGTTTGATGATATGGAGTGGGAGTCGAGGTATCGGGCCGACTACGGCCATCACGCCACCGTCGGCGACATGTTGCGCCAGATCGCTCACGACGAGGAACAGCACAAAGACCACTCGGAAGAATTCATCGAGCGAGGTTCACGTTTCTCCCGACTGAGCGGTTAGCCGAAACCCTGAATCGCTGAAACTCTGAGACGGTTAGAACCCTGTGGTGCCGTAGGGTGCTGTCCTGCCGATTGCCATAGGCTGCTTGGTCATGGCTTCGGTAGTTCTCCACCTTCCAGACGGCACAGCGCTGTTCGACCCGGAGCCGGCCCAGACCGACAAACGAGACGTCGTCCTCGTCGACGCCTGGGATGAATCGACCATCGGCGTCGTCGGCTGGTCGAGCGCCGGCGTCGCCGCGCTGCGGACCGTAGCCGAGCACCCCGAGATCGAGCGGTTGGCCATCGTGGCCACCGCGTTCGACGAGGAAACGCTGGCCGACATCGACCCCGCCGCCATCACCGCAAAGACGCTGCTGCTGTTTGGCAGCGCCGATCCGGCCACCGGATCAGCTCACGGTCGACAGTGGCAAAAGTGGCTGCCGAACGCCAGGCTTGAGATGGTGCCGAGGGGTGGCCACGAACTGCTGGTCCCGATGTGGGGCCGGATTTTGTCCCACCTCGCTCCCGGCCGAAAGCGCTAGCGATACCTCGCTGCCACAACGGCTCGCTGTCCGTGGTCTCGCTGTCACGATGCCTCGCTGTCGCGGTCAACGCCTGCGACATGCATGACAGCGTCGCCCTTGTTGACCAGCGGGTGCTGGGTGTGCCCGATCACAATCCCGCCGGTTGGCGATGAGATCTTGCCGAGGCGATTACCGAATGGGTCCAACACGGCCGCCAGAATCTGTCCCTTTGTCACGTGGTCCCCGAGGTCCGGGATGAGATGCAAAATGCCGCTGGCCGGGGCCCGGGCCCACTTGGTTTTGCGGGAGTACTCGGTCTCGACGGCCGGTTCCGGCTCATCGTTCAGCATGTCGAGGTGAGCGAGTATGCGCCGCACGCCCGACGCTCCGACGGTGATTGCATGACGGTCGAATCGCAACGCCTCGCCCCCCTCATAGAGCAGGACCGTGGCACCGCGCTCGGTGCCCGCCTCACGTAGCGACCCGGATCTTGTACGGCCGTGGATGGTGACGGGGGCCCCGAAGGCCGTTGCAAGTTCAAGGGTGCGCTCATCGGTGAGATCGCCCCGAATTTGTGGCAGATTGATGCGATGATCCGAGCCGGTATGCAGGTCGATCCCCACGCTGCAGCGACTCACCACCTCGGTCATCATCAGATGAGCGATGCGAGCCGCCAGAGATCCTCGGGACGATCCGGGAAAGGACCGATTGAGGTCACGGCGATCAGGGAGGTACCGGTCGCTGGTGTTGAACCCGTGAACGTTCACGATGGGAACCGCGATCAGCGTTCCGGCCAGATCGGCGGTGCTGAGCCGCTCCAGCACTCGGCGGATGATCTCTACGCCACCGATCTCGTCACCGTGAATTGCAGCGTTGACCCACACCGTCGGTCCAGGGTGGGCGCCGTGGCACACAATCACCGGCAGCGTGACCGGTGTGCCGGACATGAGTCGGGCTATTGGCAGGTCCAGCTGGGTTCGACGCCCGGTGGGAATCTGCTGGCCGGCAATCTCGAAGGAGCCCCATGGATCGCTCACGATGCGACGTGTCCTTCAGGTGCGGGGAGCTCGGACTCGATGTCGTCTCCGGTGCTCGTCGGGTCGTCCGGCAGCGGTTGCAGCTGCGGCCGGGCTCGGCGTCGGCGTCGGGCCGGTACAAGGTTGCGCATCATCTCAAGGTGACCGAAGCAAAGCAGCCGATCATCCGCGTCCAGGGTCTGCGCGTCGCGTGGATTTGGAATGACCGTGGTGCCACGATGAAGTGTCAGCACGGTGATGTCCATCTCTCGCAGACTGCCAACCGTTGCCTCCGCTTGCAGCAGGTCGGCCCCTTCGTGGAGTGCTATTTCGGCCACACCGTAACTGGCCGAGACCGTGAGCCGCTGTCGAACATCGAGTTCAGGGAAAGCGACCTGGTTGGCGATGTAGTCGATGATCGCGCCGGCGATATCAAGCTCGGTGGCGTTCTCGATGCCCTCCAAGCCGGGGGAGGAGTTCACCTCCATGACCAGCGGTCCGTTCTCGGATTCCAGCATGTCCACCCCGGCGATCCGCAGCCCCATGATCTGTGCGGCCTGTACGGCAACCCGCTGATACTCGGCATCGAGTTCGACGGCTTCGGTCGATCCGCCCCGATGCACGTTTGAACGAAACTCGCCTTTTGACGCGGTCCGGCGCATCGCGGCAACCACACGGTCGCCAACCACAAACGCCCGGACATCACGGCCCCGGCTCTCGGCGATGAATCGTTGGATGAGCACGTTCTGCTTTGTCGACTGCAGGGTCTCGATGACCGCTTCCGCCACGTGGTTGTCCGGAGCGAGGATCACGCCGATGCCCTGGGTGCCTTCCAGGAGTTTGATGACGACCGGCGCACCACCAACTCGATCGATCGCTGCGAGCACGTCTGCCCGGTTGCGGACGAAGGTCGTGCCGGGAATGCCGACGTCATGCCGGGACAGGATCTGGACCGACCGGAGTTTGTCCCGGGAGTTCGCAATCCCGTTCGACGGATTCGGCGTATACACATCCATCTGTTCGAACTGGCGAACAACGGCAAGCCCGAAGAAGGTGATCGAAGCGCCGATCCTCGGGATGACGGCGTCATAGTCGGACAGTTGTTTGCCTCGGTATTGGAGGTCCGGCTCATCCGATGACAGATCGATGCCGAACCGGAGGGTGTCGAGAACCCGGACCTCGTGGCCGCGTTCGATCGCTGCTGTCTTGAGCCGCTGGGTGCTGTAGGAGCGTGGTGCCCGTGAGAGGATGCCGAGCTTCATGGTTTCTTGCCTTGCGGGTAGTAAGGTGAGGGGGCGACCAGTAAGCGCCGCCGCAGGGGGGCGCGCCCAAGCAGCATGCGAAAGCCCATTTCGTCACGGGAGGTCAGGGTCAGATCAATCGTCCATTCGTGTTCGCCGATCCGGGCTGTCGTTTGCACCACCGGACGGGTTTCACTCGTCCCGTTTGACGACCGCACGGTACGGAAGTCGATGACGGGAAGCTGTACCGATGACGAGTGCGCGCTGGAACGCTGCAGCGGATGGACTTCGAAGGCGGCTGTGGTGACGCCCGCAGTGTCGGTGGTCAGCTCGAGGGCGAAGGCATGCAGCGCGGAGGTTCTCGCTCCGGTATCGATCTTGGCCTTTATCGGGGTGCCGCTGAGTGCGGGCAGCGTGGTCCACTCCCGCCATCCGATGATGGGGAGCCGCCGGGATGACTTTGCCATCTACTGGTCGCTGTTGTCCGCAGCCCCGTCCGCGGCTTCGAGGGCGGCTTTTTGTCGGAGCAGGGCAGAGATCCGCTGCCTGCTGACACCGAATAGCCCGGCGATTGTTGCGATGGTCAAACCATCGGCCCGAAGGGCAAGCGCAAGTGATGCCCGGAACTCTGAACCGACGTTCTCCAGTACCGACATGTTGGTGGTGATCAACTCGACGACGCGGGGGGAGTCCTCGGACCCCACCAGGTCGCCGATGGGACTGCCGGCATCGATCTGGCTGCGAAACCAGGCAACTCGCCGCTGGATCTCCAGGCTCCGTTCCACGTTTTCGGCCGCGGCGCGCTCTATCTCCGCCAGCGCGGAGCTGAGCCGATTGAGCACGTCGTCCGATGTCACAGCAGTAAGTAGAACCCCAGCACACGTCGTTGTCAATAGCTGTTACGGCAATAGCTATAGATTTCTTGGTTGCGGGCTCAGGGTGGGTACCGCTGGCTTAGAGATAGGTCCCGAAGACCGGTTCTTGGCCAACCTCGGACGAGCGATCGTCGTTGATCGCACACACCTCGGCAAGGCTGAAGGTTGCGGACCCCGAGGGGAGCGGTCGGGTGGTGAGGCGCCCGGCCTCGGCCCGTGAGAAGCGACGAAACTCGGATTCGACAAGGCACCGACCTGGCCGCACCAACGCAGGGTGAAGCTGGCCGATCGGTTCATTCGTGGTAATGAGCACCAGCACCTTCGACCCCTGGCCGAGCAGGCCGTCGCTGAGATTGAGCAGTCTGCTGAGGGCCTGACCGACTCGCTCCTTGGCATCGGCCCGAAGCAACTCATCGGCATCCTCAATGACCAGCAGACGCCAAGCGGTGGCCGCATCGTCAAGCAGTACGGACATGAGCATGGCCGAGCTTGCGAGGATCCTTTCGGGGTCCAACAACACCTGCACCCGAATTCGGTCATGCCAGGCCCTGGCCAAGGCCCGGATGGCCGAGGTCTTGCCGGTACCGGGTGGGCCGTGCCACAGCACAATCCGCCCATCATTGACCTGTGGCTCAAGTCCACGAAGTCGTTCGATGTGGTGCCACACGTCTGCCGGGTAATTTGCCGAGATGTCATCGACGTGGGGTGCATCGATGGAGCGGGAGCTGGTGTAGGGGTCACCCGCTCCATCGACTTGCCAGAAGTCCAATCGGACCGATTCCGGGGTCGCCGGAACGGGGGGCCGCCGCTCCTTGACATCCGCCTCGGCCTGGTCCGCATTGGCAGCGGTGCCGCTGCGGATCAGGACCGCGCCGTGGTTGCCGTTGTATCGCCACTGCAACATGAACGAAGCGTCAGCGGTCGACGCCTCGACCATGAACAAGTCGTCACTACGAAGCGACGCGTCGATAGTGGCGGTGGGGAGTAACGCCTCGACAGACTCGAAGTGCTCGATCGACACGATGCGCACGTGTGGCTCGGACCGGGAGAAGATCGGCGCGACAAAGTTGGCCCACATGACGGACTGCGGAGATGCGTCCGGCGCCAAGTTCTTGACGAGGTTGTGTGCTGCTGCGGTCATGAGAGTCGATGCTTGTCGGAGTCATAAGTCGGTTCCCGAACATACCGATCGAGCACGATGTGGTCGACCGAATATCGACCTCGTCTACGCTTGCGGAATGTCGGAGATATTCAACGACCGGGAACGAGCCGAGAGCTTTGGCGCCGCAGCGCAACGATACGACCGGTTGCGTCCCGGGTATCCGGCCGAGCTCGTCGATTGGCTGACCGAGGCGGGGGCCGGTCGTGCGGTGGACGTCGGTTGTGGCACCGGTCAGCTGACCCGACGATTGCAAGATGCCGGATGGGACGTCATCGGTGTGGAGATCGATGACCGCATGGCGGCCGTTGCCGCCTCGCATGGCGTGGCGGTCGATGTGTCCCGGTTCGAGGCGTGGGATGGTGTCGGCCCGTTCGACTTGATCACCTCGGCCCAGGCGTGGCATTGGATCGACCCGAGCGTTGGCTATGCCAAGGCCCACGGTCTCCTGCGTCCCGGCGGACGCCTGGCCCTGATATGGAACTCGTACCACTACGACCCCTCGGTGATCGATGTCTTCGTCGACGTGATCGGTCGACATGCCCCAGATTTACTCGACTACTCGGTGCCAGTTGGAGTCTCCTCACCGGACTACGAGCAGCTCGACGCCAACACCATCGCCGGGCTCGGCTCACTCTTCGGGCCGTTGGAGACCGTTTCCTTTGATCATCAGCGCACCCAGTCGGTGGCCAACTGGCTCGACGAAATGGGTACGCATTCGCCCGTGGCTCGACTGGATGCGCAGCTGCGGTCGGCGCTGGACGCCGAGTTGGTGGATCGCCTGACCGAGGCCACCGGGGGAGAGCTGCTGGTCCGCTACCGGGCCAGGGTCACTTCAGCCCTCCACGTTTGAACGGGCCGGTCGATGTTCGGCGCTTTCCGAGCTCGACACCGCCCCGGATACGCCCGGAGCGGTGCCTACGAGCTTCGGATCAGCCGCCCACGATGTGGAAACCGGCGATTTTGTCGGTGAAACCGACCGAATCCCCGTCAAAGAACACGCTCAACGTGCCGCTGGTTGCTGGGCCGGTCGTGCCGTCGAAGGCCAGAATATCGTTGTTTCCGCCGGCGAGACCGGGAACCGAGTAGCCCCCGGCCACCGAGAAATAGACGGTGCCCCCATCGCCGATCGTTGCCCCACGAAGATCTTCCGCGCCGCTAGTCAGACTCAAGTCCGAACCATCAATCACCGTCGACCAGGTCCCCGTACCGTCAAGTACAAACAGATCCTCGTCCGCCACGCTGAGCGTGCCGCCACCGGTCGCCGGGACCGAGGTGGACCCGCGCACTGAGATCACCAGGTTGCCGGACGCATCCCGGGCGATGGCGTCGGTGTCCTCACCGCTTGACGTCAAACCGAAGTTTGAGCCGTCGAACAGCAGGGTGAACGAACCTGCGGTGTTCGGTCCGACGCTGGTCGGGGCGAACCGGACAATGTCCGAATCGTCGACATCTCCGATACCGGTGATGGTCGTCGCAACCGTGAACGACATGTCGATCGTGCCATCGTCGTTCACGTACAGCCCGTCGATGTCCACGGGTCCGGGTTCGCTCAGAACATCCGAGCCATCAAAGAGTAAGGACCAGGTGCCCGTCGTGATGTCGTACTCCAGCACGTCTTCGTCGCTGTAGCTGACCCCGCCGATGGTGCCGCCGAACCTCGAGCTGATGTACAGGATGGTGTCCTGCACATCGTCTGCGCCATTGATGGTGATGGTGACTGTGGCGGTGTCGGTGCCGCCGTTGCCGTCAGAGACGGTGTAGGTGAATGAGTCGGTGTCGGTCTCGCCGGCATTCAACGATTCGAACTGGCCGTTCGGGTCATACGACACGACACCGCCGACCAGCGTGACTGAACCGGTTGTGCCAGTGTCATCCACCGAGTCGACCGTGAGCGTGTCGCTGGTATCGACGTCGGTGTCATTGTCGAGCACAGCGATGTCGACCGCTGGGCCGTCCTCGCCAACACTGGCTCCATCGTCACTAGCAACTGGGCCGTCGTTGGCTCCGTTGATCGTGATCGTGACCGTTGCTGTGTCGGTGCCGCCGTTGCCATCGGAGATCGTGTAGGTGAAGGAGTCGGTGTCGGTCTCGCCGACGGCAAGTGATTCGAACTGGCCGTTCGGGTCGTAGGTGACCACTCCGCCGACGAGCGTGACTGAACCGGTTGTGCCGGTGTCATTCACCGATTCGACCGTGAGTGTGTCGCCAGCGTTCGGGTCGGAGTCGTTGTCCAGCACTGCAACCGCGCCATCCGGGTCGTCCTCACCGACACTCACCGCGTCAGCGACAGCGACGGGATCACCGTTGTCGTCTGCGCCATTGATGGTGATGGTGACTGTGGCGGTGTCGGTGCCGCCGTTGCCGTCAGAGACGGTGTAGGTGAATGAGTCGGTGTCGGTCTCGCCGGCATTCAACGATTCGAACTGGCCGTTCGGGTCATACGACACGACACCGCCGACCAGCGTGACTGAACCGGTTGTGCCAGTGTCATCCACCGAGTCGACCGTGAGCGTGTCGCTGGTATCGACGTCGGTGTCATTGTCGAGCACAGCGATGTCGACCGCTGGGCCGTCCTCGCCAACACTGGCTCCATCGTCACTAGCAACTGGGCCGTCGTTGGCTCCGTTGATCGTGATCGTGACCGTTGCTGTGTCGGTGCCGCCGTTGCCATCGGAGATCGTGTAGGTGAAGGAGTCGGTGTCGGTCTCGCCGACGGCAAGTGATTCGAACTGGCCGTTCGGGTCGTAGGTGACCACTCCGCCGACGAGCGTGACTGAACCGGTTGTGCCGGTGTCATTCACCGATTCGACCGTGAGTGTGTCGCCAGCGTTCGGGTCGGAGTCGTTGTCCAGCACTGCAACCGCGCCATCCGGGTCGTCCTCACCAACACTCACCGCGTCACCGACAGCAACCGGATCGTCGTTTGTCGGCGGGGCGACGGCGGGGACCACGTGAAGGGCATCGATTTGCTCGCCGCCAAAGCCGGTGAGGTCGCCGTCGAATAGCAGGGAGAAGGTTCCACTGGTCGCCGCTCCGGTCGTTCCGGAAAAGACGACCACGTCGTCGGTGTCGCCAATGATCCCGCCGGCGTTGTACCCGCCCCGGAGGGCCATGGCCAGGTCACCGGTGCTTGCGTCGAGCGAGATACCCATCAGGTCTTCTGGGCCAAGCCCGAGATCGGACCCGTCAAAGAACACCGACCATTCGGTGCCGTCGAGGGCGATCGCGTCCTCATCTGCTCCCGACAGCGTCCCGCCCCCGGTTGCAGGCACGCTGTAGCTGCCAAGGGTCGAGATCAACGTTTGGCCAGAACCGGACCGGGTTAGCGCCAGCAGGTCCTCGTTGCTCGAGGTGAGGCCGACGTCGACGCCGATCAACTCAAGGGCAAGGGAGCCGGCGGTCGCCGAACCGAGCGACGTCGGAGTGAAGACCACAATGTTGGAGTCATCGACCGATCCGAGGCCGGAGATGTTGATCGGGTTGTCGAACGACAGCGAAAGGGTGCCGTCGCTGTTGATGACAAAGGCGTCCAAGTCGGCGGAGCCGGGTAGGACGTCGGAGCCGTCGAAGTACATCGACCAGGCCCCGGTTCCCATGTCGTATTCGAGCACGTCCTCATCGGCGAAGGTCACACCGCCGACCGAACCGGAGGTGGTCGAGCTGAGATAGATGCGTCCGCCGAGATCGACCGGGCGATCGCCGACAAAGACCGACAGCGTGCCGTCGCTCGAGCCACCGGAGTTTTCGATCCGATACTGCACCGAGAACAGGCCGGTGAAGCCGGTGTCCGGGGTGAAGTCCGCCGAGCCGTCAGCATCAATCGAGAGCGACCCGGCACCAACGGCCACAACAGACCCGGCCGGGTTGTCGCCTACTGCACCACCCAGATCGCCGCCGCCGAATGAGGTCACCGACGCCGCCGGACTACCAAGATCGTCGTTGGCGGTTACGGTGCCCGGTCCCCCGCTGAACGTCGTATCGAGCGCGACGTGGAACGGGTCGCCGGGCGAACTGTCAGCCGCCGGGCCGTCATCGGCCGCGGTCGGAGCATCGGCCTCGTCTGCGCCGTTGATGGTGACCTGCACATTTGCCGAGTCGAAGCCGCCGTTCCCATCGGTGATCGTGTAGCCGAAGGAGTCGCCTGCCGTCTGTCCGTCCTCCAGCGCTTCGAACTGACCGTTGGGGTCGTAGCTGACCACCCCTCCGACCAGGGACACCTGTCCGGTGGTACCGGTGCTGTCGACCGAGACCACGGTCACCACGTCGCCTGCATCGGGATCGGTGTCGTTGTCCAATACGTCGATGTCGACGGCGGGCCCGTCTTCACCGACCGAGGCCGTGTCATCGTTGGCCGTCGGCGGGTCACCGACCGGTGGCCCGGAGACCGTCTCGATGTGGATTGCATCGATGTCGAAACCGGTGAGGCTGTTCAGGTCACCGTCAAAGATCAGGGTGAAGCTGCCCGAGGTGTTCGGACCGGTGGTACCGGAGAACTCGATGATGTCGTTGCCGCCGCCGGTGATCCCGCCAACGGAGAAGGCGCCGCGGATCGCCATGGCCAGGTTGCCGGTTGCGCCGTTGGAAGACAGACCCATGAGGTCCTCGGGGGCGAGTCCGACGTCCGAGCCGTCAAATTGGACCGACCAGGTCGAGTCGTCGAGGGCGATGACGTCCTCGTCGGCCCCGGAAAGGGTGCCGCCGCCGGTTGCCGGGACGCTCAGCCCGCCAAGGGTCGTGACCAGGGTCTGGCCAACCGCCGACTGGGCGATACCGATCACGTCCTCGTTGCTGGTGGAGAGACCTGCGGTCGAACCATCGAACTCAAGAGCGAAACTCCCGGCGGTGCTTGCCCCCAGGGAGGTTGGGGTGAACACCACGATGTCTGAGTCGTCAACGGTGCCAAGGCCCGAGATGTTGACCCCGTTCTCGAACGACATGCTGATCGTGCCATCGTCGTTGAGTCGAAGCCCGTCGAGATCGGCCGAACCGGGGACAACATCAGAGCCGTCAAAGTAGAGCGACCAGGTGCCGGTGCCGGTGTCGAACTCCAGGATGTCCTCGTCGGTGAAGGCGATCGGACCGATATCGCCGGAGGTACGGAGACTCAGGTAGATCTTGTCGCTCGGAGCCGCCTCGTCTGCCCCGTCTATGGTGACCGTCACGGTGGCGGTGTCGGTGCCGCCAAGACCGTCGGAAACGGTGTAGCCGAACGTATCGCTGTCGGTCTCACCGGCGTTTAGTGACTCGAACTGTCCGTTGGGGTCGTAGCTCACGACCCCGCCGCTAAGCGTTACCGAACCGATCGTTGCCGCGTCGTCAACAGCCACGACCGAAAGGATGTTGCCGTCGGCATCGCTGTCGTTGCTCAACACGTCGACCGCGGTCCCGGGGCCGTCCTCGCCGACCGAGGTCGTATCGTCGGCCGCCGTCGGGTCGGTGTTTTCGCCGAGTTCAACATCGACGTGGAGGCCGTCGATCTGCTCGTCGAACCCGGCGGAGCCACCGTCGAACAGCAGCGAATAGGTACCGCTCGTGTTAGGACCGGTGTTGCCGCTGAAGGTGAAGACGTCGTTGAAGTCGCCTGACAGGCCCGGAACGATGTAGGAGCCGCGGGCCGCGAGGTGGATATCGCCGGAGACCTGATCAACCGAGGCCGCCATCACGTCTTCGGCGGCGGTCAAGGCCGCGTCGGAACCATCAAAGTGCAAGGCCCAGGTGGCACCGTCAAAGGCGATCAGGTCATCGTCTGGCCCGCGGAGGTTGCCACCGGCGCCGGGCACGTTGTGCGTACCAAGAGTGCTTACCAGGGTCTGCCCGGACTGATCGGCGGCGACCGCGATCACGTCCTCGTCCGCGGCATCCAGGCCGAAGCCGCTGCCGTCCAGTTCCATGGCGAATGTGCCGGCGGTGCTGTCACCAAGCGCGCTCGGGGTGAAGACAAGAATGTCCGAGTCGTCGACCGCCCCGACGTCGCTGATGGTGGCCGGAGCAACCAGCGACAGGCTGATCGTCCCGTCGCCGTTCAACCGGAAGCCGTCGATGTCCGCCGACGCCGGCATCACATCCGAACCGTCGAAGTGCATCGTGAAGGTCTGGGTCGCCACGTCATAAGCGACGATGTCTTCGTCATCGAAGATCAGTCCGCCAGCGGTCCCCCCGCTGGTGGAACTCAGATAGATGGTGACGTCGCCGGTTGCGGCCGACGTTTGGCCAACCACCACCCCGACCAACAACGCGGAAACCAGCACAAACGCGCTAAGCACGCGTCCAACCGAAGGGAGACTCGCCGACATCAAAACACCATCCCATATAGAGGCCTAATCAAAGATGTAGCTCAATCGGCAAGCGCCTTGATAGCCCCTGGGCCCTATTGCTCATGAACCGCATGGTGGGGGCGGCATCAATAACCGCCGGCTTTTCGGGCGCAGCAGAACGACCGGCTGCTCTGCTCAACCCTGGTTCAGACCTGCGATGTTTGAACCAACAAAGCCGGAAGCCCCGGTCAGGATTATGCGCATCGCCTTCTCTTCTGCAGGGTCGGACCGGTAGCGTAGGGCCGACTGACGCCGCGGCGACAACTCTGGCCTGATGAGTAAGGAACGACATGGACTTTCTGGAATTCAACAAGAACGTGATCGACGAGTTTCGAGCCAACGAAGGGGTCTGCGGTGGCCCGTTCGAAGGCATGCCGATGATTCTGATCACCATGACCGGCGCCAAGAGCGGCCGCGAACTCTGCTCGCCTCTGGTCTTCTCCACCGACGGTGACGACGCCGTCATCATTGCGTCGAAGGGTGGGGCTCCCGAGCACCCGAACTGGTACTACAACTTGGTTGCCAACCCGGGTGTCACCGTTGAGGTGGGCACCGAAAAGTGGGAAGCGACTGCGCAACTGGCTGAGGGCGACGAGCGGAAGCGGCTCTTTGATGCTCAGGCAGCCCAGATGCCACAGTTCGCCGGCTATGAGAAGAGCGCCGCCGAAAGTGGACGCGAGATCCCGGTCTTCCGTCTGGTGCGTAACTGAGCTTCCGGCTGCGGCCAGCGGCCAGCGGTCTGCAGTGTCCAAGCGGTAGCTCGCACTACCGTCGATCAACGTCGGCCCGCCATATCCCAAGCGCCGTAGGGGCATTGGCGCGGGTGTAGGCCAAGATGTTCCGCGCGCACAGTTCCGCAGCCACAGTGGTGGTGTCCACCTCGAAGTCGTAGCGGCCGGGGTCATGCACCGCCTGTTGCCAACGGGCGACCGGCGTGGGGACCGCTGCGTCGGAACTGCCCTCTTCGGATGTCACGTAGCGGGAGCGGCCCCGACGTGGTGCTGCGGCCCGACGTTCGAGGATGACCGGGAGCGAGCAGCGGACACCTACAACGAAGCTGGGAGTATCAGCAAGGCAGCGCGCGACTTCCTGCCACAGCCCCAGAGGTTTCGAGAACCACTGATGGATGCCAACGTCAACAGCAACCGCACTCCCATCGGTCGCCGCTGTTGCCACCTCTGCAAACAAGGTCCGGTACCCGGCGAGGACCGCATCTTCCAGGTCTGGCCGCTCGCCACCGGGCCGCAGGCCGATACCCGGATGTTGCTCTGGGGTCAGATCAGCCATGACCGAATCCACCCCGAGGTTTCGCCACCGTCGCTCGTCTACCGAGTCGAGCGCGGCCGCAATGCTCGACTTGCCCGAGCGAGGTGCGCCATTCAGTATCACGACCGGGCCGGGCGATGCCATTGGTGTGATCATTGCCTCTTTCGGTGGGCGGTGCACGGCGTGAGATGCGTAGCGGTCGATACATCGGGCGCCGGTGTGGGTCGGCGGTGGCCGGGCCTGGAGGCTAGGGTCGCCGCACCGGGATTTGGAAAGCGCGAGGGATCGACAGGTGCACGACCTACCAGCAGATGATGTTGAACTTGCGGAATGGCTCCTGGCCCAGTGGGACGAGGGCCGCGGGACCGCAAAGAGTCAACTGGAGCGAATCGCGTGGGATGACGAATCGTCCCACGGCAGGCGCTATGACCGCTTCATTCGTCAGGTGCTCGGCGTTGAGACGTCGATGCCGTCCAAGCAGTCCGACCGGATCGCGCAGCTGGCCGATCAGGTCCGTTCCCTCGGCGGTCGGCCACGGGGGATCGAACCGGCGGCATGGGAGTCCCAACTCCAACGGGCTCGCGCCGCGGGGCGTGCAGCGCTTGCAGCCTGGAATGATCACCACGTCGACTCCCGTTTCGAGTCCTTCGCCCCGGCGATGGTCCGCGCCTGGTCGGCGCTGTCCATAGCGGTGCTGCAGGAACGGTCGGCGTCCTGGGAGGAGGCGACATCAGGTACGGGCGACGCGACAAGCGGCGAAACCGAGTTATTGGTGGCGGCCGCGTTCCCGGATGAGGCGAACACCGGGCTGCGGGCCAACGTGTCGTTCTGGGTTCGGCTACTCGATGTGGTCGGTCACGAACGTTTACCCGCCCTCGACGCAATCGTTGCGCCACAGGCCCAGGCCGGCCTGCTCAACTTCGAGCGCCACGTGGTTGCCACGTTCGGCCAGCACTACGGGTTCGGCGATGCGCTCGCGGTGCCACTGCATCTCAACGGCTTTCGTGATCAGAGCACGTTCGCCACACCGAAGGCGCTGATTCGCACCCTCCCCGGAGCGGTCCAGGAAGGCCTTGCGCAGTTCGACACCCAGGCGCTGCTGGCCGACCCAACGTTCGCGTTCCGCCTCGCCGTCGTTCCCATTGCCGCTGCACCGGCGGCCTCGTTCGACGCGACGGTGTACTACGCCCAACCCGGATCGATGGCCCCTGAGTTGGCGCAGGCGGTGGATCAGCACCTGACCGTTCGCAAGGTGGTGCGCCCGCCCCGCCCAAACCTGAGCGCCAAGGATGTGGTCCAGCGGGTGGGGGAGCGGATCCCGTACCGGTTCACCATGAACGGCCACACCGAAGCGACCTACCGGCTGAAGGTCAGGTCACGTCGCGGAGACAATGCACCCGACGCCGTCGATTCGGACTACTGCGAATGGGTGTCCTCGGTGAAGCGTCATCTTTTCAACGACGCGTGGGTGGAGCGCCTTGTCGTGATGCTCTCCACCGAAGCAGGCTACGAGCGCG
>CAZSTV010000007.1:24606-36559 GCA_964609665.1 uncultured Acidimicrobiaceae bacterium
GCCCCCCCCCCTACGCTGGCTCCGCGCGCGCGGGGGGGCGCGCTCCGCAGCCGGCCAGCGTTAGCGAGGATTGAGCGCTACGAGACCAGGCTTCGCTGTGGCATCCACAGGACCGATCCGTCCAGTGGTACCGGCTGGCCAGCGCTGCCCGCATAGGTCAGCGTTCCGTGGTTGGCATCGCGCTTTCTGAAGCGGGCGTAGTAGTAGCCGTTCGGGGCCAGGCTCTCCGGGGTCAGAATTTTGCCGGCCACCAGTATCTGTTCGCCGTCGCCCGGTAGCGACTCGCCGCCGAGCGGGCGCCAACCGTGGCTTTGGAGGATCTGCCTGGCCTGCTCTCCTCTGACCGCGATGTTGAGCGTTGCGATGTGGTTGACCTGTTGCTCGATCTTTGTCTCGTGTCGCTTGTTCTGGTCGATGAGCTTTTGGATCTCTCGCCGCAACGCCATCTCGGTGGTCATGGTGAACCGATTGCGTTCAAACAGCATGCCGAGCAGGAAGATGATCGCCAGGACGATGGCGATGAGCACACCCCACAGCGTGGGAGTCATCGGTGCACGCACCAGCGGCCGTCGACTGATGGCTCTGGAGTACCGTTCACAGCAGCGAACAATAGGATTCGCGGCCTGTTGTTGCAACCGTTCTCAGCTGGATGGGTGCTGTTGCAACATTTCGCTTTGCAGCCACCGCCGCATCGCCATGACCGGTGCCCGCATTGGCGTATGGCTCCGAAACAGGATCTCAAACGGCTGGTCGGACTCGATCGGTTCGCCAATGGGAACGAGTCGACCGTCATTGATCAGGCCACTGACGATGTGTAGCCAGCCGAGCGCAACGCCCTGTCCAGCGATGGCCGCCTGCAGGACCACCGAGTAGTCATTGGAGCGATAGGCCTCGCGATGGCCAGCGTCGTATGAGGGGGCCTCAATGTCTGAGTGTTGAAACCAACGCTCCCAGCTGAACCGTGGGGCGTAGCGTTCCTCGAGGTGCAACAGCGGCGCCTGCTGCAGCTCGATGGAGCCGTCGACCGACGCCAGGGCGGAAGCGACTTCCGGAGAGGCGACGGGCACAACGCGCTCCGGGCAGAACAGCACGGAGTCCAAACCGGACCGGGACACCCGCCCCAGCGGGATCCACAGGTCCGCATCGTCGGTCCCGACCGTGCCATCGGAGTCGCTGGTGATCAACCGAAGCTCTATGTCGGGATTGGCGGCCTTGAAATCTGGTAGGCGCGGCATGAGCCAGTAGCTTGCCAGCGAGGTCGATACCGACACGGTGACGGCCCGTTTCCGCTGGCGACCCATCGCTTCGGCCACGGCCCCGTCGATAGCGGCGAGGGCCGGACCGACTTCGTCATGGAGTCGTCGGCCGATCGCGGTTGGGGTGACCCCACCAGAGGATCGGACCAACAGTGGCCCCCCGATCGCGGTTTCCAACCGGGCGACCGCATGGCTGACCGCAGGTTGGCCAAGGCCGAGCGCCCGCCCTGCCGCGCTCAAGCTGCCGTGGCGGACCGCAACATCGAAGATCCGCAGGGAACGCTCCGACCAGCTTCGCTCCGGTTCCGCCGAGGACATACCGGAGGTATCGATTGAACTAATGGCCATATGCCGAGAATAGGTGGTTTTCCCAGGCCACAAAGTGCTGCACTATGACTGCGACGGGGCAGTTGCGCCTCGGCCGGGCGCAACGGATGAATCGAGAGCTGTGACAGAACAAGTAGCCACAGACCTGCCAACCATCGGCTTTGTCGGTGTTGGGAACATGGGTGGACCGATGTGTCGTCGTCTCGTAGCAGCGGGCTACGACGTCATCGCTTACGACCGGAGCGAGGAGGCACTCGCCCTCGTCGCCGAGGCGGGGGCCGAGCCAGCGGACTCTGCCAACGACTGTGCACGTCGGGCCGACGTGTTTCTGACGTCGCTGCCGCGGCCAGATCATGTTGCCGCCGTAATGGAAGGCCCCGAGGGAGCGTTGGCCGCCTTGCGTCCGGGCACGATCTGGGTGGACCTGACCACCAACCGCAAGGACTACGTCATCCAGTTGGCGAACGAAGCACCAGACGACGTGCACGTTGTGGACTGCCCGGTGACCGGCGCGGTCGATGGCGCCCGCAATGGCACACTCACCCTGTTCATCGGCGGTGATTCCGGCGCCGTCGCAACCGCGACCGAAGTCGTTTCCCACCTTGGTCTTGTCATTCCGTGCGGACCACTCGGCACAGGCAACGTGGTCAAGCTGGTGACCAACCAGCTCTGGTTTGTGGCGGCAGCGGCTATCGGCGAAGGATTCGCCACGGGCATGTCAAACGGGGTCTCGCTCGACACCCTCTGGTACGCCATCAAGGAGAGCGTCGGCGACAGCTTCGTTGCCAGGCATGACGCCCCGAGCATTTTCGCGGGCCACTACGACCCGTCCTTCAGCCTCGACCTTTGCCTCAAGGACTTGGGTTTACTCGAAGAGCTTGCAGCGAACGTCGGCACCGATCTGCCGATGACCAGCGCCGCTCATGACACCTTCCGCCGCGCCGCCGACCGGTACGGCAGCGACGTCGGCGAACTGCACGTTGCGAAACGCATTGAGGATGACGCCGAGCTGTCCATGCGGTTGGACGGCGACTGGATTCCCCACTGGGAGAAATGATGACAACCAACGGCGCACACCAAACGGTTGACCTGGACCTGCTCGTCGACCTCGATGCCTATCCAATCCACCAACCGGACAGTCCCAGGTACCGCGACGTCGTCGTCGCAGCGAGGGACGGGCTGCGGTCGGTCGGATGCGCCGTCATCACCGACCTGGTCCGACCGGATGTAGTGCTCCGACTCAACGAAGAGATCATCGGTCGCAAGCACACCACCCACTTCTCGACCCAGGTCATCAACCCGTACTTCCACACCGAGGTCAACCCGGACTTTCCCGACCGGCACCCGGTGAACACCTTCCTCGAACGGTCCAGCGGCTTCATCCCCGGAGACAGCTGGGAGACCGGGTGCACCACCGACGCGCTGTTCCGGTCGCCGCCACTCGCCCGCTTCCTTGCGGACTGCCTCGAAGTGCCAGAGCTGCACTGCTACGCCGATCCGCTCGCCGGGCTGACCGCCAACATTTTGGACCCCGGACAGCAGTTCACCTGGCACTTCGACACCAACGAGTTCGCCGTGACCGTCCTGGTGCAGGACGCAGATAGCGGCGGGGCGTTTCAGTACGTTCCGGCAATCCGGTCATCGGTCGACGAGGGCTTTGAGGCAATACAGGCGGTCTTGGAGAGCGCGAATGCAACCGAGCGCGACGAGGTGCGTACGCTTGCGCTGCGACCCGGCGACCTCCAGATCTTCCGTGGCAGGTATTCGCTGCATCGTGTGGAGCGGGTGGCGGCCGACTCCCAGCCCCGGCACGCCGCGATCTTTGCCTATACCGAACAGCCCGGTGTCATCGGCCGCGTCGAACGGACCCGGCAGCTGTTCGGACGGGTGTTGCCCGCCCACGAGGAGGCCGAGGTCGAACGGGTCCGTACCGACGAGCTCCTCGACTGACGAGTTCCTTGACTCACGATCTCCAGATTTGACCGGGTCAAACAGACTTGCTGGGTGCAGCGTCGATGGGCCGCAGACCAGCACTGAGGCCTACAAGCAGCCCCGTCAACACCATCGCTACGCCAACCACGGCGAACGCACCGGGGATTGAGCGGGCCGCAACCGGTCCTGCCACGAGCGCCCCCAGGGGATACGTACCGCGCCCGACAGCGTTGCGCAGGCCAAAGACCCGTCCCTGCATCGAGGTCTTGACCTGCTCTTGGAACGTGGTCGTCACGATGGTTTGGGCGACGGGAGCGGTGATCATGGCAAGGCCGACGCCGACCGACAGCAACAGGAGCGATGGCCCGGCGACGGCGAGCATGCTGGCGCAGCCAAACGCTACCAGGGCCAACATCAGCGCTTGCATGCGGCGCTGCGGAATGCCCCTTGCGGCAATCACCAGGCTTGCGCCGAGCATGGTCACCCCGCCAACGGTTGGGGCAATGCCGGCCCCCGCTTCGCCGCCCAGGATGGTGCCACGGGCAATCACGCTGACGTTGAAGATGGCGAGGAAGAAATTGATGATTGCCATCGCCCCGATCAGTCGAGCGATCGGCCGGGCATGGTTCCATACCCAACGAGCGGCGTCCTGCAGCCGGTAGGTGTCGTTCACCGCAGCGGGACTATCACCGTCTTCGCCGACGCCAACTCCAGCGTCGGTCGGCGGGGCGGAGAAGCGAGCGAGCACGAGAGCGAGGAGCGCCACGACGAAGGAGATCAGATCGACCGCGAAGATCGCCCCGACGCCTCCCCAGACAAGTAGCAACCCTGCCAGCCCGGGGGCGACGACTACTGCCATCGACGGCCCGAGTTGCACCAGGCCATTGGCCCGTCCGAGGTCATCGCCGTCGACGAGGCTGGCGATGGCCGCCTCATAGGCCGGTTGCTGGAACGACGACGCAAACCCGGCCAAGAACATCCCGAGCGCCAAATGCCAGGGTTGGAGCTCGGCGACGAGCAACACCACCACTAGCGCTGCTGTGACCAGCGCCGCCGCGGCATCGGCGGCGATCATGATAAGCCGCCGGTCAAACCGGTCGATCACGCCGGTCAGTGGCGCCGCCAACAGTGACGGCAGTGTCGCCAGCGCGGCGAGGATCGAAAGCCACAGCAGGCTGTCGGTTTCAATGAAGACCCAGACCGCCGCCCCGAATGAGGAGATCGACGTGCCGAGGGTGGACACCAGCTGACCGGCCCACACCGTAAGAAAGCGACGATCCACCGCACCAGTCAAGCACACCCATACATGCACGCGGAGTGCGCATCGCTCGTCCGGTTCGCTTGCCGGTCAGCGAAGCCTCCGGCGGCGCCGCAGCGTTACCCTGATGCGGTGAAGGAATGGAGCGTTACCTCGATGGCTCGTCCGCTGCGGAAGGTCGCGATGCGCCGACCGGGAGCGATCTTGGACGCGGACCACCACCGCTGGCACTATGCGTCGCCGATCGACGCGAAGCGCCTCACCGCTCAGTACGACGCGTTCGCCGACGCAGTACTGGCAACGGGTGCGGAGATCGTTTGGTTCGGAGACGAGCCCGATGATCTGGCGGACTCGGTCTTCACCTACGACCCGTCGTTCATGGTGGACGGGGGAGCGATCGTCTTGCGGCCAGGGAAAGAGCTCCGGGTCGACGAAGCGGCACTGCACTCGGCGTTCTACCGGTCACAAGGCATCCCGGTACTTGGCACCATCGCCGCCCCAGGCACGGTGGAGGGTGGCGACTGTTTTTGGCTTGATGACACCACGCTCGCCGTTGGCCTGGGGTTCCGGACCAACCGCAATGGCGTTGACCAGCTGATTGAACTGCTGGAACCCGCCGGGGTCGAGGTTGCCGTATTCGACCTTCCGTATCACCTTGGCCCCGATGCCTGTTTGCACCTGATGTCTCTGGTCAGCCCGCTCGATGATGACCTGGCCCTGGTGCACGCACCGCTCATGCCGACGGCGCTGCATCAACGGATGGTGGCCATGGGCTATCAGCTTTTGGAAGCACCGGCCGAGGAGTTCGAAGCGAGCCTGGGGCTGAACCTCAACGTGCTCGCAACCGGCCCTCGCCAGGTCATCGCCATCGACGGATTCCCCGACACGCTCGCACTCATGCGCAACGCTGGCTGCGAGGTGACCACCTTTGACGCCGATGCACTCTGCATCCCCTGCGAAGGCGGGCCGACCTGCCTGACCCGACCGCTGCTGCGCCGATAGCTGCGGGCCCAGAGCCGCTGGTCAGGTGGTACTGGCTGCGCCGCTGGCGGTCGCCGGTGTGGCGCCACCGCTGCGTAGGTCGATCACGGGACTCGGTGCTGGCGAGGGTCGACCGGTAGGAATTGACGGCACCGGTGCTGCAGCAGGCCTGGTAATTCCGGTTGCGGCCGGGTCGGGGGAGTCGCCCGAAGACGAGGGGCTCGGCCCGGCTCCAGCGGGGGTATCGCTCTTCCCGGCATAGGTGTCGACATAGGACTGGCCGGACAGCCGACCTATCTCGAACATCACCGCATCGGTGAACACCCGCAGCACCCGAGGGTCCGCCGGGTCGCCGAAGTCTTCCGCCCGCATCGGCTCACCGAAACGAACAGTGCACGGCAGGTTCGGCTTCATCATGAACGTGTCCGGCGGTTGAATTGCCAAGGTGCCGCTGTGCCCGACCGGGATGATCGGCGCATCGCAGCGGGCGGCGAGCCTTGCTGCTCCGGTTCGGCCTTTGTGGAGATTGCCGCTGCGGGACCGGGTGCCTTCGGGGTAGATCATGAACAGGTGGCCGCCGTCGAGCACCGTGGCCGCGGTGTCGAGCGCGGCCTTGGCAGCATCGCCACCGGAGCGGTCAACCGGGATCATGCCCATGGCCGGGAACAGGTGTTTTGTCTTCCAGCTGTCCATGTACTCGCCCTTGCCAATGGCCCAGACCCGGCGGGGGAGCGCCGCCGGAACAAAGACCGAGTCACAGAACGACAGATGGTTCGGGGTGATGATTGCAGAGCCGGTGCGGGGGACGTTCTCGGCCCCTTCAATGGTGAGGTCCCAGAGGCGATGGGTGAGGCGCCTAATACCACCGAACCCGTAGCGGCTGATCGTGTCGGCGCCTGGCAGTTCCGGAGCGGTCTCGAACCTGAACGTCGGCGCTCGGCCCATCAGCGCAGCTCCCGCCTGATGAGTTTGCCCGTCGGTGCCACCGGTAGCTCGTCGACGAAGTGGTATTCGGTTGGGCACTTGTAGCGGCTCAGCCGCTCGCAGGCGAAGCTGTGCAGCTCCTCTTCAGATACCTCTCCGGAGACATGGGCCACCACGCTCTCCCCGGTCTCACCATGGGGAGTGCCAACGACGACCGCTCCTTTGACCGACGGGTGCTCCATCAGGATTGACTCGACCTCGGACGGGTAGACATTGAACCCAGAGACGATGACGATGTCCTTGATTCGGTCGACCAGGTACAGGTAGCCATCGTCGTCGAACACACCGACATCGCCGGTCCAGAACCAGCCGTCGTCGGTCAGCACTGAGGAGGTGATCTCGGGTGCGTCAAGGTAACCCTTAAAGACCCCGGGGCTACGGACCACGATTTCCCCGGTGTCCCCCGGCTCGACCGGGGTGCCGTCCGGCTCCACCAGAACCACATCAACGCCCGCGAGTGTTTTGCCGACCGAGGTTGCCTTGACCGCAATGCCGCGGCTCCAGGTCACAACGGGAGAGGTTTCGGTCAGGCCGTAGCCCTCGGCGATCTCCACCCCGTATCGATCCCGGATGGCGTGGAACACTTCGGCGGGGAGTGCTGCGGCGCCCGATGCGGCGTTGCGGACCGACGCAAGGACGGCGTCGTCAACCTCGGCGAAGGCCCACCGCTGCCACATTGGTGGCGCCCCTGACACCGTGGTGATCTGGTGTTTGCGGATCAGTTCGAGGCTGAGTTGGGCATCAAAACGTCGCTGGAGGACAACGCATGCGCCCAGCCGTAGCGATGCGAGTAGGACCACGTTGAGTCCGAAGATGTGGGAGAACGGCAGCACGCCGAGCGACACATCATCGCCGTTCAGGCCAACCATTGGGTCAGCGGAGATGGCCTCCTGGACCCAGGCCAGGTTGTGATGGCTCAGCATGGCCACCTTGGCGTCACTCGACACCCCGCTTGTCAACATCAGGAACGCCAGGTCATCCGCCTGACGATCGACGATGGGCGGGGGGTCACCCGCTATGGTGGCGCCCGCCTGAGCCGGATCGGTCATGCCCGGATCCGTCATGTCAAGCAGCGGAAAGCCGAGTCCGTCGAGTTGGTCTCGATGGTCCAGCGCCCAGCGGCCGGCATCGCCGAGGAGCACCACGCTGGGTCTGACCAGTTCCAGTTTGCGAACCAGTTCGGGGACTGGATTGGTCGGCCGCACGGGTATGACCACCGCGCCACGTCCCAGAGCCGCAAGCGCACCGATGACGAAGTGCAACTCATTGCCTGCCATCACGGCAACCCGATCATCGGGGCCGACGCCGTGGGCCTGTAGCCGAGCGCGCAGCGCGCCAACCAGGTCTCTCAACGTGCCGTAGTCGACTACCTGGTCGTCCTCTATGAGCGCAGTGCGACCAGCATCATGTCCTTCGATGATGGTTGCGAGGTTCACCGATTAGTTGGTGGCGGTTCGATTGCTCGGCACATCTGTCAGCTTGGCATGACTCGGTCTGCGGCTCAAGCGATGCTGGCAATACAGGCGTTGTCAGCTCGGAGTGTCCAGGGCTCCGAGGTTGCCGATGCTGTCCAACGCTGCAACGACCATCTGCACGTAGTCTCCCTTGCCACGCGACGCGGTCCACTGCCGGGTGGCGATGCGAATGGCCGACATCGTCGCTCCAGCCAGCACCTCGGGTCGGGGGTCCACCATGGGGTCGACGCCGAGCTTGGCCGCAGCGGCAGCGATGATCTCCCGCTCCCATTCGGCCTGCACGATCGCTCGGCTGTAGGCCGATACCGCCGGGTAGCGAGCCGCCAGTTTGGCCTGCAGTAGCCGACGGTCACGGTTGCGGGCGAAGTTGTCGGCGAGGGACAGCATGGCGCCTCGAATTGACGCCAACAGTGGCTCGTCGACCGGTCGGGCCGCCAGACTCTCTCGCAGCTCCAACCGCAACTCTTCCATGTCGCCATACAGCAGCGCTTCCTTGGTTGGGAAGTGCCGGAAGAGCGTCCGTTGCGACACGTCGGCCCGTTCGGCAATGTCACTGGTGGTCGTCTCGTCGAACCCGTCCGCGGCGAACAGCGCCGCGCCGGCCTCCATAAGGTCGGCATGCGTCTTCGACTTCTTCCTCGAACGCCTGCTGGCGTCGGAATCGACCGATTCGGTTGTGGGGATCTGCGTCATCGACGTCGCCTCGGAGGTCCCACGTATGCGTGTTCCATGGCCGTCACTGTAGAGCCCTTTATACAAAATGTCAGCCATTGACTAATGTCAGTGACTGACATTAGGATGCGACTATGTCGCTCACTGCCGCAGTCTTTGACCTCGACCGCACCCTGATCCCTGGATCATCGGCCACCATCGTGCAGCGCCACCTTGTTGCCGCCGGCGTTGCCGGGGAACGAGATATTCCCTTTGCGGACGCACTTGCCAAGCTCTACGAGCAGTTCGGCGAGAACTGGCTGATGATGCAGCCGGCCAAGCTTGCGGCCCGGGCCTCAGCGGGGTGGGACGTGCAGGCGGTGGAGCGGGCGTGCAAGGCAGCTGCGCTGGACATCATCGCTGAACTGCAGCCGTTCGCTGCCGGCGTCTTCGCCGAACACAGAGTCGCCGGCGCAAAGCTGGTGCTTGCAACAACCTCACCAGAGCCATTCGTCCGGCCGTTGATGGAAGCCCTGGATTTCGACGATCTGGTGTGCACCCGGTGGAAGAGCCGAGACGGCAAATTCACCGGCGAAATGGATGGACCGTTCGTATGGGGCAGCGCCAAGGCCCAGGCGGTGCAGGACTGGGCAACGGCAAACGACGTCTCGCTCGAACGCAGCCACGCCTACAGCGACAGCTACTTCGATGCCCCCCTGCTTGACCTTGTTGGCCACCCGGTGGCGGTCAACCCGGACGCACAACTTGCGGCAACCGCAGTGGTCAAGGGTTGGCCGATCCGCCACCTCGACAAGTCCGACGGCGTTGCGAAGGTTGCCGGCCGCGAAATTCAAGACTGGACACGACCCCTCATGCGGCCGGAGCTTGTTGCACCCGGGGTGCGGTTCTCCTTCGATGGCATTGAGAACATTCCTGCCACCGGTCCCGCCCTGGTGGTCTTCAACCACCGCTCGTACTTCGACCCAACGGTGATGGGCCTCGTCGTGGCGAAGGCCGGACGCAGTGTGCGCGGCCTCGGCAAGAAAGAGGTGTTCGATGTGCCGGTCGCCGGCCGATTCCTCAAGGCGCTCGGTGGTGTGCGGGTCGAGCGTGCGTCCGGATCTGATGAGCCGCTGAAGCAAGCGGCGAAGGCGCTCGACGGGGGAGAACTGGTCATGATGGCTCCCCAGGGCACCATTCCACGGGGCCCAGCGTTCTTCGATCCTCAGCTCAAGGGTCGGTGGGGTGCGGCCCGGTTGGCAGGCCTAACCGGTGCGCCGGTGATCCCGGTCGGCATTTGGGGTACCGAGCGGGTGTGGCCTCGCAGCGCTCGGCTGCCAAAGGTCAGCCTCAATCGCCCGAGTGTGAGCGCCGTTGTTGGTGCACCTGTCGACATCACGGGCGATGACCCCGATGAAGACACCGAACGCATCATGGCGGCGCTGATGGCGCTGCTGCCCGAAGAGTCCAGGGTGCAGCGCACGCCGACGCTCGACGAACTCAAGGCGACCTTCCCGCCCGGCTACTCCGGGGACCCAAACGCAGAGTCGGACCGTCGGCCCGGCACCGATACCTGAGGTGGCAACCATGACCAAGCCGATCCGGGAGATGGAACTCTCGCCACGAATGTCTGAGCACGAAGCGCTCATGTGGAACATTGAGAAGGACCCGTGGCTCAACCCGAACGGGGCAAGTCTGACCCTGCTGGAGCGGCCGGTAGATATGGCCGTGTTTCGCCGTTTCCTGCGCTACGGCATTGCCAACATGCCGCGGTTGTACCAGCGAGTCGTCCCGGGGCTCGGCCGCCTGTCCACTCCGGCGTGGGCTCCTGACCCCGAGTTTGATTTCGACTACCACGTCCGAGAGGTGGAGTTGCCGGGCGATGGTTCGCACCGTCAGCTGTTGGACCTCGCCGCCCAGCTGTACTCCGAGCCGATGGATCGGACGCGACCTCTGTGGCGTTTCGTCGCCATCTCCGGCGTTGCCGGCGGCAAGGGTGCGCTGTGGATCCAAACCCACCACGCCATCGCCGACGGCGTTGGCCAACTTCGGATGGCTGAGCTGTATCAACAGATCGCTCCCGATCAGGCAACGCCAGAAGAGGTTGACCTTGAGGGGATCATCGCTGATGCGGTTGAGCATCATCGAGCTGCAGAGGTCGGCGGTGACCTCGCAACGAGCCTGGTGTCGACCACTCAGCGAACGGTTGGCCACCTCGTCCGCCGCCAGGTTGGCCTGAGTCGTCGGTTGCTTGGCGAAGTCATGATGTGGCCTGCGGATACAGGGCGCGTCGTCAACTCCGTAGATGGCGCGGCCACGGCGGTGCGTTCCGCCGCGGGACTGCTGACCCGGACCGGTGGTGACGCCGTTGGGGGCTCCCCGCTGTGGAACGATCGCTCCCGTCACCGCCGACTGGAGTACGTACAGATTCCGTTGGGCGGCATGAAGGCATCGGCCAAGGCGCTTGGCGGCACCATCAACGATGCCTTCATGATCGGTCTGACCGAGGCCGCCGTGCGTTACCACGATGAGCGAGGTGCAGCGGTCAAGACCCTCAACACCAGCTTCATCGTCAGCACCAGGACCGATGACAAGATGGGTGGCAACTCCTTCACGCCCGTCCTTGTGCAGGTCCCCGGTCATAAGGCCAACTTCCAGCAGCGCATGGATGAGCTGCGGGCTTCGTCATCGGAGGCCCGAGACGTTGCCGGTCGTGGTGGTGGCATCAGTGGACTTTCCGGCGTGATCAACCTGCTGCCCACATCGGTTGTGACCAGAACGGCCCGCAAGCAGGCGGCGGCGATTGACTTTGCCACATCTAACCTGCGCGGTGCGCCGTTTCCGCTCTACTGCGCCGGCTCCAAAGTGGAGGCCACGGTCTGCATGGGCCCCGTCGCCGGTACCGCTGCGAACGCTACGGCGCTGTCCTATGACGGCAACTTCGACATCGGACTGTTCCTCGATCCCCGGGCGATCGCCGACCCCGACGGCTACCGCCGCTGCGTCGAGGAGTCCTTTGCCGACCTGTTGAGCATCGTTGCTCCGACCCAGCCCGCTGCGAAGAAGAAGCCCGCTGCCAAGAAGAAGCC
>CAZSTV010000007.1:36659-43096 GCA_964609665.1 uncultured Acidimicrobiaceae bacterium
GTGAAGAAGAAGCCTGTTGCCAAGAAGAGAGCGGCGGCGAGCAAGCCTGCTGCTGCCAGGAAGCCAGCCAAGAAAAAGGCCACGGCGTGAACATGGCAAGCGGCATCACGTCGCTGGTCGGCACCGCCCGACGGATCGGACTTCTCGATCCGCTGACAAGCGGGGCACTCGCGACCGCCACCGCGGCCTGGGGTCCAACGATCGCCGCCGGTTTTGCCGCCTCGTCGGTCCGGCATCCAAACCGGATTGCCGTTGTCGATGACGTTGGCATGTTGACCTTTGGTGAGCTTGAATGGCGAGCCCTTCGGGTTGCCGGAGCCCTCCGCCACCGAGGGGTGGCACGTGGGGACGCCGTCGGCATTCTGTGCCGCAACCATCGAGGATTTGTCGAAGCGTCGCTCGCCGTTGCGAAGCTCGGTGCCCGACCGGTCATGCTCAACACCACCCTTGCCGAGCGCCAGCTCGGTGATGTTGTGGCATCGGAGTCGGTCCGTATTGTCATCGCTGATAGCGACTTGGCGCCGCTCCTTCATGGCGCCAGCGGTTCGCCAGATGCCGCCGAGGTGTCGGTCATCGTTGCCGACCCTGGGGCCGATGCGTCCTGGAGTTTCCCGGAGCTGCAACGCAGGCGTCCACTCGTCGGCGTCCCGGGCCCGGCCAACGCCATCAGCCCCACCCTGCTCACCTCCGGCACCACCGGTACGCCGAAAGGCGCTCGTCGCACGATCAGCGCCGCGGCATCCGACGCCGCGCTCGGGGTTCTCGAGGCAATTCCCTACCGCAACGGCGATGTCATGGCGTTGCCAGCGCCACTGTTTCATGCCTGGGGCTTCAGCCAGTTGGTCCTGGCCGGGACGCTTGCCAACACCGTCATCCTGCGGCAACGCTTTGACCCGACCCAAACCCTCGATGACATGGAAGCTCACGGAGCGACCGTGCTCGGCGCTGTTCCCGTCATGTTGCACCGCCTGCTCGAGCAGCGTGCAGCCGAAGCCGGTACCGCTGCCGAGACCGCTGGCGAGCGAGACCTGTCGGCACTGCGAGTCGTTGCTACCAGCGGTTCGGCCCTGCCCGGAGAGTTGGCCGCGCGGTGGATGGACGCCTTCGGCGACAACCTCTACAACCTCTACGGATCGACTGAGGTTGGGCAGGTCAGCGTTGCCTCGCCGAGCGATCTCCGCGCCGTACCCGACACTGCAGGCCGGGCGCTTCGAGGCGTACACATCAGCGTTCTCGATGACGACGACCGACCGGTCGGAGCCGGTGTGGTTGGCGAGGTGCTGGTCGAGAGCAGTGCTGGGTTTGACGGCTACACGGGCGGCGGCACAAAACGTATGGTCGGCGAATTGATGTCGACCGGAGATCGGGGCTTCCTCGATGGAGACGGGCGGCTGTGCGTCGTCGGCAGGGCAGATGACATGATCATCAGCGGCGGCGAGAACCTGTACCCGTCGAGCATCGAACGCAGCCTGCTCCGACACGACGCTGTCACCGCGGCTGCGGTTGTCGGTGTCGATGATGCAGAGCTTGGTCAACGGGTCCGGGCTGTGGTCGTTACCGACAGCGTCAGCGACACCGGTGACGCTACGTTGACCGCAGCGCTCAAAGCTCACCTGCGGTCCGAACTGGCCGCCCACGAGATGCCCCGCCAGTTCGTGTACGTCACCGAACTTCCTCGCAACGCTGCAGGCAAGGTTGTTCGCTCGGAACTGTCGGGATCCCGGCAATCGGTTCCCCATCGGGTGTCGCCCACCCGCCGCAAGACGTCCAAGTCGAAGAAACAGCCGGACAGTCGATGAAGCCGAGTCACAGTCGAACGAAACAGGGGGACAGTCGATGAAACAACTCTCAGGTCTTGATGTGAGCTTTCTCACGCTGGAGACGGGAAACGCCTTCGGGCACGTCAGCAGTCTGGCGATCTACGGCACGCCCGATGATCCGGACTTCAAGCCCTACGACGTGTTCAGGGCCCAGCTGGAAGCCAAGCTGGTCGACCTTGAGCCGTTCCGGCGCCGGTTGGTTGAGGTGCCGTTCGGGTTGGACCGCCCGTACTGGATCAACGATCCGGACTTCGACCTGGACTTCCACCTCCGCCACATCGCTGTCCCCGGCGGCGGCGATGAGTACCAGATGGGTGACCTTGTCGGACGCCTGGTCGGTCGCCAGATGGATCGGACCCGGCCGCTCTGGGAAGCGTATGTCATCGAGGGTTTGCCGGACGGCGACTTCGCGGTCCTCACCAAGGTGCACCACAGCACCATCGACGGAGCAGCCGGAGCCGAGATGCTCAGCATCATTCTTGACCCGTCTGACCCGAAGGAAGATCGGTGGCGGGCCGAGCGGGTGCCCGGCAACACCGAGTTGCTTGCCAGGACAGCAGTTGAGCTTGCCAGAACACCTGCCAAGGCTCTGCGGCTGCAGGTCAAAGCCCTCTCCGAACTTGGCCGGGTAACCCAGACCCGTGGCTTCACCGATGCCGCCAACCGCATCCGCAAGGGTCTGCCCGGTCCCGCCGGTGCGGCGGTACGCGGATTGCTCGGCGATGTCCGACCGGTCGAGGCGGATCAGCCACCACTGCTGCCATCGGTTGGCGGACCGCGGACACCGTTCAATGCCTCCATCACACCGCATCGGCGTTTCGCCTACCGCAGCGCCTCTCTCGGACACATCAAACAGATCAAGAAGGCCTGCGGTGCGACCATCAACGACATTGTGATGGCGGTGTGTGCCGGAGCGCTCCGTCGGTATCTGGAAGACCATGACGCCTTGCCCGAAGAAAACCTGATCGCCATGGTGCCGGTCTCGATCAGAACCGGCACGGAGGTCGACAAATGGTCGAACCGGGTGTCGGCTATCTTCGCCGAGTTGCCGACGTCGACCGAGGACCCGCTCGGTCGGATCAGCGATGTGCACCAGGCCATGGTCGAAGGCAAGGGCCAATTCGACCTGGTCCCAGCCGACATCCTGATCGAGATGAGCGAGTTGGCCCCGCCGGCGCTGTCGACCCGGGCCGCCAGAATTGCGACCCGGACGCGCTTCGCCGACTGGAGCAGCCCACCGGCCAACCTGGTGGTGTCAAACGTCCCCGGTCCCCGCACGCCGATGGGAATCGGCGACATCGCGCCGCTGAAGCACTATTACCCAGTGTCCACCATCGTCGACGGCCAGGGGCTCAACATCACCGTGCAGAGCTACGTTGACGTGCTCGATTTCGGGCTTGTTGCCTGCCGAGAATTGGTCCCAGACCTCTGGACGCTCGCCGACTACTGCATCGAGGAGATCGGCGTACTTGCGAAAAGTTTGGGTGTTGAACTCAGCGATGGCTAATCACCTTTTCTTTGGCGACGGACCGCTTGGCCTAAGCTTCGAGCCAGTGGCGCAACAATCATTCCCGGCTCCGAATGCGTTCTACACCGCCCTTGAGGCGCGGGCTGCCATCGAGTATCCGCTCTGGACCGTCATGCGCCCGCTGCTGGAAAACCTGCGCCGGGGCGACGGACACCCGGTCATGGTGCTGCCAGGTTTCACCGCCGCTGACCGTTCCACCGTTCCGCTTCGGTCGTTGTTGCGGCGACTTGGCTACCGAACCTACGGGTGGAAACTCGGAGCAAACCTCGGACCGACCCCGCACATCGTTTCGGGATTGGAGCGTCGGTTCAACGACATCCTCGAACGCGAGAACGGCCGGCAAATGAGCCTGGTCGGATGGAGCCTTGGCGGGATCTTCGCCAGGGAGCTGGCCCGTAACCACCCCGAGTCGGTCCGCCAGGTGATCACGCTGGGCAGTCCAATCAGGATGACCCCGGGCGACAAGAGCGCGGCCAGCGGCATGTGGGATTCACTCCAGACGCTGCACGACCCTGAGGCCGTGGCGATCATGTCCCGGATTGATCGGCCGCCGTTGCCGGTGCCGACCACATCGGTCTACACCAGAACCGACGGGATCGTTCACTGGAAGACATGCCTGGAAACCAAGGGTCCAATCGCCGAGAACGTCGAAGTCTTCGGAAGCCACTGTGGGCTTGGTTTCAATCCGGCGGCCGCGTTGGTGGTCGCCGATCGTCTGGCACAACCGCATGGTCAGTGGCGCCGGTTCCGACCGCCGCTCTGGGTTCGCAGCGCCTACCCGCGGCCCGGGAACTGGAAGCCGGATCAACACCAGGCCGCCGCGTAGCGCCGTTGCGAGTTGGCGTGGTGCGTGAGCCGAGCGCCCGACCTTCCACCGGTGACGCTCTCGCCACCGGTGGAACGCCGGATCTGGTGTGAGCCCCACATCTCGTCTAGCACCAAAAGGCACAGTCGTTCGACGAGATGGCACCAGAGCTGTTGGTCGGGATGGCGACCTGCCATCCGTCGCGAAGTGCGGTCGCCTGAGCGGTGTTGGCGTTGGCGGGGACATTGACCTGCCATCCGTCGCGAAGTTCGGTTTGGACAGCGGGGGCCGGTTGGCCATTGGTAATGAGGACGGCGCCACCGATCGCCAGCGCACCAGCCAACGCAAGAGCTGCCGCTCGACCGATCCAGCGGCCGGATGGGGCGGTGGTTAGCAGGGTCTTCGGGGGGTGAGTCGTGATGGTCATGTTGTCGCCTCCTGGCGGTCGTGATGTTCCGAGCGAGCGAGTTTCGCTTGCAGAGCCATCATCCAAACCACCCTTTTGGATTCCTTTCGAAAGGCTTTCGAAAGGGGCGCGCTCACCATGAGATCCATGGAAACCACAACCGAAACAATCAACCCGACCAACATCTACCTACGTGAGCCAGGCGACGGGCGACACCTACATGTCCTGGATAACCTTGCGACGCTCAAAACGGTCGCAGGGGCCGGACAGTCAATGGCCGTGGTGGAATTCACCGCACCTCGAAACTTCGGCCCACCGCTGCATGCCCACCGTCACGAGGACGAGTTCCTATACGTGCTCGATGGTGAGCTCGACGTTCAGATAGATGGCGAATGGCGGCGGGCGAAGGCGGGAAGTTTCGCTTGGCTGCCCAGGGCGGTCCCGCACACCTTTCAGGTGATGACCTCTACCGCTCGGATGCTCTCGGCTACCGCAGGCGAGACGGCGGCGTTCGACCAGATGATGGCAGATCTGGGCTGTGACGTCACCGAACCAACGCTGCCGGACCCGATGGACATCGACCCAGGTCATGTCGCCATGGTCTCTGCGACCTATGGGGTCGAGATCCTCGGTCCGCCTCCGGCCGAGCGTGCATGACACGGCCGGTCACCCTCAGGTAACGTCGTCGACGTCGAAAGGAGCCCCCGTGGAACCTGACACAGCGAGCGCGGAGAGGGCGGTCCCAGATGTGGCGGGGCCGGCCGAATCTGTCCCGCCGATTCACTTTGCGTCATCACGGGGGGCACGTTTGGCCTGGCAGCGCCATGGCAGCGGGCCGACCGTAGTGGCAATACCGCCAACCGTGCAGAACATCGAGGTGGCGTGGGAGTGGCCACGGCTCCGGGACATGTTCGACCGGTTTGGTTCGTTCTCTGACTGGGTGCAGTTCGACAAACGTGGCTCCGGGGCGTCCGACCGGCGAAGTGACAATCCTGGCATCGATGAACGGGTTGAGGATCTGCGAGCCGTCATGGACGCGGCCGAGGTCGAGCGAGCGTTCCTCTACGGAGCCTCCGAGGGCGGTCCGACGTGTCTGCTCTTCGCCGCCACCTACCCCCACCGGGTGGACGGCCTGATCCTCCACGGCACAGGTCCCTACAGCTCGCCCCAAGGACTGGAAGGTGCGGAGCTGGCACAGCTCATGGGCATCTATCAGGAGATGGCCAACCGCTTCGGCACCAGCGAGTCCTACATCGTCGACCACTTCGCCCCATCCATCGCAGACGAACCTGGTTACCGGGAATGGCACTCGCGCTACCAGAGACTCTCTGCCACCAGGGACTCGCTGATGGAGATACTGGAAATCTCGCTCTCGGTCGATGTAAGCGAGATTCTCCACGAGATAGACGCCCCAACGCTGGTGCTTCATGCCACAGGCGATCGGATTGTGCCGGTGGACTACGGCCGGCTGCTTGCCCGAGAGATCGAGAATGCCGAACTCCACGAGTACGACTCCCAGGACCACTTTGGCTACACCGATTTGGGCTGGGTGGATGCGATGGAGCGATTCGTCACCGGCGGCGTGGCCGAGCGACCGCCAGCACCGAAACGAGGACGGGCCTCGATCCAGACCCTTGGCCACTTCCGAGTGGTAGTCGACGGCGTCGAGGTGCCGAACTCAGCGTGGGGGTCGCATCGCTCTCGCCAGCTGTGTAAGCGGTTGGTGGCAGCTCGCGGTTGGCCGGTGAGAAGAGAAGAACTGTTCGACCTGCTGTGGCCTGACGAGGACGACTACGCCAAGCTCGGCCCTCGCCTTTCGGTGCAGCTGTCAGCAGTACGAAGAGTGCTCGGCGGTGGCGTCATCGCCGATCGGCAAAC
>CAZSTV010000007.1:43196-50043 GCA_964609665.1 uncultured Acidimicrobiaceae bacterium
CGTTGGCTCGCAAGCTCGTTGCGCTCGACCCGTGGGATGAGCGAGCGCACCTTGCGTTGATTCGCCTGCTCGCAGACGCTGACCTGGTCGGCGATGCCCGCCGCGCCCATGACGCCTACGCTGCGGCGATGACCGACCTGGGCGTCGAGGCATCGGGCCTTGAGGAGATCATTGGCAGCTGAGCGATGGTCCGCCCCGCCGGCCCAACGCTCGAATTCCCCGCGGTGAGGGGCTTGGGCCACACTAGGGAAAGCGTCGGCTGGTCGGCGTCTCCCTGGCGCGTCGTTGGCCGCCACTTGCGGGAAATACGGAAGGCAATGAGGACATGACAGATACCACGTCATCGGATACCGACATCGCGGCGGTGACCGAAGAGGTTGACGTGCTGGTCGTCGGCGCTGGGATCTCCGGCGTCGGTGGCGCATACCACCTGCAGACCCAATGCCCGGGCAAGAGTTTCACCGTCATCGAAAGCAAAGAGAGCTTTGGCGGCACCTGGCTGACCCACAAGTACCCGGGCATTCGCTCCGACAGCGACCTGTACACCTTTGGCTACCGGTTCAAGCCATGGACCAGCGCCCCCATCGCAACGGCCGACGAGATCCTCAAATACATGGGTGAGGTGATCGAGGAGAACGATCTCGACCGCCACATTCGGTACAACCATCAGATCGCAACCGCCTCATGGTCGGCCGAGGAGCAGCGATGGACCCTGACGGCGACCGACACCACGACCGGTGAGGCAAAACGATTTGTCGGCCGGTTCCTCTGGATGTGCCAGGGCTACTACAGCCACGGTGAGGGCTACACGCCGGACTGGGACGGCATGGACTCGTTCAAGGGGCAGATTGTCCATCCCCAGACCTGGCCCGATGATCTGGACTACGCCGGAAAGAACGTGGTGGTAATCGGCTCCGGCGCCACGGCGGCAACCGTTATCCCGGCGATCGCCGCCGAGGCCGGGCACGTGACAATGCTGCAGCGGTCCCCAACGTTCTTCGCCACCGGCCGCAACGCCAACGAGTTGGCGGACATGCTCCGAGAAATCGACATCGACGAAACGTGGATTCACGAGATCGTTCGCAAGAAGGTCCTGTTTGACCAGGCTCAGATCACCCAGATGTCGGCCGAGCATCCGGAGTTGGTGAAGGAAGAACTGTTCAGCGGCGTTCGCGAATACCTCGGCGAGGACTACGACGTCTCGCCCCATTTCAGTCCGACCTACCGGCCGTGGCGCCAGCGCATCGCGTTCATTCCCGACGGTGACCTCTTCCAGAGCATCGCCAAGGGTGACGCTTCGGTGGTGACCGACGAGATCGAGCGGTTCACCGAGAAGGGCATCGCTCTGAAGTCTGGCGATGAGCTGGAGGCTGACATCGTCGTCACCGCCACCGGATTCAACCTGAACGTACTCGGCGACATCGAGTTCACCATTGACGGCAAGCCGCTGGAGTTCGCCGAAACGGTCGGTTACCGGGGCGCCATGTTCACCGGCATCCCGAACATGGCCTGGGTCTTTGGCTACTTCCGAGCCAGCTGGACGCTGCGGGCCGACATGATTGCCGACTTTGTCTGCCGGCTCCTCCAGCACATGGACGACGTTGGCGCATCGGTCGTCACGCCGCAGTTGCGGGCTGACGATGCGGACATGAAGCTGCTCCCATGGGTCGATCCGGAGAACTTCAACCCCGGCTACCTGATGCGCAGTATCCACCTCATGCCGAAACAGGGTGATCGTCAGCCGTGGGTGCACACCCAGGACTACTGGCGTGACAAAGACGAATTGCCAGAAGCCGAGCTGACCGACGGCGCGCTCGTTTTCGAATAGCGCGCTTCGGCGGCCGGGTCATACCTCCAAGACGGCCGCCACTTCGATCTTGGCGCTGTTTCGGGCTACATTTCTGCAATCTGCATCGACTGACAGGGGCTCGATGCGACAATCCCAATCTTGATGCAAGGAGAAGGTGTGAAGTATCTGGCACCGGCGACGGTGGAGGAAGCATCGAAGCTGCTTTCCGAAACTCCTCAGGCGAAGGTCTTTGCCGGAGCGACCGACGTGATCCCGCAGATCCGGGCCGGTAGGCCCGAACCGGACACGCTTGTCGACCTCAAAGGCATCGACCGATTGATCTCGATCGCAGACGACGGGTCGAAGTGGACCATCGGCGCAGCGACACCTACCGCAATGTTGACCGAGCACGAGCAGCTCTCCGCTGAGTTTCCCGGCCTGGTTGAAGCGGCGGGACTGATCGGCTCCGATCAGATTCAAAACCGCTGCAGTCTCGGCGGGAACCTTTGCAACGCGTCACCGGCTGCTGATTCGGTTCCGGCAATGATCGCCAACGACGCTCGGGCCGTTGTTGCATCCGGCGACGGCACCCGCACGGTTGCGGTGGCCGACATCGTGACCGGGCCCGGTTCCACCTCGTTGGGTACCGATGAGTTCATCGTTGAGTTCGAGATCGACCATCGCCCGGCCAAGACCGGCGACGCGTACCTCCGGATGATCCCTCGGACCGAGATGGACATTGCCGTGGTCGGCGCCGGGGCCAGGGTGACCCTGGACGACTCCGGAACCTGTACCGCGGCGACCGTCGTACTCGGCGCCGTCGCCCCCACAGCGGTTCGGGTGTCCGATGCCGAAGCGGCACTGGTCGGCAAAACAATCGACGACGATGTACTCGCTGCGGTCGCAGCCGCCGCTAGCGAAGCCTGCAACCCAATCGACGACAAACGCGGCACCATCGCCTACCGCAGACAGGTGGCGGGCGTGCTGGCAAAACGAGCGGTCACCGCCGCTGCGGAACGTGCACAAGGAGCGCAGTAATGGCAAGAACCCATGTGGCATGCAATCTGAACGGCGATGACGTCGAGTTCCTCTGTGACCAGGACGGCACGTTGTTGAACGCGCTTCGCGACGACGTCGGGCTGACCGGGGTCAAAGAAGGGTGCGGCACCGGAGACTGCGGTGCGTGCTCGGTGCTGATGAACGACCGGGTCACCTGCTCCTGTCTTGTCTTTGCTCCCGAAGTTGACGGCGCGACCGTCGTGACCGTCGAAGGACTGGCCGATGCAGGCGAGCTCCACCCGCTGCAGCAGTGCTTCCTTGAGGGTGCGGCGCTGCAGTGCGGCGTCTGCACTCCAGGGTTCCTGGTGTCTGCCAAGGCGCTCCTGGACAAGAACCCGAACCCGACCGAGACCGAGGTTCGTTACGCACTTGCCGGCAACCTTTGCCGTTGCACCGGCTACGACAAAATCATCCGATCCGTCCTGGAGGCGGCAAGCAGAATGAACGCCGCCGAGTAGGCAGAGGGGACCGACATGACCGTCACCGAAGAACCAGCAACCACCCCGGGGTACAAGTGGGTCGGCACCCGGCCAATTCGCCCCGATGGCTTGGAAAAAGTTACCGGCAAGGCCCGCTTCGGCGCTGACCTTGTCCTGCCCGGCATGTTGGAAGCGGCGGTACTGCGCTCGCCCCACGCCCACGCTCGAATCGTGTCCATCGACACCACCGCGGCCGAGGCGATGCCGGGGGTAAAGGCCATCGTCACCGGGGCCGACTTTCCCGACCTCGCCGAGCAGGGAGCACGGCCCGACGCTGTCATGGCGTCCCACAATGTGATGGCCCGCGACAAGGTGCTCTACGAGGGACACGTCGTTGCCGCGGTCGCCGCGACAACTCGCAAAGAGGCGAAGCTGGCGGCGGAAGCAATCGAGGTTTCCTACGAAATCTTGGATCACCTGCTCAACGTCGACGACGCCATGGCCGGCGGCGCCGTGCTCCTGCACCCGGACCTCAAGACCCGCGGTATGGACCCGGCACCGGAAGAGCCGTCAAACATTGCGTCGCGCATCAACCACGAGCGCGGCGACCTGGACAAGGGCTTTGCCGATGCCGACGTGGTCGTGGAGCGCACCTTCACCACCAAGCCGGTTCACCAGGGCTACATCGAGCCGCACGCCTCGGTCGCCGATGCGGGCCAGGATGGACGAGCCCACCTGTGGTGCTCCTCTCAGGGCCACTTCTCCATGCGGACCCAGACCGCCAGCGTGCTCGGCTGGGAGCCGTCAAAGCTGAAGGTCACCGCAGCCGAAATCGGTGGCGGGTTCGGCGGCAAGACCGTCATTTACCTCGAGCCGCTCGCCGTGCAGCTGTCGGTGAAGTCCGGCAGGCCGGTACGGGTGGTCATGGACCGCGATGAGGTTTTCCGGGCCTCGGGCCCGGCGTCCGGTACCAAGATGACCGTAAAGATGGGCATCACCAACGATGGTCAGATGACGGCGGCCGACATCTGGATGGCCTATGAGGCGGGGGCGTTCCCCGGCTCGCCAGTCGGTGCTGCGGGCATGACCGCAATTGCTATCTACGACATCCCGAACTTCTTCATCGAAGGGTTCGACGTGGTCGTCAACAAACCGAAGGTTGCCGCCTACCGCGCCCCGGGCGCTCCCATGATTGCCTTCGCAGTGGAGAGCGTCGTCGATGAGCTGGCGCAGGGCATCGGCATGGACCCGGTCGAGGTCCGTTTGAAGAACGCCGTCGTGGAGGGCACCGAAGCCAGCTACGGCCCCAAGTTCCCGAAGATCGGCTTCGTCGAAACGCTCGACGCCATCAAGAGCCACGAGCACTACGGCGCCCCACTCGGACCGAATCAGGGCCGCGGTGTTGCCAGCGGGTTCTGGTTCAACGCCGGCATGAACTCCAGCGCGACCGTTCACGTCAACGAGGACGGCACGATGACCGTCGTTGTCGGTTCCCCGGACATCGGTGGAAGCCGGGCGTCCATGGGCCTGATGGCGGCAGAGGAAATGGGCATCGACGTTGCCAACATCCAGTCGATCGTTGCCGATACCGAAACCGTTGGCTTCAACGACGTGACCGGCGGTAGCCGGGTCACGCTGGCCACCGGGGCGGCGGTTGTCGAATGCTGCCAGATGATCAAAGACGACCTCAAGGCCCGGGCCGCCAAGACCTGGGACTGCGAGGCCGACGAGGTCGAATGGGTTGACGGACAGGCCCAGCACACCAAGGGCAGCGAGACCCCGCTGACCTTGGAGGCGCTGGCGCAGAAGTCGGGCCGGACCGGCGGTCCGATCTCGGCGACGGCATCGCTCAACGCCAGAGGGGTCGGGGCCGCGTTCTCCACCCAGCTGTGTGACGTTGAGGTTGACCCCGAGACCGGTGTCGTCACCATCCTCCGGTTCACCACCGCTCAAGACGCAGGCACCGCCATTCACCCCAGCTACGTCGAGGGGCAGATGCAGGGCGGGGTTGTCCAGGGCATCGGGTGGGCGCTCAACGAGGAGTACATCCACAACGACGACGGCACCCTCGCAAACCCGAGCTTCCTCGACTACCGCATCCCGGTGGCGTCCGACCTCCCGATGATTGACACGGTCGTCGTCGAGGTGCCGAACCCCGGTCACCCGTACGGGGTGCGAGGGGTTGGTGAGGTCGGCATCGTGCCGCCGCTCGGCGCGGTGGCCAATGCCATCGCTGCCGCAACCGGCTGCCGCATGGAAGACCTGCCGATGTCGCCGCCACGGCTACTCGATGCGCTAAACCAGGCCGCCGAGGCAGGCTGAACCGGGACGCATCGATGATCCGAGTCCATTTTGGATCTTCGCTCCGGGACCTGACCGGTGGCGAAGCCGAGGTACAGGTTGAGGCGGCGAGCGTTCGCCGCCTCATCAAGGCGCTCGATGACAGGTTCCCGGGAATGGGGGAGCGGCTGGCGGAAGGCACCTCGGTCTCGATCAACGGCGAGATCCTCCCCGACGCGATCTACGAGGACCTACCCGACGGGGCCGAGGTTCATTTCCTCCCCACCCTGGCCGGCGGTTAGTGTGACGTCCGATATGGACGCCTTCAGAGCAATTCTCACCAAGCGGGACACCCGGAGCTACACCGAAGCTGCGGTGGGCCAGGAGGTCCTCGACCGGGTGCTCAACGCTGCCCGGCTTGCCGGTTCGGCCAAGAACGTGCAGCCGGTGCGGGTGGTGACGGTGACCGACCGTGACACCAAGGTGGCGCTCAAGGCAGGCGGTGACTATGCGGCCTGGATCGATGAGGCACCGGTGCTTGTGGTCATGACCGTCACCGCCGATGCAGGACCCCGGCGACTCTTCGACATTGGGCGCCACGCCCAGAACCTGATGGTGGCGGCCAACGCCGTCGGCCTGACCAGCTGCCCGGTCACCTTGCATCACCAGGACGTTGTCCGTGAGGCCCTCGGGATCCCCGACGAGGTGGAAGCCCCGATGCTGGTGTCGCTCGGCTACCCCGAGTCGATGGAGCCGCCGGCGGTCATCGCCGGACCACGGGTCGCTTTGAGTGACTACGCCATGTCCGAGCGCTGGCAGGCCTGAGCGAATGCGATAGTTCTGACCAATGCGATCGTTTCGCCATCTCAGGTAGTAGCGTTTTAGGAATGTGTGGCCGGTTTGTCTCTGCCTCGCCGCCCGACGAGCTGGCGAACTACTTCGGCGCGCAGGAGCCGGATGCGCCCCTAGAGCCGAGCTTCAACGTGGCACCGACCAATGAGGTGTACGTCGTTCGGGCCGCCGAAGGCGAACGCCAGATCGAGGCGCTGCGGTGGGGGCTTGTGCCATTTTGGGCCAAGGATTTGAAGATCGGCTCGAAGATGATCAACGCCAGGGCGGAGACCGTGGCTGAGAAACCGGCGTTCCGTAAGTCCTACCAGACCCGGCGCTGTCTCATCCCCGCCGACGGCTTCTACGAGTGGGCCAAGGTGCCCGGCCAAAAGGCCAAGCAGCCGTACTTCATCCACCGGCCCGACGGTGAGCCCATCGTCTTCGCCGGGATGTGGGAGCGGTGGAAGCC
>CAZSTV010000007.1:50053-55123 GCA_964609665.1 uncultured Acidimicrobiaceae bacterium
CAAGGCATCAAGCCCCGCCTCGAAGATGGCAAGACCATCGACGAGGATGCAGACACCATTGAGACCTGCACCATCTTGACCTGCACGCCAAACAAGACGATGGAGTCGATCCACAACCGGATGCCTGTCTTGTTGGCCCCGTCGGTGTGGGATGACTGGCTCTCGCCCGAATCCGACATGGATTACATAGCGACGCTGCTGAAACCCGCACCCGATGACCTCCTGGCGCTGCAGCCGGTCTCGACCGCTGTCAACAACGTTCGCAACAAGGGCGAGCAGCTGATCACACCGCTGCCGGACGCGGCCGACGAAGATCCGGATGTCGCAGGATCGGCAACGCCGGAGCTCTTCGCCGATGAGTGAAATCCCGTACCAGCGTCGACTGGAGCGGGCCATCGTCCGATTTCAGGCCCGCCTCGAAGGCGGTCCCGGCGACCGCTGGATTCCCAGCCTGGTGTGCGTTGCGCTCACGGTGTGGTTGGCCCGACTGGGCCTCGACCGTTTAGCGGGCTTCAACGCCGGTGTCGACCTTGCCGGCTACAGCCAGTCCATCTGGTTGCTCGGCGACCTGATCGAACCTCGGCCGACGGTGTTTGGCACCGAGGTGCATGTGCTCGAACTGCGGTGGTCCTTCGTCCTGTACCCCCTGGCAGCGATCGGCGTGTTGGCGCCGCCCGCCAAGGTCCTCATCGTTGCCGAGGCGTTGGCCCTCGGTGTCGCTGTCTTTCCGCTGTGGCGCCTGGCCCGTCAGGTCGCGAAGCTGCGGATCGGTGCCGCGTCGGCGCTGATCGTTTCCTATGCACTGCATCCGGCGACCCACCGGTTGGCCATTGATGACTTTCACCCGGTGGTGCTGGCAGTCCCGGCGATCATCGGGCTTGCCTACTTCGGCAAGACGAAGCGCTGGTTCTGGTACTGGGCCTGCGTCGCCTTTGTGCTGGCGTGCCGAGCCGACCTCGGTCTCGCCGTCGCCCTCTGGGGATTCGTCTTGCTCGGCGACGGTGAGCGGCGAGCCGGGGTATGGACGCTCGGCGTTGGGTTTGTCTGGTCACTCGGCCTGCTGTTGGTTGGTCAACCGTTGCTCTCTCAAACCGGTAGCGGGGTGACCGGCGGCGGCTACAACGGACAGACCCTTGGCGAGGTTGCGCTGTCCTCGCTGCGAAACCCGGTCGATTCGCTCCAGGCCGTAGTTGCCCAGGAGAACCTTGCGCTCATCGTTGCGCTGCTCGCCCCGGTGATCTTCCTGCCGCTGCTCTCGCTTCGCTACCTGCTGCCCGCCCTTCCGCTCGGCGGCCTGTACCTGTTCGTAGGCACCTCGCAGGACAACGCCTTCGCCGAGCGAAGCGCGATGCTGCTCGCCTTTGTGATGATTGCCGCAACGTTTGCCCTCACCCGGCTCGGCAACATGGGCGTCGACAGAGTCTTTCTCGACGTGCGGCTGCTGACAACGCTCACCGCCGCTTCCATCCTGCTGTTTGTCAGCACGTCGGTTACCTCGCCCTATGAGAATCCGTGGGATTGGAACGAGCTCGACGCCACCGACCGAGCGATCAACCGTGCGGTTAATCGACTGGACGAAGACGTGCCGGTTAGAGCGTCACCATCTGCGCTGCCAGCGCTCTCGGAACGACCGTGGCTGTACCCGCTGCCGACCGACAGCCAGCCCTCCGCTGTGTCGATGGGGTTCCCCGCCTTCACCAGAGCGGTGCTCGTTGTCGAGCGTGAGATTCCGGAACGATCCGTCGCGGAGCGTCAGGCGTTCCACAGCGACATGGCCCAGCTCGGTTTTCAGTTGGACCTCGATGCCGCCGGAGTGGCGCTCTATGTCCGAGGCTGACCCGACCGACGAGGCCGCCGGGCCCCAGTCGCCGCTGGACGGCGTTGAGCTTCGCGATGCGTTCACCATTCCGAACCTAATTACCTTCGCCAGACTGCTGTGTATCCCGCTGTTCGTATGGTTGCTGTTCGGCCGAGAAAACCGTGCCGCCGCAGCCTGGCTGCTGGCCGCACTCGGTTCGACAGACTGGGTCGACGGGTGGTTCGCACGGAAGTTCGACCAGGCCACCGAGCTCGGAGCGCTGTTCGACCCGACCGTCGACCGCCTCCTGTTCCTCGTCGCCATCCCCAGTTTGTTAATCGACGGCTCCATCCCGTTGATCGTCGCTGTGCTCGCCATTGCCCGAGAAGGGCTAGTCGCTGTGGCAGCGCTGGTGCTCGGTGCCCTCGGAGTGGCCCGGTTCCCGGTCACCTGGGAGGGCAAAACCGGCACGTTTCTGCTGATGTTTGCCTTTCCGATGTTCCTGGGCGCCGCCAGCACGCTCAGCTATGCACCGGTGCTGGCATGGCTGGCGTGGCTGTTTGCGATTCCCGGCCTGGGATATAGCTGGTATTCCGCCATCTTCCAGTATGTGCCCGCAGCGCGTAGCGGCCTGGCCGAGCGTTGAACCGAAGGGCGCCGCATGCGGCCGCAGTGCCGCATAGTGGGGTCCATCTCCGCTAGCGTAGAGCCAATGCTCACCCCAGATGATCTCCGCTACTCCTCCGATCATGAGTGGATCAAGGTTGAGGAAAACAACCGGGTTCGCATCGGGATCACCGACTACGCCCAGGACGCGCTGGGTGATGTGGTCTACGTCGACCTGCCAGAGGTTGGCGCCACCGTCACCCTCGGTGACTCGATCAGCGAAGTGGAGTCAACAAAGTCTGTTTCTGACATCTACGCACCGGTGAACGGCGTGGTGGTCGAGGTCAACGGTGACCTCGGCGATGAGCCGGAGCGGCTCAATTCAGACCCCTACGGGGAAGGGTGGATCTGCATCATCGAGCTTGCCGGTGAACTTGACGCTGATTCGCTGCTCGATGCGAAGGCCTATGCCGGCCTGACGGAGGGGTAACGATGGATTCCGGCTGTACGTCCTGTGGGTACGAGAACCCGCTCGGAGCGCGTTTCTGCAGCTCATGTGGGGCGCAGCTCAAAGTCGGTGTGCCCGGCGACGAGATCACGAGCGCACACGATCCGACGGCGTCGCTAGAGCCGGTCATCATCTCCGAGGAGGAGATGGCGGACATGCCCGAAGGCACCATTGGAATGTTTGTGGTGCGTCAGGGGCCGAAGCGTGGCAGCAGAATTGCGCTGGACAGTGACGAGGTGTTCATTGGCCGCCACCCCGAGAGCGACATTTTTCTCGACGACGTGACCGTGTCTCGACGCCACGCCGAGGTTCGCCGAGTCGGTGCAGGGTTCCACGTCTCAGACGCCGGCAGCCTCAACGGGACCTACGTGAACCAGACCAGGGTCGAAACCGCCGTGCTCAACGACGGTGACGAGGTCCAGGTGGGGAAGTTCAAACTCGTGTACCTCGCGCTGAGTGGTCAAAGCTGATTTCTCCGTGATTCTCACGAAAACTAGGGGCTTCTGTTAAGACTCCAGGGCCGGAACTGAGCTACCGTAGGCGAGATGACGATCGAGATGGAGTTAGTGGGAGTTCGTGTTCAACTTCCAACCAATACTCCGATTCTTCTGCTCCGCGAAACCAGCGGGCAACGCCGCGTTGTTCCTATCTACATCGGTGGTCCGGAAGCACACGCCATCGACCTTGCGCTGTCCGGTACGCCCATGGCACGACCGATGACCCACGACTTGTTCGCTGAGGTCATCGATGGTCTCGGGGCGGCCCTGGAGCGTGTTGTGGTCACCGAACTGCGAAACAGCACCTTCTACGCCGAGCTGTACCTGCGTGACGGCAACGGTGGTGTTCAGACGATCTCGGCCCGCCCATCGGACGCGATTGCGCTCGCAGCCAGGACCGGAAGTCCGATCTTCGCCGAAGAGGCGTTGATTGAAGAAGCCGGCATCGAAGAGGACGAGACCGAGGACTCGCCCGGCGACGAAGAGGAAATGGTGCAGGAGCTGCGCAAGTTCCTCGAAGACGTCAATCCCGAGGATTTCCTGCCGGAGTAAAGTCTGTTCGAGTCTGTTCGAGTCGTTCGGGCTGCGCCCTCACTTCGCAAGTTCTGGCCCTAGGGGGCCATAACTTGGTGGGTGGTCGCTGAGCGGGCTCTGGCCCTTGGGGGCCATAACTTGGTCGGCGTTGGATGGTGGTCGCTGAGCGGGCTCTGGCCCTGGGGGGCCATAACTTGGGTGGTGGTTTAGGGGTTTGTGACTTCTAGGTCGTTGATGGCTGTGGCGATGCGTTGCAGGCTTACCTTGACGAAGCGGCGGGCTCGTTCGGTCGATAGTTCTCGCTGGGCTAGGAGCAGTACCGCCATACCGGGCAACGCCATGCCAAGTCGGTAGCGGTCAAAGTCTCCGCCGTAGGCCGACACCAGGTCACGGTCGAGAGATCGTCTCGCGTCGGGGGCCAGGCTGGTGGCCGCCAACCACGCAAGGTCGGCCTCGCCGAACTGTACGGCGATCTGCTGCCAGTCAAAGAGCACCGGGTGATCGTCGCTGTCGAAGACCAGGTTGTCGGCCCTCGGGTCTCCGTGGCACAGCGTCGGAGGTATCGCCGCGAATCGCTGGATCAGTCCATCGGCAGCGTCGAGTAGCCCCGCAAAGTGGGACCGTTCCACATCGTCGATCTCCTCGGCCCAGCCAGTTTCGAGGTACTGCAGCCCGGCCCGGAGACGCTCCATGGGGAGCACGCTGAGGGTGTTGCGCCGAACCGGCAGCGCGGCGAGACGGTCATCGTCCGCCCAGGCACGGTGAAAGGTGGCAAGCGTTTCGCCAACTCGGATTGCGTCGGTGGTGGTCAGGCCGTCGATCTGATCGGCAGCCCGATGGCCGGTCAGGTCCTGGAGGAGCAAGTCCACCGAGCCATCGACGCCGGGTTTGTCGGGCGCAGCGGACGGTTGATGGACGGCATAGACCGTCGGGGTGGCGATTGGTGCATCGATGAGCAGGTCCCGATACGCCAGCGCCTCCCGTCCACACGCACCGGTGTCGATGGCGGCCTGACCGTTCGGCCCGTCGAGCGGCCATTTGGCCACCACGGTGGCCGGGATGGGCTGTAGAGACTGAGCGCTGCGATCTGTGGGATGCAGCGCTGCGGCGATGACCGTACTGAACGC
>CAZSTV010000008.1:0-2036 GCA_964609665.1 uncultured Acidimicrobiaceae bacterium
AAGGCCAAGCGTGATGCCCTCGGCTGAGGAGTATGTCTCCCAGTCGCCGTCGACGGCCCGGACGTCGTCATAGCTGGTGACCGACCAGAACCGTCCGGCACTTTCCAACTCGTTGAAGTGAACCGGATCCTCGGCCCGGAGCCGGGCGAAGTACTCCTGCCACCGATCCTCTTTGAAGAGATGGGGGTTCACCGGGTTGATGTCCTCAACCGCCAGATCCGATGCATCGGGTGCGTTCTTACCCTTCTCCGCCATCTCCATTTCGGGGGTAACAACGTCCGGATTGAAGATCTGACGTGTCTCTTCGGCCATCTCGGTCATACAAATGCTCCTTGGTCCAACACAAGTGTGGCCGATGCGGCCGTGCAGCATCCAGCCCAACCTGACACTGTCAGACGATTTTCACAGAGCGCCACCGCATCCACAAACCGCAGCGAGCCGACCACGCCGATTGATGCCCGCGTGGCTCCGCTAGGCGTCGACGATCACGAAAGTGAGTTCGGCCTCGCAGGCCGTCTCACCGGCGACGGTGGCGACGCCTCGACCCTTGCCGGCGCGCGCTCCAAGCCTGGTCAGCTCCACCGAGACTTCAAGAGTGTCCCCCGGTGTCACCTGACGCTTGAACTTGACCTTCGCTGCCGCGCCGAAGAGTGGGATCTTGCCTTCAAAGCGAGGCTCGGAGAGGACGCCGCAGGCCCCAACCTGGGCCAGCGATTCGAGCATGAGTACGCCGGGCAACGTCGGGCGCCCCGGGAAGTGACCGGCGAAGAAGTCTTCGTCGCCGGTAAGGGTCCACGTGCCGGTGACCCGCTCGCCTGGGACCAGCTCTACCAGCTCGTCAACGAAGAGAAACGGCTCCCGATGAGGCAGGAGGCTCTTGGGGGCTGGCAGGGTCATCGTGTTGCCCCATTCGTTCCTCGATGGCGACACGGCACTGGAAGACTTCGACCACGCATGAGCAGGCATGGTAGTCGCCCGAGGCTCGGACCCCGTCGTGGCTGTCGAGTAGGCCTACAGGCCGACCCAATGCCGCTGGGGCCCCGCCATGATCGACTGTCGGCCATGGTGAGGACACAGCGCCCAAACAGGACGAGCGCCCCGTGGCCAACGGATTACTCCGTCGACCCGGGGCGCTCGGCTGAATTGATGCTTCTCCCGGCGGGAGAGAAGACGATCAGGAACCCTTGCCTGCAGCCTTCAGCTTGGTAAGGGCGCTCACCTTGGTGGCGGTTGACTCTGGGATCGGCATCTTCTCACCGGTCTGCGGGTTGTGACCCATGCGAGCCTTGCGGGTTACCTGCTCGAACTTGAGCCAACCCTGGATGGTGACGTCTTCACCTTTCGAGACGGACTCGGCGACAATATCGAGCATTCCAGAGATGGAGGCCTCTACGTCCTTCTTCGAGACTCCGCTTCGATCGGCGACCACGTCAATCAGCTGTGTCTTGTTCATGCGAACTCCTTCATTCTTGTCCGCCCGCCAATTCGGGGAGACCTGGAAAGTGGAGCCTGAGCGAATCACAAAGTCAAGGATTTAGCGATCTTTCATGGCCATCAACCCGCGCCAGCAGTGCGATTCTTCGCCACGGCTCCAAATGACAAAGGGCACACCATTGCTCACGAACGTGTGGATTGTCGCCCTGTGGTGCTGTGGATAGCACTGGACGACCTACGGGCAAAACCCGCTAGAATACTGACACTTCGGCGGTTACCCACATAGACCCCCCTCCTGACCGCATCGTAATTTTGATCTGTATCTGTTTTGTGGAGAAAGTCACTGTTGGAGCTGGTTGAGGCATCTCTGCGACAGAACCCCACAGGCAACGAAATTTGGGTGATTCCCACTCATTCCCAGCCCTATCACCACTTCGGCGCCGCTTCCGGTGCGCTAGCCTCGCTCGATAATGGCGTTCACACCGATAGTTGGGACCCTGGCATACCTGTGGGATCGCGACCGTGACAGCGTCCTGATGATCCGCCGAAACGCGCGAGTCGATGATGATCACTTCGGCAAGGTGAACGGGCTCGGCGGCAAG
>CAZSTV010000008.1:2046-4939 GCA_964609665.1 uncultured Acidimicrobiaceae bacterium
GTCACGGGGCGGGGCGCCACGCGCCCCCCCCACGAATCGGTCACCGAGTGCCTCCGGCGAGAACTCATGGAAGAGGCGACCGTGGAATTGTCCCGCTTCTCGATGCGGGGCACGATCACCTGGACCAACTTCGGCCCGAAACGCGAGCAGTGGTTGGCGTTCATCTTTCTGGTCGACCAGTGGCATGGCGAGCCGCCAGATCACAACGATGAGGGAGCCCTTGAATGGGTTGCGAGGTCACAGCTGGTCGCCGCCTGCAGCGGTGCAGATGCCGCAGCCGAAACCGAGCTGCCGATGTGGGCCGGTGACCGTCACTTCGTTCCGCTGGTGTTCGACGACGACCCCCGGCCGTTTCATGGGACCATGCCCTACGACGGTGACGTGCCTCGATCATGGACTTTTGAGAGAATATGAACAACCAAACAAAAAGGCCTGATCGGTTCCGGTACGGCGCAACAGTGAACATCAGGTGCGAGAATGGAGGAATGAACCTCCAACCTCGCTGGTTGACAAGGAGATGGTCGCACTAATGGTTCCAGCCAAGACCGATAGCCAACTGGCATTCGAGAAGTACGTCCTGCCTGAGCTTGACGTGCTCTACCGAACTGCATGGTCGCTGACCCGAGCCGACGCCGAGGCCCAGGACCTGGTGCAGGACACATTGCTCCGGGCGTTTCGGGCCATCGACCGTTTCGACGGCCGCTACCCCCGAGCCTGGCTGCTCACCATCATGCGAAACGCCAACATCAATCGGGCTCGCAAGAAGAAGCCCGACCTCCTGGATGACCCCGACGCCACGTTCGAACGGTCGAAGGACTTTGCCGATGAGGCCGACCCGGAGAGCCTTGTGGTCGACCCGGTGTTCGACGCCGCGGTGGAACGGGCGCTGTCTGAGTTGCCGGAGAAGTTCCGGGAAGTTATCGAACTCGTGGATCTGAACGGCTTGGCCTATCAAGAGGCGGCCGACTTCCTCGACATTCCGGTCGGGACCGTCATGAGCCGCCTGCATCGAGCACGCAAACGGATACGGGACCATCTGGACACCACCGGACTGGACAAAGAGGTTCTGGTATGAAGATGATGCGCCTGTTCAACAAGCTTCGTGGCGGCCAGTCATGTGAGGAAATCCTCGAGGTGCTGCAGTCCTACCTCGACGGTGAGACCGACGAGGAAGTCGCTCGCAAGGTCGCCAGCCACCTGTCATCGTGCACCGAATGTGACCGGGAGTCCCAGGTGTATCTCGGCATCAAGGCCAGTCTCGCCAGTAGGCGAAAGAGCGTCGACCCCGAGATAATGGACGCGCTCCGTCAGTTCAGCGACCAGATGATGACCGAATCGGCTGACTGAGGTCACCCGCTCACCGCCGTAGCCAGTGGGCGCCGTGCCCGTTGAACGAGTTTCCCGGTGACAGCTGGAGTCATTTCTGTTAGGCTCTTCGACGTGTCAAATTTGCTTGACCTCCGACTTCTGGGCCCGGCCGCTTAATCAAGCGCGTCGGGTAACCCCATCTCGGAGTTCAACGCATCACTCACACCCGATCGGTTGATCGGTCGTGGCATGGCCCGCTCGTAGGGCTCGTCCACTGGTTGCTGGTGAGTTCGGCTCCCCGTTTCGTTCGGTGAAACCTCCGGACGGTATCTCCCAGAACAACCCAAGACAGAACGCACACCCGCATCGATTCCCGCAATCGATCCCCGCAATCGACCAGCTGCCCTGTCAGGCTTAGGCTTAGGACAGCGCCCGCTGTAGGAGCACCAATGAAACGTATGCCGATAGAGAAGTACCAGCCCTTTCCTCAGGTCCAACTGCCGGACCGCACCTGGCCGAGCGTGGTCACCGACACCGCACCGCTGTGGTGCAGCGTTGACCTGCGTGACGGCAACCAGGCGCTCATCGAGCCGATGGACCCGGATCGCAAGCGGATGATGTTCGACAAGCTCGTCGAGATCGGCTTCAAAGAGATAGAGGTCGGCTTTCCTGCTGCCTCCGACACCGACTTCGAGTTTGTCCGCCAGATCATCGAGGACGGCGCTATCCCCGACGATGTCACCATTCAGGTGCTGACCCAGTCCCGCGACGAGCTGATCGACCGCACTTTTGACTCGTTGGTCGGCGCCAAGCAAGCCATCGTCCACCTCTACAACTCCACCTCCACGGTGCAGCGGCGAGTGGTCTTCGGCCTCGACGAGGTAGGGATCACCGATATCGCGGTCAACGGCGCCAAGCGCTGCGTCGAAAACGAGGCTCGCATGGGTGACACCGTCATCCGATACGAGTACTCGCCGGAGAGCTTTACCGGCACCGAGTTGCCGTTCGCAAAGCAAATCTGCGAGTCGGTCATGGACGTCTTCAAGCCGACGCCGGAGAACCCGCTCATTCTCAACCTGCCGGCGACGGTGGAGATGAGCACCGCAAACATCTACGGCGACATGATCGAGTGGTTCCACCACAACATCAGGGACCGTGACTCCATCGTCTTGTCGCTGCATCCCCACAATGACCGGGGAACCGCCGTCGCCGCGTCCGAGTTCGGCGTGATGGCAGGCGCCGACCGGGTCGAAGGCACGCTCTTCGGCAACGGAGAGCGGACCGGAAACGTTGACGTCATCACTCTGGCGCTCAACCTGTTCAGCCAGGGCGTTGACCCTCACCTGGACATCACCCAGATCAACGAGCTGCGTCGTGTGGCCGAGCATTGCAACCAGCTGCCGGTCCACCCTCGCCACCCCTACGTTGGTGACCTGGTCTACACCGCCTTCTCCGGCTCCCATCAGGACGCCATCAAGAAGGGCTTCGACGCAATGAAGCAGACCGGGCAGACCCTCTGGGAGGTCCCCTACCTGCCGATCGACCCCCAAGACGTCGGTCGCACCTATGAAGATGTGATCCGGGT
>CAZSTV010000008.1:4949-34165 GCA_964609665.1 uncultured Acidimicrobiaceae bacterium
ACTCCCAGTCCGGCAAGGGCGGGGTGGCCTACCTGTTGAAGACCGAGCAGGAGTTGGATCTCCCTCGTCGCATGCAGATCGAGTTCACAAGGGTGATCCAGCAGATCACCGATACCACCGGCAAGGAAATCAGCGGGTCACAGATCTGGGATGAGTTCCAGGCCCACTACCTGACGAGCACCAAGCCGTACGAGCTTGTCACCTTCACCACATCGCAGAATGCCGAAGGTGCGGACCGGGCCAGGATTTCCGCCGGGCTTCGAGTGGACGGTGAAGAAATCAACGTGGACGGTGACGGAGGCGGCTCGATCGAGGCGTTTGCCAACGCCATGTCGAGCGGGCTGGGCGTTGATGTGCGAGTACTCGACTACCACGAGCACGCCATCGGCTCAGGCACCGACGTGAACGCCGTCTGCTACATGGAGCTGCAGGTCAAGGGCCAGGAGCTGTGGGGAGTTGGCATCCACAGCGACATCGTCACCTCGTCGCTGCGGGCCATGGTGTCCGGCGTGAACCGGGCGATCGAGCTGAGCTGACCCGCAAATAGAACTGCGCACATCAGAGTGGCACCTCGATCCGGCGCATCGATCCGCACTTCGATCCGGCGCATCGATCCGGCGTGTCGGCATTGCTTGCGCCATTGCTTGAGAATTGACGAATCGGAGCGACTTACGCCCTGCGTAGTCGCTCCGATTCTTCCTTTTACCGGCTCGGTATTGGTGCTGGATGGTCCGAGCCGGAGCGGCTGAGTGTGGTCCTAGACCTCGACGATGACGGTGCCCGGTCGGTACGTTGCCCAGGCAAACCAGAACGTGTCGAGGTGGTTTATCGGCTCGAGGCGCTCTCCGGCCAGCTCACCATCGATGGCCTGACCAAGCACGTTCCAGGTGCTGCCGGTTTGATCGTCGGTGAACGTTTCACCGTCGGAGGTGAAGGTGAGCGCAGTGCCGTCCGCCGCCGCTGCGGTGAAGACGCCGGTTTGCCCAATGTCTCGACCGCCGCCAACCTCGCCGCTCTCCAGCGCCGAAGCCAGACCGGGTAGGTGGAACACCACCAGGTTGCGTCCGTCATCGGTGACGGGAATAACCGGTTGCTCCGCCAGGTCGGCGAGACGCACCGCCACCGATCCGGCGTCATCGTTGATGCCGACGATCCTGGCCTTTGCCAGCTCGGTCCTGTCGATCTCACCGTTGAAGAATTGGCCGATGGGGTCAGAACCCTCGAAGTCATAGCCCGGGTACGGGTTCTGGCCGTAAGGGCGGGAGGCGCCGGTGTCCTGGGTGAGCACCATCCCCTCGGGGTGAGCCTCCCGGAACTGTGCGAACGAAATGGTCTGGGCTGGCACGAAATCAAGCTGTGCCCCTGCGAAATGTCCAACGAGTCCCTGGCCGGTGAAGTGGGCCCACAGTGAATCGGTCTGCCGGTCGTACATGACCAGGGCCGATTGGTAGAGCTCGCCGGAGGTACCGAAGTCCAGCACCCGGTCACCGAAACGCCGGTCGAACGCCAGCGCCGAGTTACACAGCGGACAGTAGGTGATGGCCACCGGCACGTCACCGAACTCATCGTTGACGATCTCGTGCCAGATCAGAATCTGGATCGGGTAGGCCCTGGCATCGCCGTCCACCTCGACGAGGACAACCGCTTCGTCATCTTCCAGGAAGTCGACGTCGGGAACCGAAACGAAGTTCGGGCTGTCGATCGGTGGGATGCCGTCCGGGGGAACGCCACCGGAGCGAATCAGGCTCGGCTCGATAACCGGCGGTGGGAATACCGGATTCTGACGGTCCCCTCGCAGCGCCGAATCGGCAGACTCAAGATCGTAGTTGACCACGGAGTAGTCAAACTCCGGGTCGGGCGCGCCGCTCGACAGCTCTTCGCTAGCGACAGCGCCGTCACCCTCGGCCGCCTCGGAACCAGAATCGGAATCCGATTCCGAATCAGCATCGTCCTCGCCAGAATCGGCGTCCGACGCCTCGACGGCATCAGATGCGGTGCCCCCGTCATCTGAATCGGTTGAGCTACCACTACATGCCGCAGCGATCATGCTCAACGCCAGCAAGAGCGTCGGCAACTTCAGAATTCTGAAGTAACGGATAGCGACAGTCGGTTGGTCAGCGCGCATACATCCCTAACCGATGCTGCGCTGTGATTCTTCCCCGGCAGGTCGAGCCTGTCGTCCTTCGATGGTAGTGAAGAATTGGGCGGCCGCCTTCGGCAGACCATATGACCAGGTGGGATAGGGGTGTACCGCCTGGGCCAGCCGGCCGGTAAACGCTCCGAGTCGCACCGCGAGGGAGACCTCGGAAATCATCTCGCCCGCTCGGTCGGCGACGATCGTCGCACCGACAATCCGACCGCCACCGGCCATGCCAAGTACCGGGCGAGGCCCGGCGATCAACTTGATAAAGCCGTCCGTGGCGTCCGCCGTCAGCGCCCGGTCATGTTCTGCCAGGGGCAGCTCGGCAACCATCGCCCCCTTTATTTGCTCTGCTGCCTCTGACTCGGTCAGCCCGATACGGGCGATCTCCGGCCGGAGGAAGGTCACCCAGGGGATGTGCGACGGCTTGAACGTGGCTGGCCGGACAGACGCCACTTTGGAAAGAATGTTGCCTGCCGCAATGCGACCCATGTGGTCAGCGGCGTGGGTGAATTGCAGCTTGCCGGAAATGTCTCCTGCGGCGTACACGCCTTTCACCGAGGTCGAGAGGTCGTCGCCGCTGGCGATGAACCCGCGCCGGTCAAGCTCGACGCCGGCTTCCTGGAGGCCTCCACGGTGAGAGTTTGGCGTGCGACCGACCGCCACCAGTACCTGTTCAACGTCGATGCTTCGTCCGTCGTCGAGCATGAGCGTCACGCCATCTGGCCGTGGTGACGCACCGCTGACCCCCACTCCGGTCAGGACCTCAACGCCGCTTCGCTTCAGCGCAGCGGTGGCAATATCGGCCGCTGCGACCTCCTCCTTTGCCAGGATCCGAGGCGCCAGCTCAATGACGGTGACCTCCACCCCGAGCCCGGCGAATGCCTGAGAGAGTTCACAGCCAATCGCTCCCCCGCCGATCACCGCCAGCGAGCGAGGGGCGGTCCGCAGTTCCCAAAGGTTCTCGGTGGTGAGGTAGTCGATGCTGTCGAGACCCGAAATCGGCGGGACGAACGGTTTCGAGCCGAGTGACAACACAACGCCCTTTGGCGTGATGGTCTGTCCGCCGGCCTCGATGGAGGGACGACCGTTGCTCATGACCAAGCGGCCTTCGGCGCTGATCACCGCAATGCCCTCCTCGGTGATGCGCTCGATGGACTCGGTCGACGCAATGTGGTCCACAACGGTCCGGGCACGGTCGAATGCGTCGGTGAAACTCAGACCGGCGTGAGCGGCCTCGATGACCGCTTTCGACGGCACGCACCCGGTGAACGTACAGTCCCCGCCCAGCGGCCCGTCGTTGACGATAACCGCCGTCGCCCCGCGCCGGTTTGCCTCCCTAGCAGCGGAAAGACCCGCCGCTCCCCCGCCAAGAATCGCAATATCGGCATCCATTGTGGTTCTCCAAGACTCAGGTGCCGGTCACTGTACCCTCCGCCGCTTCGGCGGTCCGGCGTACCCGGAACCACACGTCAGCCAAGTTGATTCCCGACCACCGGAGGCGGCGACGCCGCTACCGGTCCGGGCCTTAGGCCCCGATGACTTGGCGGTACCCCTTGGACTTGACCAGCGCCACTACCAGCCAGGCAAAGCCGAAGACGAAGAACGTGAGGTCCGACGTCCGGTCCTGCAGACCGAGGAGGTCCTGTGTCACGACCCACCAGATGCCCTGGCCGATGAAGGCGAAGAGCGCCAGAACGGGAACGAGGACCAGCAGCGGACGCCGGTGGCGCATGATGAACTCCCCGGCCTTGGCGCCAACCTGCGGGCTGATGAGTGGCAGGAAAAACAGCGGGTAGACCATCAGCGGCCCGTAGAAACTGATGTTGAGCAGCAGCAGGTTGGCCAGGTGGAAGATCCAGGCGGCAAAGATCAGCCAGCGCTGAGCGAACGGCCAGAACAGCGCGAAGGCGAGCGCAAGCTCCAGACCCACACCGGCCCAGTCGAGCGCTTCCCAGAACGGCTGGAACTCAAAGTCGATGAACGGACCGGCCAGAAGCTGATCTCGTTCCAGTTGAAACGAGAGCTGCAGGAAGTGTCGTCGCACCGCTGAGGTCTCAAACGACAGCCAGCCACGGGCAATCTTGGGGATGGCCGCGGTGAGAAACGACAGCGCCAGGAACGCGCCGACGGCGACGATCGGCCACGATGGCGCAATCTCGTCCTTGTCCGCTGGCGCCGTCTTCGACGCATCGACCGAGTAGTGGCGGCCCCAGCCGGAGAACGCCAGCAGGCCAGGGACAATCCAGAGCATGAAGGTGTGGTCGATCTTGCCAAACGTGAAGTACGCGGAGTTGGCGGTGTAGCCGATGACCGTGACGGCGATCGACATTGCCGGTGTCCGCCAGCCGATCAGCAGACCGCAGATCACCAGGATCAGCAGAATCTCCAGCCCAACGAGAGCCCAGTACGGCAAAAATCCTCGCCACATCGATGGCATGCCTGGCGCAGGATCGTAGAACACCGACGGGTACGAGCCGATCCACCGCAGATCGGGAATTGCGTTGAGTATCAGCATGTAGGAGCCGATAGCGATCCGATACAGGCTCAGCACGGTGAACGGGACCGGGTACCCGTGATCCATGATCCGCCCATAGTGGCCCCAAATGGCAGTCCAGCTTTTGGTGATCACTGGCCGCACCCCTCGAATTCAAACCGGGCGAGCAGCTGCTCAGCTTCGCTTCCGTCGGGAACCACCTGAACAATTTCGAGGGCCTCAGCGCAGTCCCAGTTCAGCTCGGCGTTGACCCGCTCGTTGCTCCACGCTGCGAGCTCCGGATCAGCGGTAACACCACCCTCGCCTGCGGCAACAAGACTGTTGAGCATCTGAGGGTGGAACGAGTCGAACGCACCGTTAAACGCCTGCTGAGCGGTGAGCAACTCTCGCTCATCGCCGGCCTCGAATGCCAACATTCGCACCCGAACGGGCTGGATGTCATCGTCCACGGGAATGCTCCCGAAACCGGGGAAAACCGGGGCGGGATACGGCTCACGATTTATGGCGCCGTAGCAGTAGACGACAAACAGTACCGCCATGAGCGCGGCCAGGATCGTCCGTTTATCGGAGAACACCGAGGAGCCTAACATCGGCGACCATCGTACTGCGTGTGGCTGTGCGTCCCAGTCGCAGCGGGGACGCTAGGGTGGATGACTTGCCACAGGTCCACTCACCCAAGGACCGCGAGCGGGCGGTTCCGGATTCCCAAACTCAACCGGCGGATATCACAGTCGCAATCGGCGACCCCGAGAACAAGCCGGCTGATGGCGAGGCGGAGCCGAAAGGTCTCTGGCCACGGTTGTTGGTTCAGTGGCGACAACTGGTGGCACGTTTGCCGCTCGCTCGAAAGCTCGTGCAGAGTCGGGCTGCCCGCATTGCGTTGGCGATTGGAGTCTGCCTCCTCGTGACCTTCGGGTTTGCCAGCAGCGAACTCAACGATCCCGGCATCCCCACCACGGTCGCCGAGCGGGTGGACCGTCCCGACCTGATCATCCAGGACCCCCTCGCCAATGCCCCCGCAAGCACGGTGCCGGAAGAGGCGACCGAGGCTCCGCCTCCGCTTGACCCCAACCCGTTCTTTGTCAGCCCGACCATCGGCAACGACGACAACGTCGGCAACACCATCGACGCACCGTGGGCCTCGCTTCAGGTGGCGCTCAACCGGCTGGAGCCCGGCCAAACGCTGTACCTCATGGATGGCGATTACAGCGAGACCGTCTCCGACAACTTCCACTACATCGCCAAGAACGGTGGCACCGCCGACGACTGGGTTCGTCTGGCCCCCGCGCCAGGCCACAGCCCGGTGCTGCTTGCCACAGTGGGAACGGCACTGGAAGTGCAGGCCAACTACTTCGAAGTGTCGGGTCTGACCGTCAGGGGCGAGGGATTCAACGAGGACCTCTCGTTCGGGGTCGGGCTGTCGGTCCGGCGCTCCCATCACGTCCGGTTCGACAAGAACACCATCTCCGGGATGCCGCTTGCGGGCATATCGGCGATCGAGTCTTCCAACCTGGAGATCATCGACAACACCGTGTTCGAGAACGCGTTCTGGAGCACCGCTCAGGGCAGCGGCATTTCGGTGTGGCACTCGCTCGACTGGGAGCAACCACCCGCTGCGGACGGCTACCACGACCGCATTGTCGGGAACGCGGTGTACCGAAATGAGAACCGGGTGAAGTCCCGCTGGAAGAACTTCAGCACCATCACCGATGGCAACGGCATCATCATCGACCAGAACCGGGACTTCAACTACTCCGGCCGCACGCTGGTTGCCAACAATCTGGTTTTTGACAACGGGGGCCGAGGCATCCTCGTGTTCGAGTCGAATCGGGTGGATGTGCTCTTCAACACCTCGTACCAGAACGGGTGGACCGAGGGTCTTGAGGGCGGTGGCGTCGAACTTGCCGCTGGGCGGGCCAACGACGTGCGCTTCCTCAACAACCTGGCATGGGCTCGACCGGGAGACCCCGCCATAGTGGCCACTGAGTCCGACAACGTTGAGACCGCTGGAAACGTTCTCGTCTCCGATTCACCGTCGGGAACGGCCGGAGATCGAGACCTCGTCCTTGCGGTCGACCCGGGCCTCGTCAATCCATCTGTCGACGAGGCCGTCGCCGACTTCCGACCGGAACCAACAAGTGTGTTGGTCGGGCGGGCGCTCCCCCTAAAGCCACTACTCCCCTATGACATCCTTGGCCTCACCAGGGAGCCCGAGTCAGCGGACGTTGGGGCCTACGAGGTTGGTATCCCCTAGAGCGGGGCTGGAATCAACGAAGTCCAGGTCGATGAGTCGACTCTCCTCAACCTCAACTGGCTCAACGAATTGGTGTCTGTTCTTCGTGTAGTTGGAGACCGACAGGACCGCCACCACGTACATCAGCCAACCGGCTTCGGTGTAGGTGATACCGGACTCACTGATGGAGACGAGCAGTGAAATGGACATGAACGTCAACGGCCAGAGCCCGACGGCATCGGGCCGGAGGTTGACTACGTGGATGGATCGCTTCACGCCACGGAAGAAGGTGAAGAGGAACAGGGCGACGCCGAGGAGTCCCATGTCCAGCCAGATGTGGAACAACCCGTTGTGGGCGTGGCTTGGCTCCCAGGTGTGTTGAATCCACACTTCGTGCACGGGACTGAAGTAGCCGCCGAATGCAGCGCGGTAGCCGTGCCCCAGGGCCAATCGCTCCGTGGCGACCGTGATCAGGTCCTGCCATAGCGGCACCCGCCCGGTAAGGCTCACGTCTTTGTCGAGCCATCTCGCCAACACGGCAATATTGGCGGTGGCGAACAGAATGGCAAACAGCGAGCTGCCGAGCATCGAGGTCATTACCGCACCGCGCAGGGTGCGCTTGCCCCGGAAGAAGCGGTACACCATGAACATGACGGTTCCGCCGTAGCCCGCGACGAACATGGTCTTGGACTCGGAGAAGAACAGGAGCACAGCGTGTGCGGCCGCTGCGCTGTAGAAGACCAATCGCAAACGAGGACTGGTGCGGGCCGCGGCCAGCAACGTGGGCATGCCGATCGCAGCGGCGAAGCCGAGGGCGTTTTTGTGGTAGAACACCCCGTCCCACTCCCCCGTCGGCTGGTATGCGTAGACAGCAAAACCCACCATGAATACCAAGCTGGCAATCGCGCTGAACGTGAACATGATGGCGAGCAGCCGGATGATCTCCCCAAGGTCGAACCGAATGCAGAGATACAGCCCGTAGAACGCGATGGCGGCCAACACGATGGACTGCCGGATGGTCTCACCAATATCGGCGGACCAGAAGAGGCTGGCCATGGCTAGTCCGGTGAAGAGGAAGATGGAGATCTCAAGCTTCATGGCCTGGATGACGTCATCGAGACGACCCGCCACACGGACAACGGCGAACAGCATGAGGAAGAGCTGAACGGCCACCTGTTTGAGGTTGCCGTCCTGCAGGTCGACCTGGGCCCTCGTCCTGAACCAGTCGATCGGCAGGCCCATGAGCAACGTCGAGGTGGTCACAACCACCATCGTTCGCTCGAAGTAGCCCGGCTTTTCGACCAGTTTCCGTTTCGCCAGCTTGTAGTTGGTCTTCTCTGAAGAGAGCACAAATGCCATCGTGTTCCAGCCTACTGCGTTGTCATGGTCAGCTAGCACCCGGGGCCGATTGGACCGGATCATCGGCGCCGGGAACCCCGCCCGAGGTCTGTCGTTCGCCGCCAACCCCGGTGTAGCGGGACAGGGCTCTTGTGAAGCGTCGGTCCCACCAGTGACGGTCCCTGGCGTGGGCGTGGAAGTGGGTAGGAACCTGACGCATCGTGGTGTCGAGATCCCACTCACCCGGCCCGAACCTCTGGTCGGCGGCCGCACCAAGCGCGGCGAACAGCCGATCCCTGGCCGTTTCGTCCGGTTCGGTGCCGTGGTGCCACCACACCACCATCGGCACCGAGCAGACCTCGCAGTCTGCTATCCAGCCGTCATCGGTCTCGGCGTACCAGTGGGTGAAGCGGGCGGCTTCGCAAAGCTCGCAATCGGGGTCTTCTGGCGGGAACGGTCGCGGTGCGATGATCGCCATCGACCGGATCAGCCCCAGTCCTGGTCGAACGGGGCGTCGGACGGCACGGGTTCGGCTACCGGCATTGACCTGTTTCGCTCGGCACCGCGATGCGGGGAGGGCACCGCGGCCCTGGCTGCGGCCAGGAACCGGCGGACCTTTGCGGGATCCTTATGACCGGGTGATGACTCCACACCGGTGGCAACGTCAACCCCCCACGGATCGAGCATCTCGATGGCTTCGGTGACATTGTCGGGGTGCAGCCCACCGGCGAGGATGTAGCGGCGTCCACCGACGGCCTGGTCAAGCTCGCCCCAGTCAAACACTTCACCGCTGCCGGGAATTGGCGAGTCGATGAGCAACCGGTGAGGGCCGTAGTCGGCGCCGCTTCGTAGCATCGGATCGGCGATGGCGAACGCCTTGATGACCGCCGGTACACGCTCGGCGATCCAGCGGGTGTCCTCGGGGCTTTCGCTGCCGTGGAGCTGCACGGCTCGAAGGCCGATGGCGTTCGCCGTGTCGACCACACGTTGGGGTCGCTCGTTGCGGAACACCCCAACCGACAGCACCTCCGGCGGAAGCCGCCGAACGATGTCACGGGCCTCTTCGCTGTTAACCCGGCGTTTTGAGGCCGCAAAGATCATGCCGACGGCATCGGCCCCGAGGCCTGCCGCCAGGAGGGCGTCCTCGGCGGTGGTCACTCCGCAGATCTTTACGAACACAGCGCCCACGTTACTCCGAATCTGGCCTGCACACGGACCCGTTTCCCGCTCAGACCGCTCTGAGATCGGCAACCGCTTTCGCAGGATCGCCGCTGCGCACCAGGGACTCACCGACCAGGACCGCGTCGAATCCGGCCGCGGCCAGGGCCGGAATGTCCTCCGGACCACCGATTCCCGACTCGGCGACCCGCACCAGCTCGGTCGGGATCATCTGGCCAACACGGACCGCTCGGGCGGTGTCGACCTCGAAGGTCACAAGGTCACGCTGGTTGACACCGACCATCGTTGCGTTGGCGTTCAACGCCCGCTCGACCTCGGCCTCATCGTGGGTTTCCACCAGCACGCCCATACCCAGTTCGGTGGCCAGCGCGTGGAAATCGGTCAGTTCAGCGTCATCCAATGCTGCGACGATCAGCAAGACCGCGTCGGCGCCCATGATTCTGGCATCTGCCACGTCGGCGGCCGCAACCGTGAAATCCTTGCGGATGACCGGGAGGTCGCAACCTCCCCTGACCGCCTGCAGATCTGCGGCCGAGCCGCCGAAGAACTCCTCATCGGTGAGGACCGAGATGCAGCTCGCTCCCCCGGCGGCATAGGCCTGGGACATCTCGACCGGGTCGAGACCGGTGTTCAGCGTGCCCTTCGACGGGGAGCGGCGCTTGATTTCACTGATGACGCCCATGCCCGACCCGTCGCGCAGGGCACCAGCAAAGTCCCGGACGCCGCCGACTGCGGCCGCCTCTTCCACCAGCGCGTCGAGCGATCTGGTGTCGTTGGCGGCCGCTGTCCGGTGTGCGTCAAGGATCTTCGGTAGAAAGCTCACACCGAAGTCTACGGTGAGCTAGCTGCGCCGTAGCGCGGCATCTGCGCCCCTCAGATCGCCATGCCCTTGGCCGCCACCGGCGAAAGCAGGCTGACCTCGGGACGACCGGCGAGCAGTCCGCCGCCAAGTGCGCCCATCGCCTGCTTCATGGCATCGCCCTTGCCATGTACATCGAGGGCGCCCTGGTCGGTGTAGAGCTCAAAGAAGTAGAAGACCGAAGAGTCTGCAGAGTCACGGTGGGCGCTGTAGATCTCCAACCCGGACTCCTCCTCGGCCGCAGCGATCATGCCGTGCAGGGCCGCTTCCACGTCATCGGCCTTGCCTTCGGCGGCCGTGAGCTTTGCTATGAGTGAGATTTTTGACATCCCAGGAAGATATCTCTCCTCCGCCGACTATTCGAGTTGACGAGCAGTCGAGACAGATCGGATTCGAGATGACGTGACCGTGGCGCTTCCGGTGATCACCATCTCCTAACATTGGGCCCGTACTGTTACCGGGAGACCTATGACCGCAATCGTTGTCGTCGAAGACGAGCCAGACATCGGAGATCTCCTCGCCCTGTACTGCCGGCGAGAGGGCTGGACGGTGCATCTCTCGGGAGATGGCCGCTCAGGACTGGAGACCATCCGAGCCAGAGAACCGGACTTCGTCGTGCTCGACATCGGTCTGCCAGGCGACATGAACGGCTTTGATGTCTGCCGTGAGCTGCGACAGACCAGCGATGTGCCAGTGCTGTTTCTTACCGCTCGCGATGACGAGGTTGACCGTGTGCTCGGACTTGAGATGGGCGCCGATGACTATGTGACCAAGCCGTTTTCGCCCCGCGAGATCGTGGCCAGGATCAAAGCCGTCCTGCGGCGGGGTCGAGCCGAGACCACCCCCACCAAAACCGAGTTCGGCCCGCTGACAATCGACATGAGCAGGCACGAGGTCACGCTCGACGGTGCCGAAATCTCTCTTGCAAGCCAGGAGTGGGCGTTGCTCGACACGTTCATCAGCAACCAGGGCAACGTGCTGAGCCGACAGCAGTTGCTCGATGCGGCATGGGGAACCGACTGGATCGGCGACCCTCGCACGGTGGATGTCCACGTCCGACAACTGCGACGGAAGCTCGGCGACGACCTACCGCTGGCCACCGTGCGCGGCATCGGGTATCGCCTGGGCTGATCACCGCCCGCACCGCAATGCAACGACGACTCACCATCGCCCTGGTTTCGACCGCACTCATCTCCATCCTCCTCGTGGGGTTCGGTGTGCTTGCGATGGCTCAGCTCAGCGCCCGGAGCAATGCTGAGCGCGACGTCACCCGCAGCCTGAACGTGCTCAGCGACTTCCTGAGCGGCCCGAACCGCTCGCCTCGACAGATCGAAACGCTGCTCTCCGGCTCGCGGGGAAACCTCAACCTTGAGTCGTTGGAGCGGGTGGCGGTGGGCGAAGACGGTGCGATCAACAGCCTTGCCCGGCGCCGGCTGAACGACAACGACAGTCTCCCGGACGTCCGGCTGAATGAGGAGCAACTCGAGCTTTTCAACAACGACGGCACCGTCATGATTTCCGACAGCGGAACCGTTTACGGTCTTCGCGCGGTCAACGTGCAGTCAGCGGTCGGACAAGACCCGGTCGACATAGCGGTCCTCGCGTCGAAGCAGGTGCGGCCAGTCACCTCTCAAACACTCGCCTGGTTCGTACTATCGAGCCTGGTCGTTCTGGTAGGCGCGCTGCTCGGCGGGTACTGGTTGGCGAGGCGCTTCTCGGAGCCGATCAAGGAGATTCAGTCGGCGACCGCGGCAATCGCGGCCGGTGACCTTGCGGTCCGAGTGGACCCCACCGGTTCGGATGAAGTGACCGACCTTGGTCACGAGGTGAACCGTATGGCGGCAGACCTCGAACGGTCGAAAGCGCTCGACCGCCAGTTTCTCATGTCGGTCTCCCACGACCTCCGCACGCCGCTAACCGCCATCACCGGCTTTGCCGAAGGTCTGGCCGATGGCGCTGTCACCGACCCCCAAAATGCCGGCGTGGTCATCGGCAGTCATGCGGCGAGGCTCGACCGCCTGGTCGGCGACCTGCTCGATCTGGCCCGGCTCGATGCAAACCGGTTTCGGCTCAACGCCCGGGCGTTTGACCTGTCGGTACTGGTCGGTCGGACCATCGCCGGGCTCACCAACCAGGCATCGATGCACAGCATCACCCTCGTTCGGGAGGGCACCGAGTCACTCATGGTCAACGCCGACCCGGATCGAACCGATCAGGCCATCGCCAACCTGGTGGACAACGCCATCAAGTTCGCCAGCTCCACCATCCGGGTGACGGTTAAGCAACGGGAGAATATGGCGGTGGTGTCGGTTCACGATGACGGGCCAGGCATTCCGGCCCAGGATCTCCCCCACGTTTTTGACCGGCTGTATACCGGGAAAGCTCAACCGGACCGGGCGGAGAACCCGACCGGGCTTGGCCTGGCGATCGTGCGAGAGCTGGCCGGAGCGATGGGCGGGAACGTCGAAGCGAACAATCACCCCGACGGCGGGGCGTTGCTGAGCCTTGCGCTACCGATAGTCGCGCCAGGTGCTGAGCAGCAGCCGGCAGACGCTCAAGCCACCGCCGCTAGCGAAGCTCCATCGGCAAACTAGCGGCCTCGACTTGAACGGTTGAGCCGTCGGCGGCGGCCACCTCGAGTGTTACTGGAACCTCGACCGATCGCTTCAGGTACCCCAAACCAATCGGGCCGGCCTGCGGTGAATCCGCGACGCTGGTGACCGTGCCGACAGCTGCACCGTCGAGCAGCAGCTCGGCGCCCGCGGCAGGCGCAGGCCCATCAAAGCGAAGGCCATAGAGGCTCGTCGGGGTGTTGCTACCCCTGGAGTCGATCCTGGCCACGAGCTCCTGACCGACGTAGCACCCCTTTGTGAAGTCAACCGATTCATCGACGATGCCCGCCGCGGCGGGAATGGTCGACTCATCCAGCTCGCTCCCCATGGCCGGGCGGCCCTGGCGGATGCGCATGAGGTCCAACAGCTCTGGAGGCCCAACGTCGATTGCATCGGAAGAGACGGCGGCGCCATCAACCGACAACAGGTCGACACCATCGATCCCGGCTGCTGAGGCATCGAGCGACACCACAATGGATCCCGTATCCGAGTCGGCGTCCTGGGCCGCAGCGACAAGAGCGCTCGCAGCTGCGGCCGATCCCGGACCTCGCAGGTGGAGCACCGGCACGGTGAGGAGTTCCACGGTGACGTCCACCCGAAGCTTGAAGCGTTCAAGGCGATCGCGAGCGTTGCCGCCATGGCCGGATTCAACGTCGAACAGGAAACGATCCTCAGCGAGGCGGTGCATCCGCATCCAGGCATCAACCTTGCCCTGGGGCTGCAGGAGCAGCGTGGATGTGGTGGCGGACACCGCAAGCGACTCTGCGTTCTGGCTGATCTGGCCCTGCAGATAGGAAACGGCATCCGGGCCCGCGACGACCAGAATGTCTCGTTCCGTCGTCACCGCCACTACCGAATCGAAAGCAAGGCGTTCCGCTGTCTCTAGGTCAACCATGGTCCCAGTCTGCCCCGAACCGGACCTTCAGCGGCGAGCCGCACGATCTCTGGCCATCGCCCGGGCTGGTTCAATGGCGGCGAGAAGGGCCTGGGCCTTGTTCCAGCACTCCTTGTCTTCCAGCTCGGGAACGCTGTCTGCCACCACGCCGGCGCCGGCTTGGACCGAGGTTCGGTTCGGGCCACAGAACATGGTTCTGATGGCGATGGCGGTGTCGAGGTTGCCGGAGAAATCGAGGTAGCCGACGACACCGGCGTACGGGCCGCGTTTGCGGGGCTCCAGCTCATCGATGATCTCCATCGCCCGGACCTTCGGCGCCCCGGACACCGTGCCAGCGGGCAGGGTGGCCCGCAGCACATCGATGGTGCTCTGACCCTCGGCCAGGGTGCCCGACACCTGAGACGTGAGGTGCATCACGTGGCTGTAACGCTCAAGCACCATCATCTCGTCGATGGTGAGCGAGCCGTAGTCAACAACGCGGCCAACATCGTTGCGGGCCAGGTCGACCAACATGACGTGCTCGGCCTGTTCCTTTGGATCCTCGGCCAGCTCGGCCGCCATCATGCGGTCGTGCTCGTCGGTCTTGCCGCGACGCCTCGTCCCGGCGATCGGGCGCGAGATCACTCGCCCCTCCTGCACCTGGACCAGAGGCTCGGGTGAGCAACCGACGAGGGTCAACGCTTCCTGGCGAATGAAGTACATGTACGGGCTCGGGTTGAGCTGACGCAGTGCCCGGTAGACGTCGAGTGGCTCGGCGTTCAACTCAAAGTCGAAGCGCTTGGACAGCACGACCTGGAAGATGTCTCCGGCCTTGATGTACTCCTTGGCTGCCTCGACCGCCGCCATGTAGAGGTCGCTGCTCAAGGGTGAATCGAACTGGCCCGGCTCGATGGCGGCCAGACCTTCACTCGCGTTCGGCGGGGAGAGCATCGGCTCGTCAAGCGGCTTGGCCCCATCGCTCGCCAACTGTTCCAGCCTGGTGAGCGCGTCATCGTACGCGGCATCAATGTCGTCCGGACTCGGGTCCGGGCCGAGGAGCGCTACGGCGACGAGCGTCACCCGCTGTCGCCAGTGGTCGAAGACCGCCATGTCACCGATGACATCGAGCACAGCGTCGGGGTAGCCGTTGTCATCCATGGCGGTGTTCGGTAGCTCTTCGACCTCGCGTACAACGTCGTAGCCGAGGTAGCCGACGACGCCCGAGGTGAGTGGCGGCAGGTCCGGGAGCTGCGGCGCCCGGTACCGGTCGAGCAGGATCTCCAGCGGGGCCAGAATGCCCTGGTCGGTCGGCAGATCATCATCGGGCAGCGAGCCGACGAGCGTCACCTCACGGCCACGGGCCACCAGCGAGGCATGAGGACGTCTACCGACAAAGCTAAACCGGCTCCATCGCTCACCGTTCTCCACCGACTCCAGGCAGAAGCCCGGCTCATCACCAACGCAACGCATGAACGCCGCGAGCGGCGTTGTCAGGTCGGCGAGAAGCTCCCGATGCACCGGGATGGCGCGGTAGTCGCGGGCCAGGGCCCGAAATTCATCTCTAGTGGTGGTCATCGATCTCCCCGATGGCGCAAGCGGGCCGAATGGGTCGAACTCTTACGAGCCGAAGGGCCGGTAAAAGCAGCTGTACTCGCCGGTGTGACAGGCGCCGTCGCCTTCTTGTTCCACCCGGAACAACAGGGTGTCGCCGTCGCAGTCATAGTGGGCGCTGCGAATCCACTGGCGATCACCAGAGGTATCGCCTTTGCGCCACACCTCTTGCCGGGAGCGGCTCCAGAAGACCGTACGCCCCTCATCCAACGACTGGCTCAGGGTTTCGGCGTTCATCCACGCCATCATCAGCACATGACCGGTCTGGTCGTCCTGCACGATGGCGGGCACGAGCCCATCGGCGTTGTAGGCGACCGCGTCGAGCTGGTCGGGGGTTGGCGAGATTGGTTGAGCCTCTGGCATAGCTTGCAGGGTACCCCGACCGCTCGGTCCCGATTGTTGAATTTGTACACCACCGGCAGGGCCGGTGATCTGGGCGAGAACCTACAGGTACAGCCCGGTGTGTGAGTCATCCAGACGTTCCGCAGCCACGGCATGGATGTCTCGCTCACGGAGGATGATGTAGTCGCTGCCGCCGACCTCTACCTCGTAGCGATCTTCGGGGTTGAAGAGCACCCGATCGCCAAGTTCCATCGACCGGACGCTCGGTCCGACGGCGACAACCTCTGCCCAGGTGAGACGCTTGCCCACCTGTGCGGTTGCCGGGATGAGAATGCCGCCCGAGGACTTGCGGTCGGCGTCGGGACCCTCAAGCTGCACCAAAATTCGGTCATTGAGCATCTTGATTGGCAGCTTTTCGCCGTGCCTGGACCCCGTTGCCTGGCCGGTTGAAGCGGGCGCCGCCTCAACCGCTGACGCAGACTGGCTCTCGTCCTGGTGTTCCTCTTCGGATGACGGCGATTCTGATCCTGACAACGAAGTGCTCCAACTGCCATGGCGGCTACTGAGCGGTCCAGGGTATTGCTCGCAGAGGTGATTGCGTCTCGGCGTAGCACAGGCTGGGGCTCAAACTCGACGGGCAACCACCACGATCGATGGCACTATCATCGCCGAGATGAGTGACAGTCCCGAGATCCAGTCCTGCACGCTGACCACCCAGGACGGCGTCTCCCTGGAGGCGGAGGTCGCCGCGCCAGCGGCACCGGTTGCGGCCGCGCTGGTGTGCCATCCGCACCCGCTGTACGGCGGCAACATGCACAACAACGTGGTCGGTGCGCTCTTCAACCGGTGGCGGCAGGCAAACGTTGCGACGCTGCGGTTCAATTTTCGAGGCAGTGGCCAATCCGAAGGTACCCACGGCGACGGTGCGACCGAGCGTCACGACGTCCGGGCCGCGATCGACGAGCTGTCGGCACGCCACCCGGGCATTCCGCTCATCGTCGCCGGCTACAGCTTTGGTGCCGACGTGTCGCTCGCCGTCACCGATGATCGACCCGCTGCGTGGTTGGCCGTCGCCCCTCCACTACGGGTGGTGCCGGTGGAAGAGATGGCTGTCGGGCCGGATCCTCGACCAACGGTCATCGTCACCGGCTCCGTCGACGATTTCCGACCACCAGACCAGGTCACCGAATTGACCACCTCATGGCAGAACACTCGACTGGTGGTGGCGGAGGGAACCAATCACTTTTTCACCACCGGACTTGACGTCGTCACCGCCGCTGCGGACGAACTCCTACAGCAACTGACGGTATAGGCGGAGGTGTAGCCAGATCAGGCTGGTCTGACGGTGACGCCTGCGGCGGTCAATGCCGCTTTCGCATCTGCGATGGTCGCCTCACCAAAGTGAAAGATGCTGGCGGCGAGCACCGCGTCTGCGCCACCATCGGTCACGCCGTCAGCCAAATCCTGGACTGAACCCACGCCACCGGAGGCAATGACCGGCACCGACACTGCACCCGAGACGGCACTGGTCATCGGGTGATCGAAGCCCTCGCGGGTGCCGTCGCGGTCCATCGAGGTCAGCAGGATTTCTCCCGCACCGAGTGACACCACGTGGGAAGCCCACTCGACAACATCGATCCCGGTCGGCTTACGACCGCCGTGGGTGTACACCTCAAATCCAGAGGGAAATCCAGACGGGAGTCCCGACGAAAATCCAGAGGGCGTGTCCGGCCGATCGGCGGAACCCTCGCCGTCGGACTGGGCCCGGCGACCATCGATGGCTACGACGCAACACTGCGAGCCAAACTCGGTGGCGATCTCCGACACCAGCTCCGGCCGGGCGACCGCAGCGGAGTTGATCGAGACCTTGTCGGCCCCCGCCCGCAGCAGCGCCCGAGCGTCATCGACGGAGCGGATGCCCCCGCCGATGGTGAAGGGGATGAAGACCTGTTCGGCAACGGCGGTTGCCATGGCGATGGTGGTGTCCCGGTTCTCGTGAGTGGCGCCGATGTCCAGGAAGACCAGTTCGTCGGCGCCCTGCTCGTCGTAGAGCGCCGCCAGTTCCACCGGATCTCCCGCGTCTCGCAGGTTGACGAAGTTGACCCCTTTGACGACGCGTCCGTCGGCAACGTCCAAGCAGGGAATGACCCGAGTGACCCTCATGCGTCCGCTCCTTCGACGACGTTCAACGCTTGGCTGACGGAGAACTTTCCTTCGTACAGCGCCCGGCCGACGATGACGCCAGCCAACGTCCGCTCTCCCCCACCATCGGCAACCGCAACGCCCGAAAGCGTCACAAGGTGGTCAAGCGTTCCGACCCCGCCGGAGGCAATGACCGGAATCTGTGTGTCTGCCAACAGTTGGGACAGCCCGTCGACGTCTGGCCCTTCAAGGGTCCCATCCCTGCTGATCTCGGTGACCACAAGCGAATGCACTCCGGCGTCCGCAAACCGTTCTGCAAGGTCGCTGACCGTCTCGCCGCTGTCGGTGGTCCAGCCATGGGTTGCCACCTTGTCACCGCGGGCATCGAGCCCGACAACAACCGAACGCCCCTGGGCCGCGAGATCTGCCACGAGCTGTGGGTTCTCGATGGCCGCCGTGCCGATGACAACACGGTCCACGCCGAGGTCAAACAGCGCTTCGGCCGCGTCGACGGTGCGGACGCCGCCACCAACCTGTACCGGCACGTCGAGGGCCTCGCAGATTGCGCCGATGGTCTGGCGATTTGTCGGCTCCCCGGTGAGAGCGGCGTCAAGGTCGACAACGTGGAGCACGCTGGCTCCCTCAGAGATGAACGCCTTGGCCTGAGCCACCGGGTCATCGCCGTAGGTGGTCTGTCGGTCGTAGTCGCCCTGGTAGAGACGCACGCATTTGCCGTCTCGGAGATCGATTGCCGGGTACAGCTTCACTGGCGCTCAGCTTTCAGACGCCGACGTTGCGGCATCGCAGATGTCGACAAAGTTCCGCAGCAGTCGCAAGCCGGACGCCGCTGACTTCTCGGGGTGGAACTGGGTGGCGTACACATTGTCCTTGGCCGCGGCGGCAACAACGGTGGTCCCATATTCGGTGGTGGCAATCACGTTCTGGTCGGTTACCGGCGAGAGGCTGTGCACGAAGTACACCCACTCGTCGTCCAAACCGGCGACAAGCGGATGATCGGCGCAGGCCAGCTGGTTCCACTGCATCTGCGGGCGCTTGACCGTGTCCGGCAACCATTCGATCCGCCCCGGCAGCAGACCAAGGCCAGGCACGTCCGGAGATTCGTCGGAACCGTCAAAGAGCATCTGCATTCCAACGCAGATGCCGATGAACGGTTGACCGCGCTCGGCGACCTTCCTGGCCTGATCCGCAAGACCGGTCCGCACCAGCGCGTTCATGCAGGCGCCAAAGTTACCGACGCCGGGCAGGACAACGCCGTCCGCCTGTTCGATGAACTCCGGATCAGCGGTCAGCGACGCGTCGGCCCCCACGTGTTGCAGGGCCTTCTGGGCCGAGCGGAGATTGCCGATGCCATAGTCCAAGACCGCCAGCGTGGGCACTAGAGCGTTTCCTTTGTCGACGGCACATCTGTTCCTTCGACCCGGACTGCGTCACGGAGGCACCTGGCCAGACCTTTGAACGCCGCTTCGATGATGTGGTGCACGTTGGTCCCCGCTTTGAGGGTGACATGCAGGGTGATTCCCGCATTCACTGCAAAGCTCTGCATCACATGCTCCGCAAGCGACGGATCGAACGGCGGAGTGCCAAGCGGGATTGCCTCAGGCATGGTCACGTCCCACGCAAAGTACGGCCGGCCGGACAGGTCAAGCGCCACCTCGACCAACGCCTCGTCAAGTGGGTAGAGGCCGCTAGCGAACCGGCGGACACCCACCTTGTCTCCCAGCGCCTCGGCAAAAGCCTGGCCGAGGACGATGGCGGTGTCTTCAACGGTGTGGTGGCTGTCTATATGAATGTCACCGTCGGCTTTGATGGTGAGATCGAACGCGCCATGACGACCGAGCTGGTCGAGCATGTGGTCATAGAACGGGACGCCGGTCGAGATGTCGGTCGTACCGGAACCGTCGATGTCGATTGCAAGATCGATGGACGTTTCCTTGGTGGACCGACTGATCTTTGCGGTTCTGCCTGCGGTCTCACTCATCGGTGTCCAAGCCTTCTGGTTCTGCCGCCCCACCGTTCGGGGATGGCCCGTTCAGTATGTCTGTCATCGCCTCCAGAAACCGACCATTTTCAGCCGCTGTGCCAACGGTGACACGAAGGCAACCGTCGAGGTGTTCCCAGCTCGCGGTGTTGCGCACCAGCACCGATCGGTCGACCAGCGCCTGCCACACGTCGTCACCGGGAAGGGGTGGACGGAACAGCACAAAGTTGGAGCCCGATGGCCAGACCTCCGCTCCAAGATCTGTCAGGCCGGTCTGCAGCCGACCTCGCTCTTCGACAATGCCTGCCACCCTTGCGTTCATCGAGTCGACGAAGTCCAGGGCGGCCAAACCGGCGGCCTGTTTCACCGAGTCGAGGTGGTACGGCAGGACCACCATCTCCAGCTTCTCGATAAGCCAGGCCGGTCCAAGCAGGTAGCCGAGCCGAGCCCCCGCCATCGCCCAGGTCTTCGAGTACGTCTTGGTCACCACGACCGGGCGGTCTTCGTCGAGAAGATCCACGGCCGAGTGCGGCGCAAACTCTCCGTATGCCTCGTCGACGACCAGTAGCCCGTTGACGGCGGTCACCGCGTCAAGGACCGCTTGCACCGTTTCTGCGGACTCCACAATGCCGGTCGGGTTGTTGGGAGAACAGAGAAAGGTAATGGCGGGCTGTTCTTGGGCAACGGCAGCCACCGCATCTGACAGATCGAGCCGGAAGTCAGCGTGACGGTCGACGGCCACTGGCTCAGACCCGGTGATCCTGGCGAGGTGGCTGTGCAGTGCATACGTCGGTTCGAAGGTGAGCGTCTTGCGTCCGGGGCCGGCAAAGGTGAGGAGCAAGGTTTGCAGCACCTCGTTGGAGCCGTTGGCGACAAACACCTGCTCCGGCCCGAGGCCGTACAGCGCACCAATGGCGGTGCGGAGTACGGTTGCGGACCGGTCCGGGTAGCGATGCCACGCCAACTCCTCGACGGCCTTGGCCACCGCGGCGGAGAACTCAGCCGGTGGCGGCTCCGGAGCTTCGTTGGTGTTGAGTCGGACCTCGACGTCCACCTGAGGTGAGTGGTACCCGGTCAGGGCTGAAAGATCATCTCGTACCGGCGGTCTACTCATGACGGATCCTCATCCGATGCCAGACCGCCACCGCGGTTCTCGTCCAGCTGGTCCAGTCGCAATCGGACCGATTGGGCGTGCGCTTCCAAACCTTCCTGGTCGGCAAGTGCGATCACGTGCGGACCCAGCCGGGATATGCCCCGTTCATTGACGGTCACCACGTGGTGGTCCTTCACGAAGTCGGTAACGGTGAGGGCGCTGGCGAACCGGGCGGAGCCGAACGTCGGGAGGACGTGACTTGGCCCGGCGACATAGTCACCAAGCGACGCCGGCGAGTAGGAACCGCAGAATATTGCGCCTGCATTGTCTACCGAATCAGCCATGGCTTCGGCGTTGCGACACTGCAGCTCAAGATGTTCGGGGGCGATGGCGTTGACCACGGCGATGGCCTCCTCCGGTCCGTCGACGATGGCCACATAGCCGCCTTCGGAAAGCGTCTCACGAACATCGGCCGCACGAGCGGCGTCGGCCAGAAGGGCGTCCCCGCTGGCGCAGATGGCATCGGCCACCGCCTCGTCCCAGGTGACCAGCCAGGCCAATCCGTCCGGCCCATGCTCGGCCTGCAAAATCACGTCGATTGCCGCGAAGTCGGGCGTTGCGGTGTCATCGGCGACGACTACCACTTCCGACGGCCCGGCGAAGGCTGCGGCGATGCCAACGTCACCCGCCACCTCCTGTTTGGCCAGCGCGACATAGATATTGCCCGGTCCGGCGATCACGTCAACCGCGGCAATCGACGCCGTTCCATACGCCATTGCCGCTACGGCCTGGGCCCCACCAACCGCGTACACCTCGGTCACTCCGGCGAGGCGAGCGGCCGCCAGTACCGACGGAGCTATGCCGCCGTCGGACGCGTTCGGCGGAACACACAGCGCGATCTCTGCAACTCCGGCCACCCGGGCCGGAACGGCGGTCATCAACACGGTTGACGGGTACTCGGCCCGACCACCCGGTACATACAGCCCGGCCCGTCGAATCGGACGCTGGTACGCCTTGATGGTCATCCCATCGGTCTCGATCACTTCCGGGCGCCGCACCTGATGCTGGTGGAACCGCTCGATGCCGTCGATGGCGGCGTCCATAGCCGCTCGAAGTTCCGGCGACAGCGCCGCCACAGCAGCATCGAGTGCCGCGTCGGGGACCCTCAGCGCGTCGAGGGCAACACCGTCAAAGCGCTCGGTCAGTTCCAGCAGCGAAGCATCGCCGTGCTCGCGAACCTCGGCGATGATGTCGCGGACCGCAGCCCGGGGACCTTCGCCCGCGATGTTCGGCCGAGGAAGCACTGTGGCCACATCACCTGTCAGGTCGACGCCGCGCAGATCAAGGCGGTTCAGCACCGAGGTTTCTCCTGTCTCGACCCTGTCAGGCCGGGTTTCCACCGGCCCGCCCGGGCCGACGCAACCGGAGCTGTGTCAGCACCGATCTTGTTCTCCAGTATCGCTTCGACGGTAGCGTGGTCGGCCTGTGCTCGGGGCCGAATTGTCCTGATGCTCGCCAAAGGAGTTTGTCCCGATGCCTCTCGACAAGAACACCCTCAGCTCACTTTCCGCCTCGTTGGATGACGTCACATCACGCATCGGTGAAGTAGCTCGGGCCGCCGGGTCCGACGATGAGGCGTTGATCGAGCTGTTGGAGGTTGAGCGCCAACTGCAGACCGCTGGCCGCCGGCTGGAGAAGATCCTCCGCCGGGTCGGTCGCAGTTAGCTTCACCCTGCAGTCACTCTGCAACAACCTGGACGCTTCTCCAAATACATTCGACGCCATTAACCGCTAAAGAGACATCAGAAACTAGTCGGAGTTTCCGCTATAACACTGGTCGCCGCCCTCCAGCGGTGCTGCAGATGAGTGTTCACGTCCAGCGGGATCAACGATGAGTTGCTCAGCGGTTGCGAACGGCGCCGGAACGGCGTATTCGCAGGTCAGCAACTACCTGAGCCCTGAGAAGCCCTGGCGAAAAAAACGTCGGCGCCCCGAAAAGACGGGGCGCCGACGGCGCGATACGGGGCGGCGGATCCCCGTTTTCGCTGCTACCAGGTGGCGGGAACCTGGTTAAATGAAACCCTAATTCAACCGATTTCCCAGGTGGGTGATATTCGCAAAAAATATTGCGAATTCTGCGCAGCGGTGATTGCACTCGCTACCGATGCGCTTGGCGAGCCCCTTGAATCGCCCCGTTTCAAGCTACGTTGCAGGGTGTGAACACCCGTGACTCCGACCAGCAGGTGGACATCCGGATCATCGATCCGTCGATGTCCCGCAAGGGTCGACCAAGCGACCAGTGGATCGTTCAGCACGCCACCGCGGTGCTCGACGGAGCCCTCGCCCCCGCACAGCGCGACGACCGCTTTCTGAACTGGACACCTCCCGGTGACCTCGTCGCCGCCATCGCGCTCGCCGGGGAGACACCGATTGGGTTTCTGGGCGGCGGGTTGGACAGAGATCGGCTGCAGCTTGATGCACTCATCGTCAAGAGCTGGTCAGAGGGCATCCAAGCGCCGATGCTCATGGCGGCGATGTACCAGGCCCTCAGCCCCACCATTGCCGCTAGCGGCGCGAAGACCGTTGAGCTCTGGGGCAAGCCCGCCGAATCCTGGCACCGCTCGCTGGCAGAACGAGAAGGTTTTGACGAGCTCCGGGCACTCCACCAGCTTCGCTGCGCACTCCCCCTCGACGGGCCGGTCCTCGAGACCAGATCATTTGTGCCCGGCCAAGACGAGGAGCGGCTGATCACCGTCAACAACAGGGCGTTCGCCGCACACCCGGATCAGGGCGGCATGACCACCGATGACCTTGCAGCGGCCGCGGCCCAGCCCTGGTTCAACCCGGACGGCATCCGGCTGTATGACGACCCGGCCGACAGTGACCGGTTGGCTGGATTCTGTTGGACAAAGATTCACGAGCCCATCGCCGCCGGTGAACCTGCGCTCGGCGAAATCTATGCCATCGGCATCCACCCCGATCACCACGGACAGGGTCTCGGCAAGCCAATGACCGCCGCGGGTTTGGCGTGGTTGGCTCAACAGGGCCTCACAACGGGCATGCTGTATGTAGAAGCCGACAACGAGCCGGCGCTTCGGACCTACTACAAGTTGGGGTTCGAACAGCACAGAACCGATCGAGCCTGGCACAAGCGAGCCAAGCGGTAGTCCGCTTTCATCGCTGCGCCAACTGGGATCAGCGAGCAACCGATGACTTCACCGCAACAACATACTGACCAGGCCGCGGCCGATACGACCGCCGATGAAATGACCGCTGACGAAAAGACCGCGGCCCATGAGGCAGGCGAGTCCGCGCCGCTTCTCTCGCCGTGGACGCCGGACAAGGCGGGCTACAAGCGTCTGCTCGACGATCAACCGGCATACCGGTTGGACCAGATATGGCAGGGCCTGTACGACAACAACGCGGAGCCGGCCGACCAATCCAACCTCCCCAAAGCCCTCCGGGCCCAGCTCGCACGGTCCGTCGCTCCGTCGTTGGACCTCGCGGTGGAACAGCGCTCCGACGACAGCCAGACCGTCAAGTGGTTGTGGAACCTGCCCGATGACGAGCAGGTCGAGACCGTGCTCATGCACTACAAAGACCGCTCAACGGTGTGTGTTTCCAGCCAGGCCGGATGCGCCATGGGCTGCGGCTTCTGCGCCACCGGCCAGGCCGGGTATGACCGCAACCTGTCAGTTGGCGAGATCTTGGAGCAGGTGGTGGCGGCCCGCAAGGCGGCCGCCCCTCGCCGCCTCTCGAACATCGTCTTTATGGGAATGGGTGAGCCGTTCGCCAACTACGACCGCTTGATCGAGTCGCTGCACCGGATCATCGCCGACTTCGGCATCGGGGCCAGGAACATAACGGTCTCGACCGTTGGACTTGTTCCTCAAATGCTTCGCTTCGCCGAGGAGGGTTTGCAGGTGGGGCTTGCACTTTCCCTGCACGCCGCCAACGACAAGCTCAGAACCGAGTTGGTCCCGATCAACGCCCGCCATCCCATCGCCGATCTGATAGCGGCCTGTCAGCTCTTCCGGGAACGGACCGGCAGACGGGTATCGCTGGAGTGGGCGATGATCGATGGGGTGAATGACAGGCCCTCCGATGCCGAGGAATTGGCGCAGGTTGCCAAGCGGGCTCGGGCCCACGTCAACCTCATTCCGCTCAACCCGACGCCGGGTTGGCCAACGGTCGGAACGCCACGAGAACGGATCAGGGAGTTCGTTGCCGACCTGGAACGCCACGGCGTCAACTGCACGGTGCGAGCCAACCGCGGCACCGAGATCGATGCGGCGTGCGGCCAGCTTGCGGCATCAGATCGCAGCGGCTCTCAGCCAACGCCGGTCACCATCTCATCGCCGCCTTCGCCAGGCCAAACCCAGCCGTGAAAACTGCGGACATCAACCGTTTTTGACCCCCGAAGCCACCATACTGTTGAGGGTATGAATCAGTGGCTCAACCGCTCCCACCCTCAGACGCTTCAGGCCGCCGTCATCCTCGGCTACATCAGCGCAGTCTTCGGGATGCTGGGCCGCGGCGGCTTCATCATTCTGCTGGTCGTATACATCGGCCTTGGAGCCGGCGCGTTCGGCACGGCAAACAACAAGCGCTGGGGCTACCTGCTCTTGGCCGTCTGTGCATCCCTGGCAGCGCTGTTCGAGATTCTGCCGCTGGTCAACAGCCTGATCACCGTCGCCCCGATCGAGAACATTCTGTTCGGAATGAACCGTTCGGTGTTCCCGGTGGCGCTCGCCGCGGCGGTGCTTCACGTCCAGTCTCGTGAGTACCAGAAGGCCTGGTTCGAGTAACTCGCTCGAGTCTTCACCCCGAGCAATCTCACAATGTTGGCTGCGCCGCCAGTGCCGAGACCGGCCCCACCGCACCGTTTGCGGTCTCACAGGCTGATCTGGCCATTCATCACGGCCGCTTGCCTCCTATTCGCTGTTGCGGTGTTGGCCGGTTGCAGCGGTCAAGACGCCGATGATGACGCGTCCCTCGACCAGGACACATCGGCGCCTTCCACGCCTGACCAAGCCGACCTGAGCGGAGCGGACGCCGACTCTGCCTCAGACAGTGAGTCCATCGAAGACGCCGGCTCGGACACGACCCCAGAAGTCGCCGTCGATCCTGTGCGGTGGGAACCGTGCGATGAACCGTTCCAATGTGCAACGGTCACCGTCCCTCTGGACCATCAGGAGCCGTCGGGCGAGACCATCGACCTCGGCGTGATTCGCGTCGAAGCCTCGGGTGATCCGCTCGGCTCGGTCTTCATCAACCTAGGCGGCCCTGGCGGCTCGACCGTCTCCGCGATCCGCAACGGTTTCCGTCTCGATGACGAGACGATGGAGCGGTATCACCTGGTCGGATTCGACCCGAGGGGAATCGGGCTCAGTTCGCCGCTCACCTGTGACGTCGACCTCACCGACGCTCCACGGCCAGATCTTTCGCCAGACACCGACGAGGAGCGGGCCGCTCTCGACGCGACAGCCCAGGACCTGGCCAACGCGTGCGGCGACTCCGACGGCGACCTACTCCCCCACCTCGGCACCGAGTCGGTGGTTGCCGACCTTGAACTGCTCCGCCGAGCGGTCGGTGACGAAGACCTGCACTACCTCGGTCTGTCGTATGGCACGGTACTTGGGCTGCGGTACGCGGAACAGCATCCCAACCGGGTGGGGCGGATGGTGCTGGACGGCGTCGTCGACCCGTCGTTCTCGCTGCCGGACCTGCTCGCACAGCAGGCACTGGAGTTCGAGCGAGCCTTTGTCACCCTGGATGCAGGCTGCGGCCAGGCCCTCACGTGTCCGGAGGACGGCGTCCTCGCCGCCTATGACCGCATCGCCGCGTCGCTGGAGCAGAGCGGCCCCCAGGGTGGCGTCGGCGGCCCGGAACTGGAGGTTGCCACCCTCGTCGCCATGTACTCCGAGCGCTTCTGGCCCCGCTACGGCGAAGCGCTTGTCGCCGCCGACAATGGCGACTTCTCCGGCATCGAACGACTTCACGACCTGTACGTGGGCGGCACCAGCTTCGCCGCCTACGCCGCGGTCTCGTGCATCGATAGCCGCACGCCGAACGGATCGGGGCAGTGGGATGCGTTCGCGGCGGACCTCGCTGCACGAGCCCCGCGCTTCGGTGCCGCCCTTGCAAACGAGTTGCGTGCGTGCGCGTACTGGCCGGCCGCTCCAACATCGACCCCGAAACCGGTCGTCGCCAACACGAAGAACCCAATCCTTATCCTGTCGACCACCGGTGACGCCCCAACGCCGCTCGCCAACGCCATGACCGTTTCAGAGACCCTCGTTTCGGCGGGTCTTGTGATCACCGAGGACGAGGGCCACACCGCCTTCGGCAAAAACTTCTGCGTCGAACGAATCGTTACCGACTATTTCGCCACCGGCACGGTGCAGGACGAGCCACACCGTTGCTGAGCGCCATCGGAAACGGCGTGTCAGAAGTTTCAGCCCGACCCGTTGTTCGCCCCTGACCGAGCTCTACTGTGGGGCCATGGCCTCAATGCCCACCGATCAACTGCCCCAAGGCGATGAGAAGCGCACGGCGGTGCAGTCAATGTTCGACACCATCGCTCCTCGCTATGACATGGTCAACCGGATCATGACCTTCCGGATGGACGTCGGGTGGCGCCGCAAGGCCCAGGCAGCGCTGGAGCTCAAGCCGGATTCCACCATCTTGGACCTGGCGTGCGGCACGGGTGACTTCTGCGTGGAACTTACCAGGGGCGGGCATCGACCAATCGGGGTTGATCTGAGCTTTGGCATGTTGGCCGCCGCCAGGACCGGCGCGCCACTGGTGCAGGGTGACCTGTTGCAACTTCCCGTTGCCGATCAAAGCGTTGATGCCGCTGTCTGTGGCTTCGCCCTACGGAACCTGGTCGAACTCGGCCCGTTCTTTGCCGAGCTTCACCGTGTGGTCAAGCCTGGCGGCCGGATCGCCCTGCTCGACGTCTCGCAGCCGGACAATCCGGTGATGCGCTGGGGCCATGGGGTGTACTTCAACAAGGTCGTTCCGATGGTCGGCGGCCTGCTGTCGGACCGCAACGCGTACTCGTACCTGCCAAAGTCGGTGTCGTATCTTCCGCCCCCGGCCGAGATGCTTGCCATGCTCCATTCCGCTGGGCTCATCGAAGTGGAGCGTCAGCAGCTCACCGGCGGCATCTCACAACTGCTGACAGCGACACGGCCGTAGTCGCTCAGTAGCGGTCGCCCGCCAACTCCTCATAGCCGATCGCCCGCTTTTCAAGATCATCAATCCGGTGTTGGACCCCCACCGGCACCGGAACGCCGATGGCGTCAAAGGCAGTCCTCCAGCGGTGGGCCCAATCATGATGGCGACAGGCCAAGGCCATATTCCTGATTCTGATTGGCCGCGCCTCGTCCTGGTCTTCGAAGCGGTCGAGAACACGTGAGAGCCGCCCCGGCGTCGCATCGATGGCTTCCACCACGGTCTGCCCAACTACCCGTTCCTGGCTCTGGCGGTCCGGGGCCAACCCGACCAGCACCGAACCAGACGCCAGCCCTTCAAACATTCGACCAGGCGGGAGCCGTAGATCGCCGATCAATTCCGGCTTGTCGTGTTTCGCGTAGTTGCAGATGGCAACGTTTGCGTGTTGGTACTGGGCCGCCAGCGCGACGCGATGCTCCTGCCAGTCCCCCGCGCTGCCTCGGACAGTGTCGAACATGTACAGATTCTGGTGATCCTCGGCCCACCGCTTGAGCTCCTCATGCTGGGCCTCATCCCGCCTGCCGATACCAAGCACCGAGATGCCGCGGTGGCGCATCGGGTCATCCGGGGCGAAGCGGAGGACATCAGCGGCCGGCGGCAGAAAGTGGACCTGGGATTGCGGAGCAATGTCGGCCAGCGGCGCAACGGCTTCGGCCATCGCAACAAAGATGTGGTCGATCAACGAATAGCACTCGTATCTGACCCTGGGGTCCGCCAGTTCGCTTGGCCACACCTCGGAGATCCACACCGAGATGGTGGTGTTGTTGCGACGCAGTTCGCGAAGGCGTTCAAGTAGGGGCAGGTCCCACAGGCCATGGGCCACGAAGAACACATGATCCTCGGCGATGCTGACCGGGATCTTGGCGGTGGCGGGCAGCAGTGTCCGCGGCCCGACCAGCTGTCTGACTCCCCGACCGACGACTCGGCGGGCGCGGGCCCCCCGGGGGTGGGGGTGTTGCGCCCGCGGCGTGGGGGGGCGGGACGGGCGCTGCCCGGCATAGCCGGGCATGGGCACGAGGACGCTAATGCATAAGATTGTCGCCCTTTGGGCCGTGCCC